>CAZQBV010000098.1:0-8972 GCA_964592125.1 uncultured Christensenella sp.
GTACAGGTCTGTGCGCTGCTCCATCGCTTTAAAAGGCGCCCAGCTCTTGGGGTACACAATATCTGCATCTTTAAACGCTTCTGCCATGTTATTGGTGCGCTTGAAAGAGCCACCAGACTGCAGTGCATTCTCCTGCGCCACTTTTTCCACGTCGCTCATTATTTCATAGCCTTCGGGGTGTGCCAGCACCACATCCATACCTAGGCGGGTCATCAGCCCCACGATACCCTGTGGCACGGAAAGCGGTTTTCCATAAGAGGGAGAATATGCCCATGTCATTGCAATTTTCTTGCCCTTCAGGTTCTCTATCCCACCAAATTCGTTAATCAAATGTAGCGCATCCGCCATAGACTGTGTGGGGTGGTCTATATCGCACTGCAGGTTCACCAGCGTGGGGCGTTGCTCCAGCACGCCGTCTTTGTATCCATCCTGCACCGCTTGGGAAACTTCCCGCATGTATGCATTGCCCTTGCCAATGTACATATCGTCACGAATGCCAATGATATCTGCCATGAAGGAAACCATATTGGCAGTTTCTCTCACAGTTTCGCCATGTGCCACTTGAGATTTACCTTCGTCCAAATCCTGTACTTCCAGACCCAGCAAGTTGCAAGCAGATGCAAAGGAAAAGCGGGTGCGGGTGGAGTTGTCGCGGAACAGCGAAATGCCCAGCCCGCTGTCGAAAATACGGGTGGAAATATTGCTTTCGCGCAGGAAGCGCAATGCCTCCGCCACGGTAAATGTGGCGTCCAGCTCGTCACGGGTCTTTTCCCATGTCAGCAAAAAGTCGTTGGAGAACATCTTGTTGAAATTCAGTGCATTCAGTCTGCTTATATATTTGTCTATAGCCATTTTTCTTATACCTTTCTTTATATCTTTATATCAATTTAAATGATTTATTATTTGTTTGCACAGTAGAGTTCTGGCAGGGCAGCATATACCGCTGCACATTTTACCAAATCGGCCTTCCATGTTTTCTCGTTGGGTGCATGTGCTTCCTCTTCTTTTCCCGGGCCAAAGCCTATGCAGGGAATGCCATAGCGCCCCATAATGGAAACGCCATTGGTAGAAAACGTCCACTTATCCACCTTGGGTGTACCATACATACCTTCGTAGGCTTGCACCATTGCCTGTGTGGCATCATGATCCTCTGGAATGACCCATGTGGGGAAGTAGCAATCTGTGGGGTAAACCAAATCTTTATAGCTGGGGCGGTCGTATTTGTACATACTCACCTCCGCGCCATATTTTTTCACAGAAGGCAATGCCCGAATTTCTTCCAGCGCACTCTCGTAAGTCTCTCCATCTGTTAGCCTGCGGTCAATAGAGATGGCACACATATCCGCAACTGCACAGCGCGAGGGTGAATTGAAGAATATTTCGGATACGGTCAACGTGCCCTTGCCAAGAAAATCGTTGTTCATCAGCTTGGGGTTCAGGTCGCGCACTTCCTGCAAAATATCCGCCATTTTATAGATTGCATTGTCTCCGCGTTCGGGAGCGCTGCCGTGGCAGCTTACGCCCTTTACTTCCACACGAATTTCCATGCGTCCGCGTTGCCCACGGTAAATATTGCCGTTGGTGGGCTCGGTAATTACCACAAATTCCGGCTTCACTTTGCTTTCATTTATAATATATTGCCAGCACAGGCCATCGCAGTCTTCCTCTTGCACCGTTCCCGTTACCAGCACTGTATACTTGTCCGAAATCAGCCCCAAGTCCTTCATAATCTTTGCGCCATACACTGCCGATACAATACCGCCCAGTTGATCGGAAGCGCCCCGGCCACCAATTTCCGTTTCCGTTTCGTAGCCTTCATAGGGGTCAAATGTCCAGTTGCTCATTTCCCCCAGGCCTACCGTATCTATATGCGCATCATACGCTATCAATGTTTTTCCTGTGCCCACATAGCCCAGCACGTTGCCCATGGGGTCTATCTCCACTTTGTCGAAGCCCAGCGCCCTCATTTCCTCCGCTATGCGATTCACTACACCTTCTTCGCCACAGCTTTCACCGGGAATTTTTATTAGATCCCGAAGGAACTTTGTCATTTGCTTTTCATAGCTCTCTGCCGCCTTTTTCACTGCATTAAAATCCATTTTTTCATCTTCCTTTCTATTCGTTATCTCGTTATTAATATGCGCCATTCCACACAATGTTTTTATATTGCTGCTCGTCCGTATCTCCTTCGGTGGAGAACATCAGTATCGTAGAATTTTCATCCAGCCCAATTTCCTTTCGCAGCACTGCATAGGCCGGGTCTGTCATCAACGTGGCTATTAGTCCCGCGCCCACCGCACCGGATTCACCGGAAATCACTTGTGGGTCACCTTTTACAGGCGCGCCCAGTATACGCATTCCCCTTGCGGAAACCCAATCCGGACAGGAAACAAAGTAGCTGCTGTTGTTTTTTAGTATATCCCAAGAAATGGTATTGGGCTCGCCACAGGCCAGCCCCGCCATAATGGTTTGCATATCGCCATGCACTGCGTAGGGCTTGCCATCACCTGCCGCCGCGCTTTGGTACAGGCAATCTGCCGCGTTTGCTTCCATAATAATTGTTTTGGGGCAATTGCCGGGGTATAGGTTGGCAAAAAAGCCCTGCACTGCGCCCGCTAAAGAGCCCACACCCGCTTGCACAAAAACATGTGTGGGACGTGTTACCCCCGCCGCCGTCAGTTGTTCGCTTGCTTCCATAGCCATGGTGCCATAGCCTTGCATAATCCATGTGGGTATTTCTTCGTAACCATCCCACGCTGTGTCTTGCACCACCACGCCATTTTTGGTTTCCGCAGCAGTTTTTGCGGCCAACCGCACACACTCGTCATAGTTCATATCCTCTATGGTCACCGTGGCATTTTCCTTCGCAATGTTATCCAAACGTTCCTTTGAAGAGCCTCGGGGCATATACACCACTGCCTTTTGCCCCAGTTTGTTCGCAGCCCACGCCACACCGCGGCCGTGGTTTCCATCGGTTGCCGTAAAAAACACCGCCTGCCCAAATTCTTTTTTCAGTTCGTCCGACACCATCACATCGTAGGTCAATTCGCTAATATCACGGCCTGTTTGCTGCGCAATATACCGTGCCATGGCGTAGGAACCGCCCAACACCTTAAAGGCATTCAAGCCAAAGCGATAGGACTCGTCCTTTACATACAATCCATGAATTCCCAGATATTCGGAAAGTTTTTCCAAACTCCGCAACGGCGTCATTTCATATTGGGGAAAGCTTTTGTGAAAAGCGCGTGCCTTCTCGCTTTCCTCCCTTGCCATCATGTGCAGCATTGTGTTCTCTGTTTTTGGCAAGTTATTTTTTACCCATTTTACTGTTTCCATTTTGTGCTAACCTCCTGCATTTTTCCAAAAAAAGTGTACAATAAAGATGCGCAATGCACCCTGTGCATTTCACCCGGATTCCAGCGAAAACCGCTAATCCTGTTGTTTTGCGTCTATGTAGCTATATAGTGTTGCTTTTGATATGCCGAAGTGTTGCGATACCCTGTCGCCCGATTTTAAGATTAAAAAAGCCCCTGCGTTGTTTAAGTACTGTATCGCGCTTTTCTTCTCATCCTTCGACATCATTGCCACAGGCTTCCCTATGCAATGAACCGCGCTGTCTATCAGCTCATCCAAAAGTTCGTTCACATTCTGCGGAATGTTGGATGGCTCTTGCTCATCCTCTTCATGGCTTATAATGGATTTGATAGCGCTATCTGCCATCATCAGTCCGGTAATATCGTAATTAATGGAAAGAATGCCTACCACAGCGCCATCATCGTCTCTCACATAAATGGTGGTAGACTTCAGTATGCGCCCATCGTGTGTTTTGGTTAAATACCCCACATGATCCTGTAACATGCCCTTGTCTGCTTTCATTGCGTCCAACACCACATGCGAGGGGCCATCCCCAACCTTGCGGTTTGTGATATGCCCATTCTCTATCAGTAGTATGGTGTTTTCCGTGCTCATATCATGCAGCACCACCTCGCAATTGCTTCCAAACTGCGCCGCCAGACCCTTTGCCAATCTTTGAAAAAATTCTATTGACAAAACGCCATCTTTCATACCATTCCTTCTTTCTAAACAGTTCTCAGAGTGATCTATCCATTTTTTATTTGTTGTTAATTTTTTATTTATAGATTTCATGTAAGTTTATTTTGCCTTATGTTTAGAATAACACAAAAAAAATACAAGTCAATCATTTTATCATAAAATTTTTCTGTTTTCAGAAAAATTTTCTTGTTTTCTATTGCATTTCTAGTATATGGGTGTTAAAATGTAGCCTAAATAGAGCAACATCTTAGACATAAGCAATAAACAATTTTTAATACAACGTAGTTTCTAACTTAATTAATTAAATATGATTCTGTCACAACAAGGTTCAAAAAAGCCATCTGGCTCCACAATGGAAACAACAGGGAGGTTGGTTACAATGAAAACACTGTTAATTGGAAACGGAACGCTGATTGCCAGAGACAGCAGCAATACTTTTTTGCCAAGCGGCTGCGTTTTGGTAGAGGGCAATACTATTATAAAAGTGGGTGATACCGCCAGTATGCGGCAGGCGCACCCGCAAGCTGAATGGATTGATGCACATGGCGGCATTATTATGCCCGGGCTTATTAACGTACACAATCATATATACAGTGCCATGGCACGCGGCATTTCCATCAATGGTCACAACCCCAAAAATTTTATGGATATCTTGGAGGGGCTGTGGTGGCGGCTGGATCGTCAGCTAAATATGGAAGAAATAAAGTACAGTGCACTTTCCACCTATATAGATTGCATTAAAACCGGTTGCACCACTGTGTTTGACCACCACGCCAGCTACGGCGCCATAGAGGGCAGCCTGTTTACCATAGCCGATGCGGCAAAGCAACTGGGCATTCGTGCCAACCTGTGCTTTGAAATATCCGACCGCGACGGCAAAGACAAAATGAAAGCTGCAGTGAAAGAAAATGTGGATTTTATGAATGCGGCACAAAAGGACGAAAGCGACATGCAAAAGGGTATGATGGGAATGCACGCCCCCTTTACACTCTCCAACGAAACGCTGGAATATTGCATAGCGCAAATGCCGGGCAACCACGGCTATCACATTCATGTTGCCGAAGGGCTGGACGATGTGTACGACTCCTTGCAAAAATACAACAAGCGTACCGTAGAGCGGCTTTTCGATATGGGCATATTGGGGGAAAAAACCATCGCCGGGCACTGCATACACATTACCCCCCGCGAAATGGAACTGCTGGCGCACACCAAAACCAAGGTGGCACACAACCCCGAAAGCAACATGTGCAATGCCGTGGGCTGCGGCCCAGTGCTTGCCATGATGCAGCAGGGCATTCCCGTGGGGCTGGGTACCGACGGATACACAAACGATATGTTCGAATCCTACAAGGTGGGTAACATCATTCACAAGCACAACCTGTGCAACCCAAATGTGGCATGGGGGGAAATTCCCCAAATGCTGTTCGGCAACAACCCACAAATAGCTGCGGAATACTTTAGCAAACCACTTGGCGTACTAGCACCCGGCGCCTATGCCGATATTATTGTTACCGATTACAACCCGCTAACGCCCATGAACGAAAGCAACTACAACTCGCACATTCTGTTTGGCATGAATGGCCGCAGCGTAACCACCACCATTGCAAATGGCCAGGTGCTTATGCAAGACCGCGAAATAAAAGTGGCGGACGAGGCGCAAATTATGGCAAAAAGCAGGGAAAATGCACAAAACCTATGGAACAGAATAAATGCCTGACCACTTTGCAATACGCGTGTTCCGCGCAAAGACAGCGCGGAACACGTCTTACGCCATCCCAAACGCGCTTCGCACTATTACGATGTATCCCTTGCGGATATAAATGCAAGCATTTTTAAATGGGATTGGTACAACTTTTCTAAAACTCACACAAACCAGTATATAAATAGTATAGATAAAAGGGGTATAATACATGAGCGATAAAATGACTCCCATAACACCAAGCAACTTATTGCAGCAAATTTTAACCGAGAAGGAACGCTACGGAACCATATTTGGCACTTTTAAATATTTTTATGCGAACAAAGCAAAAAACTTGCCATTGTTTGACGGCAATTTGGAAGTGCCCTTTGGCCCGGCGGCAGGCCCGCACACGCAGTTGGCACAAAACATTGTGGCCTCCTATGTATGCGGCTCTCGCTTTTTTGAGCTGAAAACGGTGCAAACATTGGATGGTGAAGATCTTCCCGTATCCAAGCCCTGCATCCGCGCAGAGGACGAGTGCTACAATGTGGAATGGTCTACAGAACTGACTGTGCCCAACGCACTGAATGAATATGTGAAAGCATGGTTTTTGCTAAAGTTGCTTTCCAAAGAATTTGGTTTTGGTTCGCCAGACGGATTCCTGTTCAACATGAGTGTGGGGTACGACTTCGAGGGGATTTCCTCCAAAAAGATAGACGATTATATAGAGGGCATGCGCGATGCCAGCCACCTTCCGGTGTGGCAGGAGTGCATTGCTGCCGCAATGGAGCATCTTCCGCAGTTCAAAAACATTGATGCGGCCTACATCCAATCCATTTCGCCCCAAGTTTCCGGCTCCATCACACTTTCCACTTTGCATGGCTGCCCCCCCGCAGAAATTGAACGCATTGCCAGTTATCTGATTACAGAGAAAAAGCTGCACACCTATATAAAATGCAACCCCACACTGTTGGGATATGAATATGCCCGCAAAACAATGGACGATTTGGGCTTCGACTATATGGCGTTTGACGACCACCACTTCAAAAATGATTTGCAGTATAGCGATGCAGTGCCCATGATACAGCGCCTACAGGCACTGGCAAACAAAGGCGGCACCAGCTTTGGCGTAAAGCTAACCAACACCTTCCCTGTAAAAATTGCGCAGAACGAGCTGCCCGGCGAGGAAATGTATATGTCCGGTCGTTCTCTGTACCCTCTCACCATTTCTTTGGCCGACAGGTTAAGCAAGGAATTTGATGGCAAGCTGCGCATTTCTTTTTCCGGTGGTATTGATGCCTTCAACATTCAGGCGCTTTTCCATGCAGGTATTTGGCCCATCACATTGGCCACCACCTTGCTAAAAGCAGGCGGCTACAATCGTTTGCAGCAATTGGCACAGGAACTGTATGGCGAAAACTACAGCAGCTGGGCGGGCGTATCGCCACAGGCTGTGGAGGAATTGAAGAACCACGCGCTAAGTGACAATGCCTATCGCAAGCCCATAAAGCCCATACCCACGCGCAAAATGGCGGCAAAGGTGCCGCTGATAGACTGTTTTGCCGCCCCCTGCAAGGATGGCTGCCCCATTGGGCAGGATATCCCCACCTATGTGAAGCTGGCGGGCGAAGGCAAGTATTTGGAAGCATTGCAGGTTATTGTGGAAAAAAACCCACTGCCCTTTATGACAGGCACCATATGCACACATCATTGCATGGACAAATGCACACGCAATTTCTATGAACAGCCTGTGGATATTCGCGGCACAAAGCTTTTGGCGGCAGAGCAAGCGTTCACCGCCCTGCTGAATACCATAGAGCCACCCGAAAAAACAGGTGAGCGCACTGCTATTATTGGCGGAGGTGGGGCTGGTCTGGCAGTTGCTTATTTTCTAGCAAAGCGTGGCGTGCCCGTTACCCTATTCGAAAAGGACAAGGAGCTGGGCGGCATTGTGCGCAATGTAGTACCCGCATTCCGCGTTCCCGATTCTGTTGTGGAAAAAGACGTACAGTTGGTGGAAAAGCTGGGTGTGGAATTTGTAACCGGAATGCCTGCCCCCAGCATAGCCGAGCTTCAGGCACAGGGCTTCCTGCACATTGTGTTGGCCATTGGCGCCTACCAAAAGGGAACCGTACAATTGCAAAATGGCAGTGTAACAAACGTAATTGATTTTCTAACACAGTTTCGTGCGGGAACCGTTGGTTCGCTGGGCGAGGATGTGGTGATAATAGGCGGTGGCAACACTGCAATGGACGCTGCCCGTGCTGCCAAACGTGTGCAGGGCGTGCAAAATGTTCGGCTGGTATACCGCCGTACCAAGCGCTATATGCCCGCGGATGAAGAGGAATTGCAAGAGGCGCTGACAGACGGCGTGGAATTTATGGAGCTGCTTTCCCCGCTTTCATTGGAAGATGGCATGCTTACCTGCCAAAAGATGGTTCTGGGCGCACCGGACGAATCCGGACGGCGCAGCCCTGTGGCTTCGGACGAAACAGTAAAGATACCTGCCAACACCGTAATTGCAGCGGGGGGCGAGAGGGTGGATGCAGCCTATTTACAGCAAAACGGAATTATTGTGGAACAAAACGGCCGTGCGCTGGTGGATAGTTCCCTGCAAACCAGCCAGCCAAATGTGTATATTGCAGGTGATGCAAACCGTGGCCCCGCCACCATTGTGGAAGCCATTGCAGACGCAGCGCAAATTGCAAACGCCATTTGCACCGCGCCACCGCAAAACGAGCATGCCGATACCGATGTGGCAGCCGCCCGTTCCAAAAAAGGCATACTGCAATATGCCTGCGATGCCGAATGCGAAGCACAACGCTGTCTGGCTTGCGATACCGTGTGTGAATGCTGCGTGGATGTTTGCCCCAACCGCGCCAATGTTAGCATATTGGTGAATGGTCGCCCACAAATACTGCATGTGGATGCGCTGTGTAACGAGTGTGGCAACTGCGAAACCTTCTGCCCCTATTCCAGCGCGCCCTACTTGGATAAGTTCACACTATTTGCAAACAAAGCCGATTTTAACAACAGCAAAAACGAAGGCTTTGTGGTGCTGGAAAACGATCAATTCCTCATCCGGCTGGCGGGCAAAGAGTTCGACACCACGCAAGAGGGCAACCTTCCGCAAGATTTGGGCAAACTGATGAATGCAGTTGTGAATCACTACGCCTATTTGATCTAGGGCGATACCGCACAGAAATCGAGTCGTTGGCATCGCGAAGGATTTTTGTGT
>CAZQBV010000099.1:0-8750 GCA_964592125.1 uncultured Christensenella sp.
TGCCTATGGCACGGATTAAAAACGTATAACGTTTTTAATCAAGAATTAGTATAAGTTGTATTGGGAGAAACTTTTTTGGATGTAGATATTATAACAAAAAATGGATTTGAGTTGATGTACCAAACCTACTATCATAAAATTTATAACTATGTGTTTTATCAAATTCTTTCCAAAGAAGACACAGAAGACATTGTAAGTGATGTTTTCATGAAAGTAGCAAAAAATGCACATCAGTATGACAGCGATAAAGCCAAGTTTTCCACTTGGCTTTATCGCATTGCCAAGAATACGGTAATTGATTTTTATCGCAAGCGCAAGGTGGAATATTCTTTGGAGGACAACCCCGATATTGCACAAACGCTGGCAGTGGAATTTGAAGTGCAAAGGGAACAACTTATATCTCCCAAACGAAAACAAATCTATGCAGAATTGCAAAAGTTGAATCAGTGGGATCGCCTTATTATTTATTACAAATTTTTTGAAGGGTATACCAACAGGCAGATTGCGTTGATAATGGAGATGAACGAAAGCACGGTGGGAACGGTGGTTTCGCGTGCGCTTGCGAAATTGAGAGTGCCTGCATTGAAGAATTTATAGCGAAGCATTGCGTGCGCAGTGCAAAAAAGAAAAATGGAGCGTGTGTATGGCGGATAACGATCTGTTTAGAAAAAAAGCGTTGGATAGCATTTCTTCTCCGGAAACATTGAATGAGTATATTAAAATAACCAACCCCGGGGTATGGGTGGTTTTACTGGCTTTCCTTGCCGTTTTGGTAGCGGTTATCGTTTGGTTTTTTCTGGGCAGCATTCCCAGCACCATACCCGCAACAGGCATTATCTTTCCGGCTGATGGCATTGTAACCGTTATGGCGCCTGCCGATGGGAAAATAAGTGATATGCGCGTACGGCAGGGGCAGGAAATTAGCCCGCACGATATCATAGCGGTGGTGCCCCAAAACCAAATCATTGAACAAATACTGGAATTGAAAAACAAACAAAGTACAGATGCAGAGCAGATTAGCAAATTGCAAGAGGCGTACGACGATCTATCTGTCATTCGCTCGCAGGTGTATGGCGTGGTGCTTTCCGCGCAACGGCTGAACAAAGTGGTGGCGCAGGGAGAGCCCATTGCAAATATTGCTATGATAGAAGAGGGCACAAATGTATCCACTGTTATTAGCTATGTGGATATGGACACCGCAAAGCGCATTCAAAAAGGGATGGAGGTGCAGATTTCGCCTTCATTTGCCCCGCGGGAAGAGTATGGCTATATGTATGGCTATGTTAGCTATGTAGGGCAATATCCCGTAACTGATGCCGATATCCTAGCAACGGTGGGGGATTTGCAGTCTGTTTTGGGAATGAGAGAAGCAGGCGCGCTGGTAGAGGTGCGCATCTCTATTTTGCTGGATGCAAATGCGCAGGGTGTCAAAAATAAAGCGAAATGGTCCAATGAAAAAGGCAGAATGCTGGATTTGGAAATTGGTACGGAGACAGACTTGGCAATTGTGCTGAAAGAGCAAAAACCGTATGAAATTCTTTTATAGGAAATACAATATAGTTTGAGGTTGATACATGGGGAAAGCAAATGGCAGTTAAAAAAATACCTGTCATGATACAGATGGAAGCGGTGGAATGTGGTGCCGCTTGCCTTGCAATGGTGCTGGCCAGCTATGGCAGGTGGATATCTTTAGAGCAAATGCGTGTGGATTGCGGCGTGTCGCGGGACGGCAGCAGTGCCAAGAATCTTGTGTGCGCAGCCAGGCTGCATGGCATGGAGGCGCGGGGGTATCGCATGGAGGTAGAGCAACTTAAAACTTGCACTTTTCCTGTTATATTGCATTGGAATTTCAATCATTTTGTTGTGCTGAATGGCTTTAAAAAGGATCAGGCAGTCATAAACGATCCTGCCAGAGGCACTCTTGTGGTAAGCAGGGAAGAACTGGACAAGTCGTTTACCGGCATCGTGCTTTGCTTCCAGCCGGGGGATCAATTTCAAAAAGAGGGAAAGCCTTCCAGCACAGTGGCATTTGCAAAAAAACGTTTGCAGGGCAGTGGCGGAATGATTGTTTTCATTATGCTGTGGTCGGTGTTGAATGCGGCGGTGGCCATTCTCATTCCTTTTTTCTCTAAAATATTTATGGATTATATTCTTTCCGGAAAAACAACAGAGTGGCTGTATATGCTGCTTATGATTATGGTTGGCGTGCTGGTCTTCCAGTTTTTGTGTAACGTAATGCAGAATGTTTACTGGTTGAAAGTGCAGGGCAAAATGGCAGTGCAGGCAAGTGCGTCATTTGTGTGGCATGTGTTGCGGCTGCCGGTTTCGTTTTTTGCACAAAGATACATAGGGGATGTGGTGCAAAGGCAGGACAGCAACGAAAGCATAGCATCCACATTAATTGGGAAAATTGCGCCGCTGGGCATTAGCTGCATATTGCTTTTTTTGTATGCGGCCATTATGTTTCGCTACAGTGTTCTATTGTCGGTGGTGGGCATTGCGGCGGTTGCTATCAATATTTTTTCCATGCGCTTTATTGCTGCGCGAAGGATGACCGACAGCAGGGTAATAGAGCGCGATGCGGGGCAGCTGGCGGGCGTAACCATGGCCGGTATCGATATGATAGAAAGCATAAAATCGGCAGGTGCGGAAAACAGCTATTTTGAACGGTGGAGCGGCACTTTTGCACGGGCAAACAATGCAATGGTATCGCTGGAAAAAGCCAACCAGTTCTATATGATGATCCCCCAGCTGGTGCAGCAGCTTACCAATGCAGCGGTATTAATGTTGGGTGTTTTTCTCATTATTGATGGGCAATTCACCATTGGTATGTTGTTGGCGTTTCAGGGTTTCTTGTTCTCGTTTATGATGCCGGTGAACGAAATAGTGGGTTTGGGGCAGGTTTTTGTGGAAATGCGCACGCAAATGGAGCGCGTGGAAGATGTATTCAAATACCAACCGGATGTGCAAGCTGGCAGTGTGCGTGAACAAGACAAAACCAAAGCACTCAGTGGCGAATTGACAATGGAGAAAATAGAATTTGGTTACAGCAGGCTTGGCGAACCGTTGATTAAAGATTTTTCGTTGCATGTAAAAGCGGGCGGTAGCGTGGCTTTTGTAGGGGCTTCGGGCAGCGGGAAGTCCACTTTGGCAAAATTGATTTCAGGGCTTTATCCGCCGTGGGAAGGCAGCATACAGTTTGATGGCATTGCGCGGGAAAAGCTGGATCGTTCGGTGCTGGTGGGTTCCATTGGTGTTGTGGATCAAAGCATTGTTTTGTTTGAGGACACAGTGGAAAACAATATTTCTATGTGGGATGCGGCCATTCCGCAAACACAGATAATAGAGGCCTGTAAAATGGCACAAATACACGAAGAAATTATGCAAAGACCAGAGGGCTACGCTGCCATCATAAAGGAAGGCGGCAAAAATTTCTCGGGAGGGCAACAGCAACGGCTGGAAATTGCCAGAGCGCTTGCTGCAAAGCCTTCTTTGTTGATTTTGGACGAGGCAACTTCCGCACTGGATGTACACACGGAAAAGAGAATTATGGATACGTTAAAGGAAAGTGGAATTACGCTGATTATCATTGCGCATAGGCTTTCCACAATACGGGATTGCGACGAAATTCTTGTAATGGATGAGGGCGTGGTAACAGAGCGGGGCACGCATGAAAGCCTACTGCGTTCAAACGGAAAATATGCGGAACTGATACGAAACTAGGAAGGGACACAAAATTGGAAAATAAACAGCGAAACAAAAATGCAAATGACACAATGCAGGATGCATATCGGCAGTTGCTGTCTATTTTCAATAAAACGAAAGCGGAGGAGCAGAAAGCCGATGCAAAAATAGACCATGCAATGGTGTGTGTGCTGCAATATTTAAAGGCCAATGTGGTGGCAGTGCCCGAAGAACTACAAGATCAGCAGGAGCGCATGCTGTACATGCTGCGCCCCACAGGGGTTATGCATAGAGAGGTGGAGCTTAGCGGCCAGTGGTGGAAACAAACCACCGGCCCACTGCTGGGCAAAACGCAACAGGGAGACATGGTGGCGTTGTTGCCTGCATTTCCATCTGGCTATGCGTATGTGGATGCCCAAACAGGGCAGTTGGTTCGGATTAATAGAAAAACCGATGCCAACATCCAGCGTCAGGCAATCAGCTTTTATAAAAGCTTGCCGCTGCGCCCGCTAAAGCTTTTCGATCTACTTCAATTTTTGGTGCAAAGCGTGTCTCGTGGGGATATTTTATGGATTGTTTTGTCCAGCTTGCTGGTGGCGGCATTGGGGTTGGTAACGCCATATTTAAATAAACTGATTTTCGATAGCGTGATTCCCAGCGGCATGAAAAGCAATATTTTGCCTGTAGCAGGGCTGTTGTTTGGAGCCACCATTTCGGGGCTGTTGTTTGGAATTTCTAAAAAGCTAATTTTGGCTCGGGTGAACGATAAGATTCATTTTTCCGCTGAATGCGCTGCTATGGCAAGGGTGTTTTCTTTGCCTGCCGTTTTTTTCAAGCAACATGCAGTTGGCGATCTTTCGCACAGAATAAATTCCGTGGCGGAATTGGTGAAAACAGTTTCGGATGTGGTGCTAACCACCGGTTTGGCAACTTTGTTTTCGCTGGCATATCTTGTTCAAATGTCTGTTTTTGCCCAAGAACTGGTGTTTCCTGCACTTATGGTTACACTTGCTACCTTTGGGTGCATTGTTTTGGTTGCTATGCTTCAGGTAAGGCAATCAGCAAAAAGAGTGAAATTGGCCACACAGTTAAATGGATTGCTATATGCCTTGTTTGGTGGAATGCAGAAGATAAAATTGGCAGGGGCAGAAGAACGTGCGTTTGCAAAATGGGCACAACTTTATTCCGAAGAAGGAAAGCTGAGGTACAACCCTCCGTTCATATTAAAAATCAGCAATGCTGTTTATGCGGCAATTACTCTGGGGGGAACAATTTGGTTTTATGCTGTGGCAGCAAAGGCGGGCACATCTCAATCCAGCTTTGTAGCATTTACAGCGGCATTTGGCATGGTGTCAGGCGCGTTTTTAACATTGGGTACGTCGGTAGAGCAAATTGCATTTATCAAACCACTGTACAAAATGCTGCAACCCATTTTGGAAGCGCAGCCGGAACTGGGGGAGAACAAGCGGCAAGTGTTGGACTTAAAAGGGGAAATAGAATTGACCGAGGTAGGCTTTCGATATGCGGAGGACTTGCCGTGGGTGATTCAGAATTTCAGCTTGCACATAAAGCCGGGCGAGTATGTGGGCATTGTGGGCAAAAGTGGCTGCGGAAAATCCACATTAATGAGGCTGTTGATTGGTTTTGAAAAACCGCAGATGGGTGCCATATACTATGATGGCGAAGATTTATCCGAGCTGGATGTAAGAAGCTTGCGCCAGAGAGTGGGTGTAAGCTTGCAAAATGGAAAGCTGCTGGCAGGCGATATTTTTTCTAATATCACGGTAACATCCCCGTGGTGCACAATGGAAGAAGCGTGGGAGGCAGCACGTATGGCAGGGATAGAGGACGACATTCGCAACATGCCAATGGGCATGATGACAATGGTAAGTGAAGGTGGAGGAGGTGTTTCTGGCGGGCAAAAACAAAGGTTGCTGATTGCGCGTGCGTTGGCGGCAAAACCCAAAATTTTAATGTTTGATGAGGCAACCAGCGCGCTGGACAATGTAGTGCAAAAGGCGGTAGTAGAAAATCTAGCCACACTGGAATGTTCCAGAATTGTAATTGCCCACAGGCTTTCCACCGTGAAAAGTTGTGACAAAGTTATTTTTATGGAAGATGGGAATATTGCAGAACAAGGAAGTTACGACGAATTGATGGCATTGCGTGGGCGCTTTTACGAATTTGCAATGAGGCAGATGTGATGAAAAAAAAGAAGAAACCAGAAATGTACCAGCAAAACCAATATAGAAACACGGGTGGCCGTACACTGCAAAAAGCGGTTATGGTTATTTTCGCGATTGCGTTTGCCAGTGTTTTTTGTGCAACGGGTTGTATGTCCCGCCCTGTGCAACAGGATAAAAATACAGTGCAAATAGCGCTTACGGCAAGGGCGGAAATGCAATACAACACAGAGCGTTTCAAAAAGGGAATGGAAATGGCAATTGCCGAATACACCGGGGAGCGCCACGTGGTGCTTTCCGTGTTTGATGGTGCAGAGGATTTTGAAGAATCTTTGGAAACGGATACCAATTTGGCGCAGAACCCAAATGTTACAGCGGTGGTGTCGCTGCAAGATTATGAAGAAATTGACGCCGCTGCCAAAGTGATGGACGAAAACCATAAAACTTTTTTTGCAATGGAAGGGTATTTTGATGAAACGGCTGAAAACGGCTATGCTACTTTTTTTCCGTTTAGTTTAAACGCGCAGCATCTTGGGTATTCTATGGGGCTTTATTTGCAAAAAGAAGGGCTAAAGCAAGCTGCGGTAATACACAGCGGCACACCGTTTGAAGTGAGCCAGGCAAATGCATTTGAAATGGCAGCCATTGGCGTGGGCGCGCGCACAGTTACCTCGCTATCCGAGCCCGCCACGGTGCAAGAGCTAGACTATATGCCTAAAGTAATGCAGGCCTTACATGCAGATGTACTCTATTTGCCATACTATCGTTCTTATTGGGCGGCAGATATTTTGGTGGGCATTCGCAAAAAGTTGCCGCAAACACAGCAACTTGCAAACTTTACCATTGACGACGAGGATACGGCAGAATTGTTGCGGCAGCTGGATGGCACGGTGTTTCCCGCGTTTTATCCAATAGAAAGAACAGATGCATATGCACAATGGGCAGAACGCTACCAGAAAATGTATGGGCAGATACCCGAAAACCAGGCAGCACAGGGATACGATGTGGTAAATTTGATTTTAAAAAACTATGATGGAGACAATGCCACGCTTGCGCAAGCAATTAGAAGCAATGCCCAAAATGCCGGTGGAATTGCAGGGCAAATTGTGTATGACCTGATCAATGGACTGCCTGAAATTACGGGCGATCCGAAGGATGCCTATGGCTACGAGTACCTTGTGGCCAAAGAGGGTAGGCTGATACCCATTGATTGAAAACAGTTGAGATACTTTTCATAAGTAGTCGTATACTACTATAGCAACAAGTAAAAGCAGTATAAAATTAAGGCAAAGAGAAGAAGTGAGAATCAGTAAAAAGTGATGGACGAAAAGCGGGCGCATGAAAATGCATTTTTGTTGGCGGAAGACCAACTAGGCGATTATGATTTTTCCAAGGAAAGCGATTTGAAAGCAAGGTTGTTGCATACAATAAACAATCGGTTTTTCTGTACGCCTAAAAGAGAGCTGGACGAGGACGAACTGGATGCAATTCATGCCGCTGGGGATGTTGCAAAAGCAGATGCAAAGCCAAAAGACCATAGATAATGGCACAACGGTTTGTAAATAAAATAAGAGACAAGCAAATGGAGAAGAAAAATGAGTGATACTTTAAAATCTTTTTTGGAAGCTGTGGGAAAAAGCGAAACGTTGCAAGAAAAAATGAAGGCAATTCCAAAAGACTTGCCAAGGGAAGAGGCTGTGCAAAAGGCCATTGCCATTGCTGCGGAAGCGGGTTTTCAACTCAGCGAGGCGGATTTGAATACTGGTGCCGAAGCCATTAGCGAAGAGGAACTGGAGGCCGTTGCGGGCGGTAGCGGTGGTTGCGGATGTGCCGGGGCAGGCGGTGGCAGCGGTGTGTCCGAAGCAGGCAACAAGTTCGGCTGTGGATGCGTTTTGTACGGGCAAGGCGATGGCGCCAACAATCAAAAGAAGGTGTGTATGTGCAGTATTGGCGGTGTGGGTACGGATCTTGGCTGTGCCGCCTTTGGATAAGCGACAATGCTTTGGAACGGCACAGTAATAGACAAGGAGCAAAAAAATGAGTGATACGTTAAAACGTTTTTTGGAAGCTGTGGGAAAAAGCGAAACGTTGCAAGAAAAAATGAAGGCAATTCCAAAAGACTTGCCAAGGGAAGAGGCTGTGCAAAAAGCCATAGAAATTGCTGCGGAAGCTGGTTTCGAACTAAGCGAGGCGGATATGGACACCAATGCAGAGGCAATTAGCGAAGAAGAGCTGGATGCGATTACGGGCGGCAGCGGCTGCGGATGTGCTGGGGCCGGCGGTGGCGGCGGCACCACACAGGATGGAACCACGTATGGATGTGCATGTGTGCTGTATGGGCAAGGCGGGGACGCGAAAAAAAACAATAGGCAATGCTGGTGCAGTATTGCCGGTGCGGGAACTGCTACTGGCTGTGAAATGTTGGGGTGATTAAAAGTTCCTTTTTAGTAGGCATTTTGCATACTGGGCAATCATCTGCAAACACTGTGTTTTGCTTGAAGTTGTCTTGCACCGCAAGGTTTGTGTTCTGCGCGAAAGAGGGGCTGGGGCTGCATTTTGCCCCAGCTGAATAGGATGTGTATAGATAGGAGCAAAAAAATGAGTGATACGTTAAAACGTTTTTTGGAAGAAGTGGGAAAAAGCGAAACATTGCAAGAGAAAATGAAGGCAATCCCCAAAGACTTACCGCGAGACGCGGCTGTGAAGCAAGCCATTGCCATTGCTGCGGAAGCGGGCTTTACGCTGGGCGAGGCGGATTTTGATGCCAGCAAAGAAGCGCTTTGCGAGGAAGAACTGGATGCTGTAACCGGCGGTGGCGGGTGCGGATGTGTGGCGGCGGGCGGCGGTGGCGGCACCACCGGCGATGGCACCACATATGGTTGT
>CAZQBV010000100.1:0-8748 GCA_964592125.1 uncultured Christensenella sp.
TGGCAGTGATAGAAATATCGCTTTTGCGATATTTCTATCAGGGATCAGTATTATTCTATTAACTCCCAATTAGCCCAAAATCTTTTTCAGGTCTTCTTCCGGCGTGGATATTGGGGAGATGTTGAACTGTTCCACCAGATAATTCAGCACATTGGGCGATACAAAGGCAGGCAATGTTGGCCCAAGGTAAATATTTTTAATGCCCAGAGAAAGAAGGGTAAGCAGAATGACAACAGCCTTTTGCTCGTACCAAGACAGTACCATGGAAAGCGGCAAATCGTTTACACCGCACTCAAAGGCATCTGCTAGTGCAATGGCCACTTTGATAGCGCTATAGGCATCGTTGCACTGCCCCATGTCCAGAATGCGGGGCAGGCCGCCAATTTTGCCAATGTCCAAATCGTTGAAACGGAACTTTCCGCAGGCCAAAGTCAGTATCATCGTGTCCTTGGGCGATTGTTTTACAATCTCTGTATAGTAATTGCGGCCGGGCTTTGCGCCATCGCAGCCACCCACCAGCAGGAAGTGCTTGATCGCGCCGCCTTTTACTGCGTCTATCACCTTATCTGCAACGGAAAGCACAGTGCCATGCCCAAAGCCAGTGGTAACGGTTTTGCCACCATTGATGCCCGTCATTTCTTTGTCTTCCGCATAGCCGCCCAGTTCCAGCGCTTTTTCTATTACGGGGGTGAAATCTTTGTCTTCCCCAATGTGTACCAGCTCTGGGAAAGAAACAACCGATGTGGTGTACACCCTATCCTTGTAGCTGTCGCGAGGTGGCATCAGGCAGTTGGTGGTAAACAGCACTGGCGCAGGAAGGTCTGCAAATTCTTTTTGCTGGCTTTGCCATGCAGTGCCAAAGTTGCCCTTTAGCTGTGTATATTCCTTTAGCTTGGGGTAGGCGTGGCAGGGCAGCATTTCGCCATGTGTATACACATTCACGCCCTTGCCCTTGGTTTGCTCCAGCAGCTTTTGCAAATCCAGAAGGTCGTGACCGCTGATTACGATAAATGGCCCTTTTTCTATGGTAAGTGGCACGGTGGTGGGCACAGGTGTGCCGTAGGTTTCGGTATTTGCTCTATCCAACATCTCCATACATGCTAAATTCACTGTGCCTGTTTCCATTACAATGGGCAAAAGTTCGTCCATACCCCAATCCTGAGAGAGGGCGCGCATGGCTTTGAAGAAAAATTCGTTTACTTCGTCATTGGTATAGCCCAGAACATAGGCGTGGTGCGCATAGGCTGCCATACCCTTTACGCCAAATAAAATCAAGGATTTCAGGGAACGCACATCTTCATTCGCTTCCCAAATTTGGTTCATGTTGTAGCATTCCTGTGTGCCGCTTTGCTTTTGAATTTCTGAAATGGCATTTTGTATGCTGGGATCGTCAAAGTTTACATTGGTTACTGTGATAAAAAGCCCCTCTAGCATAAGGCGAATATCGTTGGCAGATGTTTTTTTCCCTTCCAGTGAGTTTGCCAGAGCAACCAGCGAGCCCAAAAGCTGATCCTGCAGGTGTGCGGTGTGATCCTGCTTGCCACAAACACCTGCTTTGCCATTGCATGCGGCGCCTTTTGCTGTTTGTTCACATTGAAAACAAAACATATTCTCCATTGCTTTAAAACCTCCATAAGTTATAATTATTATAGTACCATTCAGTATTTTTTAGATATGTATGCTATTTATGCCCACGTAGAGGTGGTGTCAAACATATCTTTCTTAAATCAACTGCTTGTGTACCCAGAATACCGCGAAAACCAAAAAGAATATGTTGTAATTACAACAAGAATAAAATTCTTTTGCAGTAGAGACTATTGGTGCAGAACGGGTGATTTGAAGATTAGCGCATGTGACATAGGTTTATAAATAAATGTGAAAGAGGGTGATGCTATGAAAAGAATTCTGATAGTATGTATAGTTGCTATGCTGGTATTTTCCATTGCGGGTTGTGCGCCCAATGTGGTACCTCCGGCAAGTGAAGCGCCTGCCGCTAGTAGTGTAGACCCTGAAGCTGGTTATATAGAGCCACCTATGGACACTGCCATGTATCGTGGGGTAATAGAATCTATTAGTGAGGAAGGCGGCAACACCATTTTGCAACTGAAGCAAGTGGACGGTACAGATTTTGGTGCACCGGAGCTGAAGGCGGTGATAAATGCCGATAGCAAAATGAGCGTGAAAATAAGCGAGCTGGAAGTTGGCAATTATGTGGAAGTTTATTTTGGCGGCGTAATTAGCGAACAGGTGAACGTTATTGTACTGAACAAATTGACGGATGCAGAATTAAGCGTTTTTACAGGCAAAGTATCGGAACTGAATCAAGAGTCTGACACAAGCGGCTCTATGATGGTAACTGCAGCAGATGAGCGCGAAATATTGTTCAGCTACGACGAAAGCACGAAGCTATACTTGAACATACCAGATTTGAAGGATGGAGACACCGTGAATATATTTTTCTCTGGTGCAACCACAATGAGCATTCCGCCGCAGGCATTTGCCATGGAAATTCGGCAAGTAAATGTTTGATAGGATCATATGACAGAGGCAGAGCACCCGTGAAGAATCGGGTGTTCTTTTTTGGGTCGAAATGGCACCAATGATGCAGAATTTAAAAAATCTGCTGATTAAAGCGAACTGAAAACAAATGAAAAGAGTGGCATTTATTTTGTTGTCTGCTATTATGGTAATAGCGGTTGTTGGCTGCAACCACGTGCAGACAAGAAGCTTGCAAGCCGATAGATGCCCTAACGGCAGTTCATTTGATGCTGCAAACGAGGTAAATTGATGATAACAAAGAAAACACTAATCATTCAGGGAATGACCTGTGCCGCCTGCGCAAAAGCGGTGGAACGTGTCACCCTAAAGCTGGCAGGGGTGCAGGAGGCGGTTGTGAATTTGGCAACCGACACATTGAAGATACCGGACGCCGGCAGGTGGGTTACGGTAAAAGAGATTCAGGCAGCGATAGAAAAAGCTGGCTATCAGGCAGCGGAACAATTGGAAACCAATGTTTTTCAAATAGAGGGAATGACCTGTGCGGCTTGTTCGGGTGCGGTAGAGCGTGCCATGCGCAAGCTGGAAGGCGTGGCAACCGCCACGGTGAACCTTGCCACGGAAAAGCTGACAATTTCGTACGACCCGCAGCTGGTAACAACAGGGCAAATAAAGAGTGCCGTAGCCAAGGCAGGGTACAAGGCAACGCTGGAGACAGAACAAACCGATGGCGGAAAGCAGAAACAGGACGAAATAGCTGCACTGAAAAAGCGTTTTATATGGTCGGCAGTTTTTGCTGTGCCACTGCTGGTAATTGCTATGCTTCCCATGATTTTGGAAGGATTGGGCGCGCCATTGCCAGCTGCGATAAACCCCATGCACTACCCGGTGCAGTTTGCCATAATTCAGCTTGCGTTGTGTACGCCAGTTATGGTAATTGGGCGAAAATACTTTGTGGTGGGCATACGAAACCTAGTAAAGCGAACTCCGAATATGGATTCTTTGATTGCAATTGGTACATCTGCAGCCTATTTGTTTAGTTTTTACGGCGTGTATCAGATTTTAGATGGCAATGTGCATTTTGAACTGTATTTTGAGTCCGCAGCCGTTATTCTTACGCTGATTACACTGGGCAAATATATGGAAACTGTGTCCAAGGGAAAAACTTCGGATGCAATCAAAAAACTGATGGGGCTGGCACCCAAACAGGCAATGGTGATTCGGGATGGCAAGGAACAGCAGATACCCATTGACGAAGTGCAAGTGGGAGATATTGTGGTGGTGAAGCCGGGCGAAAAGTTTCCCGTGGATGGCATGGTAACGCAAGGATTTACCTCTGTAGATGAATCTATGCTAACGGGCGAAAGCATTCCCGTGGAGAAGCAACCGGGAGATACAGTGATTGGTGCCAGTATCAATAAAAACGGTTCGGTACAATATCAAGCTACAAAGGTGGGCAAAGACACTGCCCTTGCACAGATTGTGAAACTGGTGGAGGATGCGCAGGGTTCCAAAGCGCCCATTGCCCGTTTGGCCGATACCATATCCGGCTATTTTGTGCCGGTGGTAATGCTGTTGGCGCTTATCGGAGCTGTTTTGTGGTTTGTATCAGGAGAGACGCTTTCCTTTTCCATCACTATTTTTATTGCGGTGCTGGTGATAGCCTGCCCCTGTGCCTTAGGGCTTGCCACGCCCACGGCTATTATGGTGGGCACTGGTAAGGGCGCGCAATACGGTGTGCTGATAAAAAGCGGTGTGGCACTGGAAACGGCCCATAAAATTGAGGTGGTGGTGATGGACAAAACAGGAACCATTACCGAAGGCAAACCTAAGGTTACAGATATTTTGCCTAGCGGCGAGTATGCCGCAGAAGAATTGTTGCAAATTGCCGCCTCTTGCGAAAAGGGCAGCGAGCATCCGCTGGGTGATGCCATTGTGAAAGCTGCAGAGCAACAAGAGTTGGAATTGTTTGCAGTGGAGCATTTTGAGGCAATTCCCGGCCATGGCATATCCATTCGTATGCAGGGAAAAGAAGTGCTGTTGGGCAACGAAAAACTGATGCGGGAAAGGCAAATTTCGCTGGGGAATGTGTGGGAAGATGTGCAACGGCTGGCTGATGAAGGGAAAACACCCATGTATGTTGCAGTGAATGGTGATTTGGCAGGGCTGATTGCGGTTGCGGATACTGTAAAAGAATCCAGCGCGGAAGCGGTGGCTCGTTTGCATCACCTGGGTATTTCGGTGGCCATGATTACTGGGGACAACAAGCGGACAGCCGATGCCATTGCGCGGCAAGTGGGCATAGATACGGTTTTGGCAGAGGTTTTGCCAGAGGACAAAGCAAATGAAGTGAAAAAGCTGCAGGCGGCTGGGCGCAAAGTGGCGATGGTGGGAGACGGCATTAACGACGCGCCTGCACTGGCACAGGCCGATGTGGGCATGGCAATTGGCTCTGGTACGGATGTGGCAATGGAATCGGCAGATATTGTGTTGATGAAAAGCGATCTTCGAGATGTGGCAACGGCAATAGAGCTTTCCAGAAAAACCATTGCCAATATCAAGCAAAACCTGTTTTGGGCTTTTGCCTATAACACATTGGGCATTCCGGTGGCTATGGGGCTGCTGTATGTGTTTGGGGGGCCACTGTTAAACCCCATTATAGCAGCATTTGCGATGAGCCTGTCGTCGGTATCTGTTTTAACAAATGCACTGCGGCTTCGAGGATTCAAGCCGTCTAAATAAACTTTTCAATAGAGAGGAATAGCTATTTTATGAAAACAATATTAAATATTGAGGGGATGTCTTGCGAACACTGTGTGAAGCACGTAAAGGAAGCGCTGGAGGAAATGGCGGGTGTTCACAAAGCACTGGTGAATTTGGAACAAAAAACAGCCACGGTGGAGCACGATGAAAGCGTTGCTATAGCAGATATGAGAGCTGCAATAGAAGAAGTGGGTTATGAAGTAGTATGAAATAGCAGGATTGTGTGGAGTGAGCGAAACTGGGAAAGTCAAATACAAATTCTTGTGGTGGATGACGAAGCCAAAATTGTGGAAGTGGTAAAGTAGTATCTGGAAAAAGACGGCTATGCCGTTTTAACTGCAAAAAAACGGTTCCACACTGACTAAAAGCCGTGGAACCGCTTTTTTGAAAAATATTTGTGTAGTATTGATAGAAAAGATGGCGCTTGTACGCGGGATAGAAAAATCGCACACCATCACAGATGATGCGCGACATGTGTCCAGCTTCAAGCTGGTTTGTTTCGTTGATGGAAATGATGGCGCTAGGGAAGGCAGCAGCTATATACTTTTGCGGAGTTAACACAATAGTCATAAAATATATTTAGATATCGTTTTGTAAATTTTGATTGCACTTTCCGAAGATAGAGTTCTTCCCACTGCGCACGCGCCATCGGCAACAGTGTCAAAAACACCTGTCGCTACTTTTTTTGCGCCATCAAAAAAATTTTCGAAATCAAATCCGCCAACCACATGGTCTAAATCTTCATCATTTAGTTTACCTGCGGAAGTCGCCACGGTCTCTTGCTTTTTTGCAGCATATTCCAAAATAAGGCTCACCTCATCTTTGGACATCGTAATACCGTTTTTATACAGTGTCTTTTGAACAGCTGTAGTTCCTTTGGCATTTTTTAGTTCATCCTGAAACGTTTCTTCATTCACCAATTCCATCAATTGTTGGTCACTTAGCTTTGTAATCATGTCATATACCCTGCTTTCTTTACGTATAGTATAAAAACATAGATGTTTTTATTCCGCTTCCTAGATATCATGCATTGCAGATTCGTTTCATAGATTGATTGCGAACACACTTTCTTCTTCCTTTGTTAAAGAACGAAACCGACCTAGATAATTACTTATTAAGTGGGCTGCTCTGCGTTTTATCTTACCCAAATCATTCGCCAGATTAATCACTGCCGGCACTATACAGCATGCATGGACATTCGCGAAACTGGTGTTCATCTGCGTTTATACCGTTTCCTGCTAAAATACAAACACACGCTTGTGTTAAGGAATCTTCAGCGAAAGTTGAAGTACACTTACCGGCTCCAAGTACGATGCACGTACAGCTTCTTCCGCCAGCCACCGCTTCGAGCTCATCATCCAATAGTTCTTCTTGCGATAGCTGAAAATCGTCTTCTCTCAACTGGTAGCCATATTCTTTTGCCAGTTCCAGCACAGGTTGCATCACTTCCGCATGTGCGGTTTGTATGTCTTTGCCCTGTATAGATTGGGAGAGTGCTTCAAATTTCATTTTCAATTCTTCATTGCTCTGCACTGCTTTGATAAATTCCTTTGCTTGATTGGTCATTTTTTCTTCCTCCTTCATGCTTTTGCGGAATTATTCGCCACCACCCATGGTCATGCAATCACAGCTTGTATGGACTTGAAAGAAATGGTCTGGACCCAAGATACCTTCGCCCAAGATAATACACGCACACAGTCCAGCACCTCCGCCTATACCCGGAATCATACATCCGCAAGCGCCGACAGCTCCACCCGCCACAGCAGTCAGCTCATCATCTGAAAGTGATTCTTGTGAAAACTGAAAATCTTCTTCACTTAGCGTATATCCATATTCTTTTGCCAGTGCCAGCATGGGCTGCATCAATTCTTTCTGCACTCGCTGCGTGTCTTTGCTCGCTACAGATTTAGAAAGATCCTCTAGTTTTCTTCTTAGCTCTTCATTACCCTGCACTTCTTTGATAAATTGTTTTGCTGGTTCGGTCATTGTTTTATGCCTCCTTTATTTCATGTTAATGATGTAAACTTGTGATAGCTTTGAATTTCAGGCATATCCGCCAACCTTTGCTTGATTTTTTCTGGATATCCCTGCATAAATATTTCGCAAGTTGATCGGTCGGGCGCCATAATGTCTCCCGGCGTGGTCATTAACGCACCAGCTCTGCACCCGCCACCGCATACATACCTATATTCACAGGCATTGCATTCCGGATTTTGCTCCAAATATTGTGATAGACGCGTATCAATTAAATCCATATAAGCAGAGTTTGTAATGCACTTTGATAAACCAACTTGTGTAATTAGCGGGTATTGCTCGCTAATTGTCATACCAGAGAGAGGCATGCACGGCAGCGTGCGTCCATCTGCGGCAATGTACATCGTCAATCTTGCATGACCACAAATACATTGTGATGCTGCTTTTTCACTATTGCAAAATTTCATCGCGGGAATTCTATATTTTTTTTCTCCCTTACGTGCGTAGAAAAAACCGCCTAACATCAATGTGAGCGGAGCACCATCTTCAAAAAAGTGATGAACATAGTCTAGATAATATTCGAATACTTCATTGATAGACAGCCCATCATCTCCCGCATTTTCAAACCATGCTCCTGCCAATGCCACTGGATTTACCTTGACATGGCCAACACCCAAATCTGCCAGCAAATTAATGGTATCACGCAAGGTGTGCGCATTTTTTTTATGCAATGCAGTTTCGGCTGCGGTAGGGAATCCTCGCTCATTACACAACCGAAATGCATCTATCGCATACTTTTCTGCATTGGGCACTCCACGCATCCAGTCATGCCAGCCCACACCGTCGAAGCTTAGATTAAACTCCGGCTTGACACCTCGTTTTTCTAGCTCATCCAGCAATTCCGATGTTACCAGCTTGCCATTGCTATAAATGGTATCAATTTTAATGTGATAGCCAATCAGCTTATCCACAATATCCAAAAAATCTTTGCGAACAAGAGGCTCGCCCCCTGTCAACGTTACATGCATGATCCCGCATTCATGAAGCTGATCAATAATAGACATGCATTGTTCGTGGGATAGCTCTCCCAACTTTGCGTCTGGCGCAGACATAAAGCAATGCTTGCAGCGATAATTGCATTTTCCTGTAATGGACCAATGCGCAGTCTTAATAAATCTTGCGGGGTATTGCATATGTTTTTGCCAGCTACAAATCTCATCTGCTTTTTCGCAACGCTCTACAATGTGATTCTCTACTAGTTTATCTATTATGTCCCGATATCCCTGGGCAATTAGCAAGCTATCTGCATCGATAATACCATCACAAAGTGACAACGCATCATATTCAGTTTTGTTTAGAAAAACAACAGTCCCCTCATTCCTGTTGATTAGCGCATAAGGCAATTTGTCCCACCCGCGAAGGGCGTAGGGTTGCTTGAGCTTATAATACATAGTTTCTCCTTTTGCTTGTGCTTTCAATACATATGTAGTCTTTCAACCCGATATAAAAATTACA
>CAZQBV010000101.1:0-8498 GCA_964592125.1 uncultured Christensenella sp.
CGGTCGCGCATCATCAAAGGATGGTGTGCGATTTTTTTATTTTCCGCAAACAGAAATTGGATGCGGTGACCCAAAAACCAATACAATGCTACATCATTTGCAAAACAGCATATATAGATTGAGGCTCGCATGTTTGGTGTATAATTGGTGTATAAGAAGATGCAGCAAAACATTTCTTTATCACAGCCGTACCAAAGAAATGGGAGGGCTTTCATTTTCTGTATCAAGTACAAATACAATAGGAGTTGGATGATTATGCTACACACAAACAAGAAATTAGAAGAGCAAAAAAGTTTTTTTCCCACACTTCCAGAGTTTGGGTCGGACGAATTTATGCCTGTAAATAAGCTGAACAAACAACCAATACCTGCCATGGCCGCATATAAGTTGATAAAAGATGAGCTGATTGACGAGGGGAATTCACGGCAAAACCTAGCCACCTTTTGCCAAACCTATATGGAGCCCGAAGCAACCAGACTGATGGCGGAAACGCTTTCGGTAAACGCTATCGACAAATCGGAATACCCGCAAATAACCGAGGTGGAAAACCGCTGCGTAAATATAATTGCAGATCTTTGGCATGCGCCTAAAACCGAATGCATAGGCACTTCCACCGTTGGCTCGTCCGAGGCCTGCATGCTGGGCGGCATGGCCATGAAGTTTCGTTGGCGCGATTTGGCCGAGCAGGCGGGTGTGGATGTGCATGCCCAAAAACCAAATTTGGTGATCTCCTCCGGCTATCAAGTATGCTGGGAAAAGTTTTGTGTGTATTGGGATGTTGAAATGCGCAAGGTGCCGCTGGACGAGCAGCACATGAGCCTGAATATGGACACGGTGATGGACTATGTGGATGACTACACCATAGGCATTGTGGGAATACTGGGCATTACATATACCGGGAAATTTGACGATATCGAGCATCTGGATAGGCTGGTAGAGGTCTACAACAAAACTGCAAAAGTGCCAGTTGGCATTCATGTGGATGGCGCATCCGGAGGGCTATTTGTGCCATTTGTAAACACAAAACTAAAATGGGATTTTCGGTTGAAAAACGTTCACTCTATCAATGCCTCGGGGCACAAATACGGGCTGGTATACCCGGGCATTGGCTGGGTCTTGTGGCGAAGCAGGGAATATCTGCCGGAAAAACTTATTTTCAATGTAGACTATCTGGGGGGAGAGGAAGCCACTATGGCCATCAATTTTTCTCGTTCCGGAAGCCAAATTATTGGGCAATACTATGTGTTTCTTCGCTATGGGCTAGATGGCTTGAAAACCATTCAAAAGCATACTCAAGAAGTGGCGCAGCACATTGCCAAGGCGGTGGAAAGCTTCGGTATTTTTGATATTTATAACGACGGCAGCAACATTCCTATTGTGTGTTACAGGCTAAAGGACGAAGCCGCGCGCAAATGGACGCTATATGAGCTGGCAGACCGCCTTGCCATGAAAGGCTGGCAGGTTCCGGCCTACACACTGCCAGAGAAATTGAACAATACACTGATTCAAAGGTTTGTGGTGCGGGCAGACTTATCTTACGCACTGGCAAATTCGTTGATTCAAGATTTGAAAATGGCCGTTGATTACTTGGAAACAAACACAAAGGTAAAAAGCCCCGGGAAGTCCCAAAAGGGCGCGCAAGGGTTTACGCATTAATACTGATTGAATGACATTTCCCCTCGAAAAATGAAAATAACATTTTTTGAGTCGCGCATACTGCGCGCGATTTATTACAAAGTTTATCACTTTATTCGTTTATTTTTTAGGGTGATGAAACAGAGGTTTTAAATCGGAATTGGTATAAAACCAATTTTCGACATAAATTTTGATTTTGGGTTGTTTTTATCTGAATTTGGCATGGGTATAAATGGTTAAAAAGCATTTTTTGGTAATTCTGTTTTTTAGCTTTGCCAAAGCTGTTTATATTAGTTTATATAAAAAATGGAAATGTTGGGGAATATCTATGATATATCAAGTATTGGGTTTTATTAATGTTGCGTTGGTGGTTCTTATCACCGCTCCTTTCTGGCTGCGTATTTTAAACACAAAATTTTTCAAAATAAAATCGGAGGGCTTTAAAAAATTGCTGCGTGGGTTGCGCAAGCTGCATAAGCCCTTGGCTGCAGTATTGTTGGTAAACGTTGTGATACATGGCTACTTGGCGTTGGGTGGTTTGAAACTGCACACGGGAACCCTTGCCGCCCTGTGCATTTATATCACTGCACTTTTGGGTATTTGCTTTTTCATCTCCAAAAAAATACCATTACTAAAAGGACACAGAGTTTTTGCTATGGTTGCAGTTTTGACCATTGCTCTGCATTTGTTGTTGCCCAATCTTTTCAGTGGCATTGCGTAGATTAATACTAATCTCTAATAGAAATCGTTGCAAAAGCAATGATTTCTATAGCCGCATAAGATGCGGCATCCAAACAGCTCGCTGTTTGGAAAGATCAGTATTGAACGGCTTTCTTAGCACAAAACACAAAAGTGTTTCGTGCTTCGTGCCTATGGCACGGATTAAAAACGTATAACGTTTTTAATCAAGAATTGGCATAAGCCACTACTATCTGCGCTGTTAGCGTTTCGTACAGTGCCTGTGTATCGGCACCGTTATTCAAACTGATGTAAATATTTTTTCCATCCTTGCGTTCTATCAATATGGTGGGCGCAGAGTCTTTTTGCACATAAATTAAAATTGCTCCTAAATTTTCTGTTTCGTAATTGCCTTTCAAGTGGCCTGTAAAGCCATCGTAGCCGCCTGTTTTGTGCCATGTTGGTGCTATTTGCGCAAAGCTTTTTTCCTGTAGTGTAATAGACTGAATGTCTGAAAAGGGCACCTGCGTGCCAAACATGCCATCTATAGAAAGCACGCCATCGGCAGCAGTTACGTTTGGGTCTTTATCCCCAACGGAAAACAGCACCACCAAAAAAACCGCTACTATCATGGTAATGATTATGCCTATCTTATACTCTGTTTTCATGGAACGCTCCCTTTGCTCGTTACTTTATACTATTAGTATAGCAAACGTAGCGCCTGCGTACAACAAAAAACGCCCCCTCCAACCGCTTGAAACGGTTGGAAGGGGCGCGCTATTCGTTTTCGCTGTTAGGTTAAATTATACGCTTGCAATGTAGCTAATTAAGTCCAAAACTTTGCAGCTATAGCCCCATTCGTTGTCGTACCAAGCAACCAGTTTTACAAAGTTGTCATTTAGCGCAATACCAGCGCCTGCATCAAAAATGCTTGTGCGAGAATCTGTAGTGAAGTCGGAACTAACAACAGCTTCTTCTGTATAGCCAATAATGCCTTTGAACTCTGCAGATTCGGAAGCTTTCTTTATGCAAGCTTTGATATCCTCGTAGCTAGCTGCTTTTTCCAAACGGCAGGTAAGGTCTACAACAGAAACGTCTGCTGTGGGCACGCGGAATGCCATGCCCGTTAGTTTGCCATTCAGTGCGGGAATAACTTTGCCCACTGCTTTGGCAGCACCTGTAGAGCTGGGGATAATGTTGAAAGCCGCGCCACGGCCGCCGCGCCAGTCCTTCTTGGAAGGGCCATCTACAGTTTTTTGTGTGGCTGTGGTTGCGTGAACTGTGGTCATCAGGCCTTCTATAATGCCGTAGTTATCGTTAATTACCTTTGCCAAAGGAGCAAGGCAGTTTGTGGTGCAGGAAGCGTTGGAAACGATGTTCATAGATTTGTCGTATTCCTTGTTGTTTACGCCCATTACAAACATGGGAGCATCTGCAGAAGGTGCAGAGATAACAACTTTTTTAGCGCCGGCATCTATATGAGCCTGTGCTTTTTCCAGTGTGGTGAATACGCCTGTGGATTCCACAACGTAATCTGCGCCAATTTCTCCCCACGGAATTTCGCCGGGATTCATTTTGTCAAACACTTTTACGTCTTTGCCATTTACAACAATGGAATTATCGGTATGAGTTACTTCGCCCTGGAAGCGGCCATGCACTGTATCGTACTTCAGCATGTACTCCATATAGGGAGGATCGATGAAGGGATCGTTAATTCCTACCACTTCAATGTTAGGATTGTTCACGGAGGCGCGATACACCAGCCTGCCAATTCGTCCAAAACCGTTGATACCAACTTTTACTGCCATAATTAATTACTCCTTCAAGTTTAATATTTTTCTATACACGTCCATTATATTTTATTTAAGGGGTATTTGCAACCAGTTATACCACATTTTCAGTAATTCTATATATAGAGTTTCTTTTGTACAAAATGCACATTATTTGATATTTCCAAACATTTGTGTTGTCAATGCACTTGCTTGGGGGTATACTAAATGTGTATAAAATACCGGCATTAAAGGAGGGTAACACTATGCCATTGGTAACAACGACAGAAATGTTTAAAAAAGCCTATGCGGGAGGATACGCAATAGGTGCATTCAATGTGAATAACATGGAAATTATACAGGGAATTACGGAGGCGGCGAAGGATTTGAACGCACCGTTGATTTTGCAGGTATCCAAGGGTGCTCGCAACTATGCAAATCCTGTGTATTTGCGTAAATTGGTAGATGCCGCACTGGAGGAAACAGGCCTGCCCATTTGCCTGCATTTGGATCATGGCGATAGCTATGAAACTTGCGTTTCCTGCATAGACGGCGGTTTTACTTCTGTTATGATAGATGGTTCTCATCTTTCGTTTGAAGAAAATATAAAACTGACCAGCAAAGTGGTGAAATACGCGCACGACCACGGCGTGGTGGTAGAAGGTGAATTGGGACGTTTGGCTGGCGTGGAGGATGATATAAAGGTATCTGCTGAAGATTCTTCCTACACCAAGCCCGAAGAAGTGCAGGAATTTGCCGAGAAAACAGGTGTGGACAGTCTGGCCATTGCCATAGGTACCAGCCATGGTGCATTTAAATTCCAAGGTGAGCCCGAGCTTCGTTTCGACATACTGGATGAAGTAACGAAAATGTTGCCCGGCTTCCCCATTGTGTTGCATGGCGCATCTTCGGTAGTTCCCAAATTTGTAAAAATGATTAATGAATACGGCGGCAGCATGCCTGGCGCACAGGGCGTGCCCGAAGAAATGCTGCGTCAGGCTGCCAAAAGCGCTGTATGCAAAATAAACATAGATTCCGACCTGCGGCTGGCAATGACTGCCACAATTCGGGAGCATTTTGCAAAACATCCTGGCGATTTTGACCCAAGGCAGTACCTTGCACCTGCACGTGATGCTATTAAAGAAATGGTTGCCCACAAAATAAAAACTGTGTTGGGCTGCGACGGCAAAGCATAAGCACAAGCGTGTATATGCACCAATAACCAAAAAAGAAGCCAATCGGCTTCTTTTTTATATCTTCAAATGTTTCTGAAGTACTTATACTATTCTCCAATCAAAACATCATGTTTTTATTCCGCGTCTTTGGCGCGGGATTCTTGCGGGAATAGAAAAGTGGTTTTCGTATTATTTGTTTTCTTCTTCTTTTTTATTTTTAAATTCCTGAAAACTGTTATCTTCCATTTCTTCAAACCGTACAAAGCTAACGGAAACGCCATCAAAATCATCCTCATCGGAAGGTTTATTTAGTACAATGCTCTCATCATTTCTTTCTATGTCTTTACCCATATACACATCCTCCATTTTCTGTAGTAGTAGCCATTTTTTTAATATCAAACTAAGTATAAACAGTTCCCGTAGCCACAAAACATACAAAAAAGCCGAAGAGCCGCCATTGCTCCCCGGCTAGTACGTCATTTGTTTTCAATCCGTGGTGTACACCACGCCCCAGTCTTTTCGCATGGCGTCTATCAGCTGGTATACCTGCAATGTTTCGCCGAGCGGGTAATAGCTGCTTTCCGATTTGCCTGCCGCAATGCTATCCTGCACATGGGCAATTTCAAACTGAAAGCCCTGCGACGGATACGACCCATCAAATGTTTCCACCGGTTCCAGTGTAAACACATCGGAATTACTGTACTGCATCAGCTCTGCCCGATTGGGGCACCATAGCTTTTCACCCAGCCGAATGGCACCCGTTTCTCCATAAATCATCACATGGTGTTCTGTTGTCATTAAAAACGAACTGGTAAGATGTGCCGCACCAGCGTTGCTGTATTGCAGCAATATTTCTGAATGCATATCTGTGCCGCCTTCCAAAACCACTGTGGAAGCAAATTTTTCGGGGGCACGCCCAAAGGCAAAAAAGGCAGTTCCCAACACATAAATACCCACATCCCGAATGGCACCCGCACTGTTTTGCACGTTGCGTTTCCATGGCTGCCAGCCCTCTTCCAGCGCCTTTAGTCCGAAGCCTGCATGCACAGATTGCACTTTGCCAATGGCACCTTCCTCCAGCCATTGCTTCGCCTTGCGCACCGCCGGGAAGCACCTTGTCCACAATCCTTCCATTAGGAAGCAGCCCTTTTCTTCGGCTTTGGCTATCATGGCCTTCAGCTGTTTTTCGTTATCCGGCATGGGCTTTTCGCACAGCACATGAATGCCCGCTTCCAGCGCGGTCATCACCTGTTCGTAATGCTGGTTGTTGGGGGTTGCCACATAAATAATATCTGGCTTTGCCTCGAGAATCATATCTTTTATGTTATCGAAAGCCATGGCAAAGCCGTGCTGTGCAGCAAATGATTCGGCTTGCTGCATAGTGCGGGCAGTGATGGCCGCTTTTTCCGCACCTTCCACCAGATCCATACCTTGCGCAAAGCGATCTGCAATGTAGCCAGACCCCACAATACCCCATTTGAAGTGTTTCATTGCATCCCCCTATTGTTTTGCATCATCGCAAATTAAGATGTACACGCACCATATTGGCAAATAAAAGCTTACGAACGGTAATCTCCATTTATTTTTACATAGTCGTATGTAAGGTCGCAGCCCCATGCTGTGCCGCATTTGTGCCCGTCATTCATATCTATCAATATTTGTATCTCTTGTTCCGAAAGCACCGTTGCTGCCAGCTCCTCACTGAATGGATGGTGCGCAGAATTCCTGCACACCAGCACCTCGCCAGCGGCGCTTTTTAGCGTTAACGAAACTTTACCCGCGTCAAAATCGCCAGCTGTATAGCCTATTGCGCAAAGCGCGCGCCCCCAATTCGCATCCTGCCCAAACATAGCCGATTTAAACAAATCACTGGCAATTACGGATTTTGCAATGGCTCTTGCCAATTTCGTAGTGGGCGCACCCGCAACATGGCATTCCAATAGCTTCGTAGCACCTTCCCCATCTGCGGCAATGCAACGGCTCATACGCACGCACACATCGTTCAACGCAGCACAAAAGGCCATATAACCCTCGCTACCCTGTGCAATGGGTGCGTTTCCTGCCATGCCATTGGCCAGAATTGCCACCATATCGTTGGTAGAGGTATCGCCATCCACGCAAATTTGATTGAAGCTGGCCTTTACCTCCTGCTGCAATGCATATTCCAATAGTGCAGCATCTATTGCCACATCTGTTGTAATAAAGATCAACATGGTTGCCATGTTTGGGTTTATCATGCCGCTCCCCTTGCCAATGGCACCTAATCGACACGTTTTTCCATCCACCACAAACTCCACTGCAAATTCTTTTGCCGCTGTGTCTGTAGTCATAATGGCCTTTGCTGCGTCGGCGCTTCCCGTGTAGCACAGCGCTTTTGCCAATTGCGGCATCCCTGTTTCAAATGGCTGTACAGAAAGCGCCTGCCCAATTACCCCTGTAGAGGCTACCACCACATTTTCCGGGCTGATTTCCATAGCCTGCGCTGCCAGCTTGCAGCATGCCTCTGCAACTGCAATGCCATCTGGGTTGCAGGTGTTTGCATTGCCACTGTTGCATAAAATAACGCTAGCCGAACCATTTTGCAAGTTCTTCTGGGTTACCACCAGTGGCGCTCCCTTCACCTTATTTTGGGTGTAGCAAGCTGCTGCTGCGCACTGCACATCGCTACAAATCATGGCCAAATCCGCAGTACCGTTTTTCTTTATACCACTTGCCACGCCACCTGCCCGAAAACCTGCGGGCGCACACACGCCACCATCAATATGCTTCATTCACTTGTTTCCTCTCCCGCGCAATTGTTACTTCTATTTTAACACAATTATAGAGACAGGCATGGATAAAATCAAGACAATACTATGTCTGAAAAAATACTGTGCAGTAACGCCAACAATATTTTTTTTATAATTCAATAAAACAGTGGATTTTTAAAAACGATTGCGCTATAATGTAAAAGCACATAGATACCTATGTTGGAAATACTAGGTATTTTCTATTTGTGAAAAATGCAAGCATTGCTTTGGAGAAGTACCCAAGTACGGCTGAAGGGGCTCCCCTGCTAAGGGAGTAGGCTGGGGTAACCGGCGCGAGGGTTCGAATCCCTCCTTCTCCGCCACAATTTGTCTAAAAACCCGCTCTGCAAGCGGGTTTTTAGCATTTAAGAGATTGATTTTCCACTTGATTTTAGATGCAATATACAGAAAAAGAAAAAGGGAGGCTAGCTCCCCATCGCTTCTATCAATTT
>CAZQBV010000102.1:0-8294 GCA_964592125.1 uncultured Christensenella sp.
TGGCAGTGATAGAAATATCGCTTTTGCGATATTTCTATCAGGGATCAGTATTATACGATTCGCCAATTCATACTAATTCCCGATCAAAAAATGAAACCCAATAGAAAAATGAAAAAATATTTTGGGAGTTTCACATACTACGCGCAATTTATGACAAAGCATATCGCTTCATTTGTTTATTTTTAGGGCTATGAAACAGAATATTTTCAATCGGAATGAGTATAAAATCAAATTTTCCCCTGTAAAAAAAGCACAATATTTACATCTTTCCAGCATTCCTGTATACTATGATACGGAAAGATACAAAAAGCCAAACAATGCTACCATAACATTTTACGCAGGGTATACATGTATAAACTACTGATTGTGGATGATGAAGATCATCTTCGTAATTTAATCATAAAGCAAGTTGACTGGGAGCCGCTGGGCTTTGAGGTAGCTTCGGCACGCAATGGAAGGGATGCCCTTGCCGTAGCCCAAAGCTTTCGCCCAGACGCTCTTCTAACGGATATTCGCATGCCCTTTATAGATGGGCTGGAGCTTATCCGTTTGTTGCAAGCAGAATATCCGGGAATGCTGGCCATTGTACTTTCCGGCCACGACGAATTTAGCTATGCAAAAGAATCGCTTAGAATGGGCGTAACCAACTATTTGCTAAAACCCATAAAGCCCAGCATGCTAACCAGTGCCCTGCAAGAACTAAAAAACAAGCTGGACGAACAAACTGCCGATAAATGGGAACGGGAAAAAATACAGATGCAGCTTACGGAAAGCCTTCCCTTTTTACGCCAGCAATATCTGTTGCTTACATTAAACGAGCCTCTTCCCGAAGATACCATACGAAAACAATTTGATTATCTGGGCATAGAGCTTTCGGGCACAGCCTATACGCTTTGCCTGCTTAGTCACGACGAACTGGACAACCCTGCAGATAAATTTTTTACCTTTTATGCGGTGCAGAACATACTGCTAAACTATTTTAAAGAAGGTTTTGCCTGTTTTTTCGACAACAGCGGCATGCATTACATTCTCTGCGCCTTGCAGGACGATAACGACACACGAACGCACATAAAAACCATGCTGCAATCTGCACTTGCAGATATTTCTGCGCAGCTTTCACTTACTGCCACTGTCGCCATTGGTACGGAATCCACCTCTTTGTCCTCTATCAAACAGGCCTACACCAGCGCACTTGCCGCCTTGGACAACCAAGTGATTTATGGGCGCGGCAAGGTGTATGATTCATTGGATTTTTATATTGCGGAAAGCAAGTCATTTGATTACTCCTTTCAAAGCGCAGCGGATATGATAGCCCGTTTGCCCTTCATTCAGCCAGAAGCGCTAACACACAATTTAGAGGCATATCTGGATTCGCTGCGCAGCCAGAACTGTACGGATATTACTTTTTTGCACATTGTGTTTGCCGACTTGATAAACAACACACACAAGCTGCTATCCGAATATGACCAGCAGGCCATTTTTTTAAGTAGCGATATTTACCATCAGCTGTTTTCCATGCAAACTTTTGACGACCTGCAAAAGCTGGCTGCCGCCTATATTGCCAATGTGAAAAAACGGATTGACAAAGAGCGTAAGAAACGGCAACAAAGCATTATTGTGCAGGCACACGATTATCTTTCTCAAAATTACTGCGACTGCACCATTTCGCTTAGCCAAGTTGCCCAGCGCCTGTATGTGTCGCCCTCTTACCTCAGCAACTTGTTCAAACGCAAATATGACATTAACTTTGTGGAGTTTATTACAAATAAGCGCATGGAAAAGGCCAAGGAACTGTTAACTTCTACCGCACTTAAAACCTATGAAATTGCCGCGCAAGTGGGGTACAACGATCCACAGTATTTTTCCAACAGTTTTAAAAAATATGCGGGGTGTTCCCCTTCGGAATATAAATTAAAAGTATTGAACGGATCTTAATATGAATTTTTTGTATCAACTTCACAAAAAGCAATCACTTATGTTTCGTGTTATGCTCATCACCTTTATTATTGTCTTTGCTGCAATGTTGCTGTTTTCATTTTATGCGGGCAATATTCTATACAAAAATACATTTGAAGATGCAAAGAAGTATAGCTTTCAATTGTTCGAGCAAATGAGCAAAAATATCAGCAATTATATTAGCACTATGGACAACATTGCCGCGGTAACCTCCCGGCAGTCGGATGTTTTGGGGCATTTGCTGGTAGACCCAGTTTCCAAAACCAGCGCTTCCTCCTACTATCAGTTTATGAATCCTGTCCGCACTTTTTTAATTAACATGACCAGCGCACAGGACTATATTGAATATGTTGCGGTTATTTCCGATTGGCATAATTACTACGTGGATAATACAACCAATGTACTATATGTTACCTATCCTTTTAGGGATGAAGGTTGGTACCAGCAAGCCATAGAAAACCCAGACACCACTTTTGTGCTTCCTCCGCGTATTCCCGAATATTTGGAAGGGCTTCAAACGCCCGTTATTTCTTATGTCCGTTCTATTAAGGCATACGAAAACGGCCCTCCGCTGGGGGTTGTGTTAATCGACCTGAAAAGCGAAGCCATAGAAAGCTTGAGTAACGATATTTCTTTAGGCGATTCAGGTTATGCTTTTATCATCAATTCCAAAGGCGAGTATATTTATTATCCCAACAAAGAGTTTTTGGATACGGGAAATCAGGATCTCAATTTCCCCGATTCTGCCTATATAGATGCAGTGTTAGGTGGCGACACTTCTTTCATAGCAAAAAACAACGCCGGAGAAAACAACGCCGTTTTCTCCACCCCGGTAGAGGGTACGGACTGGTACTTGGTTGGTATCATTCCCTATGCGCAGCTAAGTAACCCCGCCATATCACTTCGCACCACACAAATTTTATTGGGGCTTATCATTGCCGCTGTGGTTTGCTTGTTGATTGCCTTGTTTATACGCAGCTCCATTTTCAAGCGCCTGCTACTGCTGCGTTCCGTTATGGCGCAGGTGGAATCCGGAAATTTAGACGTTTCTTTTGACGCAGGCACAAATGATGAAATAGGCAAACTGGGCAATGGGTTTAACGCCATGATAGCAAGGCTTAAAGAGCTGATTGGCAATATTAGCAAAACCGAAAATCAAAAGCGAAAAGCCGAGTTTGCAGCTTTGCAAGCGCAAATAAACCCTCACTTTTTGTATAACACTTTGGATTCTATTGTGTGGATGGCAGAGGCCAACCCCGCTGGCGCTGCCGAAATGGCCTATTTGCTGGGCACTTTTTTCCGCCAGTCACTTTCAGGCGGTAACGATATTGTGCCTCTCAGTCAGGAGCTATCCATTGCAGAGGCCTACCTAAACATACAACGCATTCGCTACGAAAGCTATTTTGATTACGACATTCACTACACACAAGAAGTTGCAGATTTTTTGGTACCCAAAGTAATTGTGCAGCCTCTGGTGGAGAATGCCATCTATCACGGCATTAAGCAATCCGAAAAAAAGTGTCACCTTAGTATTTATGCGTACAAATACAACGATTATATCTTTATAGAGGTGGTGGATGACGGCGTGGGCATCAGCAAGCAAATACTTGCAGAAGTGATGAGTGGAAAGCGCATAACAAATGGAATGAACGGCGTGGGCGTAAAAAATGTGGAGGAGCGCATACAACTGCGTTTCACGAAGAAATCGGGACTTTATTATCAGTCCCACAAGGGGAACGGCACTTTGTCCTGCATCTATATTTATGTTGGCAAGTAGTGCCATCTCCAGTTGTTGATAAACCCCTTGCATCATAGTATGATGGTGCATATGATACAATTACCCATGCCGAAGGGGAGCCGAATGAACGAATGCGCAAAACAAAAACTATTGGTTGAAATAGCCAAACTGTATTACACCAACAACTTTAGCCAACTGGAAATATCCAAAAAACTGGGCTTGTCCCGAACTTATATCAGCAAATTGTTAAGCGAAGCGCGCCAGCAGGGCATTGTGGAAATAAAAATACACGACCCGCTGCTGGCGGAAACCGGGCTGGAAAGCCAACTTCGCCTGAAATATGGCCTGCAAAAGGCAATTGTAATTTCCACCAGCAATGCCGATCCCACCCTTTTTTCCAAATTGGGAATAGCAGCAGCAAAGTACCTGAACCTAATTGTGCAAGATGGAGATGTGATTGGCACTGCATGGGGCAAAACCCTGCATGCTTTTTCCCAAAACATAGTGAAACGGGATGATATGAAGGCAGTACAAGTGGTGCAACTGTGTGGTGGCATTACCAAGCTGGACGACAACGTATATGCGGGAGAAATACCCAAAAATATTGCGCAGGCATTGCACGGCACCCATTATTTAATACCTTTGCCTGCAGTGCTGGACAGTGTAACTGCCAAAAATGCTGTGATGACAGATAAGCATATCTTACAGGTAATGGCACTTGCCCGCAAAGCCAGCATAGCTATTTTTACCGCAGGCGTATTTGACAAAAGCAACAGTTTTGTAAAGGCAGGTTATTTTTCAGATGCGGAAATAGCACAGTTGAAACAAGCAGGTGCTGTAAGCGATATTTGCTCTCACATAATAGACAGCACTGGCAAGCTGTGCAGCCAGCAGCTGGAGCAACGCACTGTGGCACTTAGCCTTGCCGAAATTGCAGCCATACCCACGCGCATGTGCATTGCCGCGGGCACAAACAAGCAGCAATGCCTTGCTGCCGCACTGCATGCCACACACCCCAGCATACTGGTAACCAACCAGCAAACCGCACAATATTTATTGAGCATCTCTAGCTGATTTTTTTATCGGATTTTGCATTTACTTATAGCGATCACCCACCTATATTAGCCCATCTACAACATGTTTTGTGGTAGGATATTCCTCTTGTACAAAACGGAAAATGCCTTTCTATGGAGCTATTTTTTATCAACACTACAAAATATCAGCTGTCTTTAGACAATTGTAGCAAATAATTTTTTTGCATTTCAATTCGGTTTCACTTGCTATTTTTCTTGGATAGGGTAATATATATATTTATAATGATTTGCGTTTCTATACAGGCTATAGAAACTGGCTATGAAAATGCCAAATATATCGTATAAAGATAAGGGACATCGAATTGAAGCTAAAAGAGAAAATTTTGAATTTGCCACCCCCCATCATTTTGGTATTTGGTTTTGGCACAATTATATTTGTAGGCAGCATTCTTTTGTGCTTGCCCATCTCTTCCATCAGCGGTCAATCCGTTGGATATTTGGATTCCCTTTTTACATCCACTTCCGCTGTTTGTGTAACGGGGCTGGCCGTGTTTGACCCGGGCAGCACTTTATCCCCATTTGGTCAGGTTGTTCTGGTTACACTCATACAATTGGGGGGAATTGGTTTTATGACCACCACCTCATTTATATTTATGGTGGTAGGCAAACGCATTACTCTAAGAGACAGGCTGCTGATAAGCGATTCTTTTAACGATACACAACTGCAAGGCGTAGTACGGCTTACCCGAAATGTTTTGTTTGTTACCGCCATTACCGAGGGCATTGCCATACCTCTTTTGGCCATTCGCTTTGTGCCCATGTATGGCTTTGGGCAGGGCATGTTTTATAGTGTGTTTCACTCCATTTCTGCATTTTGCAATGCAGGCTTTGATGTGTTTGGGCAAAACAGCAGTTTAATTCCATTTGCAGGCGATGTGCTGATAAATGTGGTTACTATGGGTTTAATTATAACTGGTGGTTTGGGATTTTTTGTTGTGCTGCAGCTAACACAAGGTGTTCGCAAGAAGCACCGAAAACCGCTGTCTTTTCATGCTAAGGTAGTTTTGGTGATGACAGCACTTCTTATATCACTGGGGTTTGTTATGTTTCTGGCTGCGGAATCTTCCAACCCCAAAACACTGGGTGCGGCAAACGTACCCGTTTCCCAAAAAATTCTAGGCGCACTGTTCCAATCTGTAACCACCAGAACAGCGGGCTTCTCCACTATTCCGCAGAGCGATATGCTGCCCATTTCCAAAGTGTTTACAACAGGGTTGATGTTTATTGGCGCTTCCCCCGCAAGTACAGGCGGTGGTATCAAAACCACCACGTTTGCCGTGCTGCTACTCTCAGTTTTTTCCACCGTACTGGGCAGGGAAGATATAGAGATAGGAGGACGCACCATAAACAGGAAGCTGGTTTTGCGTGCCGTTGCAGTTTGCGCCCTAGCCCTAGCCCTGGTAATGGGGGTTACTGCTATGTTGGCGGTGATAGAGCACGGACGTATCAGTTTTTCCGATATTGCGTTTGAAATAACCTCGGCATTTGGAACGGTGGGGCTTTCCACCGGCATTACCCCAACGTTGTCTTCTTTTAGTAAAGTATTAATTATTATTGTAATGTACTGTGGTCGGGTTGGCGTGTTTACATTCACCATTGCGCTGTCTTTAAAATTGGCCAGACCAAAAGCAAATATACACTACCCAGAAGAAAAGCTACTAATTGGCTAGGAGGCTTCCATGAAAGCGAAAAAGAAAAATCAAGTTATTGTAATCGGCTTGGGCAAATTTGGCTCCAGCGTGGCACAGTCCCTTTGGTCCAAAGGAGCCGAAGTTTTGGCAATTGATGAGGACATCGACAAGGTGAACCAAGCTATCAGCTACGCAACACATGCTGTGCAAATGGATGCTACCGATGAACAAGCACTGAAAACAATGGGAATTAGCAATTTTGATATTGCTTGTGTTTGCGTTAGTGAAGAAAAAGCCAGTATGATTGCCACCCTGTTGTGCAAGGAATACGGCGTAGAAAAAGTAATTGCCAAAGCGGGCAACGACCTGCATGCGCAATTGTTAAACAAAATTGGCGCGGACTATGTGGTGTTCCCAGAGAAGGATTCCGGTGCCAGCTTGGCCAACCGCCTTATGCCATCCAACGCAATAGACTTCATAAAGGTTTCGCCCGATTTTGGAATGGCAGAATTAAAGGTGGTAAAAAGCTGGGCAAACAAAAGCCTTTCCGAATTAAAATTCCGAGAAAAGTACGGGCTAAACATTGTTGCAATTCAACATGCAGATGGTACATACAGCATCAACCCCTGGGCAGACGATATTGTGAGTATAAACGATGCTATTGTTGTATTGGGCACATACGAGAAAATACAAGATTTAGAGGATGCCGTAAAATAAACGCAGGCGCGTGGCATCCCCCAATTTCTAGCTCACTGTGCAGATTCCTTGCGCAGTGCCGCCACACTGTCCTTCAGGCGATTCAGCGCCTTTGCACGATGGCTAATCTCATTTTTTTCTTCTGCCGTAAGTGCGGCAAATGTTTTGCCGTGCGGCTCGCTAAAAAACAGCGGGTCGTAGCCAAAACCACCCGCCCCCTGCGGCTCGTCCACAATCAATCCCTCTGCAAAATCTTCCACATATAGCTTTTCTTTTCCGCCATTTGCCAGAACAATAGCACATACAAATCGGGCTTGCTTATTGGGCTGGTCTTTCATTAACGCAAGCAGTTTTGCATTGTTTGCCGCATCGTCGCCATCCTCTCCCGCAAATCGGGCAGAGTAAATACCGGGGTCGCCATCCAGCGCATCCACACACAGGCCAGAGTCGTCTGCCAGCACATCTCCTTCCACCATCTTGCTTATTTCAATTGCTTTCTTGGCGGCATTTTCGTGAAAGCTGCTGCCATCCTCCACCACATCCGCCTTTATCCCCACATCTTTTAGGGAAAGTATTTCATCGTAAAAACTGCCCAGTATGGCCTTTATTTCACGCACTTTATTTTGGTTGTTGGTTGCAATAATCAATTTTTTCATATTGTCTCCCTATTTATCATAAATTCAAGGTTAGTTTAACATAATTTTGCACTATATTCAAAGGAATGCTATACTGTTTTTTGTGAAACACATCAGGAACCAGAGAGGTAAACAAGTTGACTTTAGATGGATTAACACTGCACACCGTAGTGCGTGAATTGCAACATAAAATATTACAGGCCAAGGTACAAAAGGTGCTAATGCCTGCCAGGGAAGAGATTGTACTGCAATTGTATTCCGCAACTGGCGGTAACATGCGCCTATCTATTTCTGCGGATGCAGGCGACTGCGCTATCTACCTTACCAAAACTGCAAAGCAAAACCCCAAGACTGCACCGTCCTTCTGCATGTTTTTAAGAAAATATTTGATGGGTGCGCTGGTGGCAAGTATAGAGCAAAACGGGCTAAACCGTGTGGTAATCATTACCTTTCATGCAAAGGACGAACTGATGCAGCCCGTAACACTGCGCATGATTGTGGAGATAATGGGTAAGTATTCCAATATTATTCTAACCAACGAGCA
>CAZQBV010000103.1:0-8122 GCA_964592125.1 uncultured Christensenella sp.
GAGTCGCGCATATTGCGCGTGATTTGAAACAAATGTTTCAAATCGGAATTGGTATGATACAAAATGAAAGATAGAAGCATTCTGTAAAGGGAACGCAAATGGAGGAGTGTATGAGCCGTGCCGACGAGATTTTTATAGCAAATTGCAAGGATATTTTAGAAAATGGATTTTGGGATACGGAGTATGATGTCAGGCCAAGGTGGGAAGATGGGACACCTGCCCATACGGTAAAGCAGTTTGGTATAGTAAACCGATACAATTTGGCAGACGATTTTCCTGCGCTTACCATACGCCGTACTTTTTTTAAATCGGCATTGGATGAAATATTGTGGATTTGGCAAAAGAAATCCAACGACATTCACGATTTGGGTAGCCGCATTTGGGATGCATGGGCAGATGAGCAGGGAAGTATTGGCAAGGCCTATGGCTATCAACTGGGCGTGAAGCACAGCTATGCAGAGGGGGAGTTTGATCAGGTGGACAGGGTGTTGTTCGATTTGAAGCACAACCCGCTTTCCCGCAGAATTATGACGAACTTGTACAACCATCATGACCTTTCCGAAATGAAGCTATACCCTTGTGCCTACAGTGTTACATTCAACGTAACAGGGGATAGGCTGAATGCGGTGCTGAACCAGCGCAGTCAAGATATGCTAGTCGCAAACAACTGGAATGTAACCCAATATGCGGCGCTGGTGCACATGATGGCTCAAGTAAGTGGGCTGAGGGCTGGCGAATTGGTGCATGTGATTGCGGATGCGCACATTTACGACCGCCATATACCCATTGTAGAGGATATTTTAAAGCGTGAAACATACCCTGCCCCTAGGCTGTGGATGGACCAAAGCGTAACAGACTTTTATGAGTTTACCAAGGATAGCCTAAAGTTGGTGGACTATCAGGCGCATGAGCTGGGCGTGTCCATACCTGTGGCAATTTGAAAAGTAGGACGGGAGAAACAGTAGATGAATTTTATAGTAGCGGTAGAAGAAAACTGGGGGATAGGGAAGAACAATGATTTGTTGTTCCGGTTGCCTCCCGATATGGCATATTTCAAAGAAAAAACAATGGGCAAAGTGGTGGTGATGGGTGAAGCCACGCTAAAATCGTTGCCCGGCAGCAAGGGATTGCCCGGGCGTACCAATGTGGTGCTTTCGGACAACCCCGGTTTTTCCTGTGAAAATGTGGTGCTGTGCCGCAGCATGGCAGAATTATTTGATGTATTGAGCAACTATAACAGTGAAGATATATTCGTGATAGGCGGCGCCTCTGTATACAATCAGCTAATGGACTGTTGCGATACAGCTTATATTACAAAAGTGCAGCGCAGTGTGCCGCATGATGTGTCTATTCATTCGCTGGATGGGCGGGATGGATGGCAAATAAAAGAGACCTCTGAAATGATGGACTACAAAGGTCTCCAATTTACATTTAATGTGTATCAAAACACCAAGGTGCGCGCATTTGCGCCATAGTTCTAGTACTTGGTTAAATACTCGTTTAGCTCCCAATCGTGAACGTGGGAGGAGTAATCCAGCCATTCCTCTTCCTTGCCTTTTAAATATTTGCGGAAGGCGCTTTCTCCCAAAACTTCTTTCATAAGCGGATCGCGCGAAAATTCGCCAATGGCGTCTATCATGTTATGAGGCATCCGCTTTATTTTGTGTGTTTTCTTTTCCTCATCCGTTAGTGTATAAATATTTTTATTCACTGGCGGCGGGGGCACTTTTCCATTTTTCATCCCCTCCAGACCGGCGGCCAATGCTGCTGCAAAAGCAAGGTATGGATTTGCAGTGGGGTCGGGGTTTCTTAGCTCCAGCCTAGTGCCCGAACCCTTTGCATGGGGAACGCGTACCAAAGGACTGCGGTTTTTTGCCGACCATGCAATGTAAAGTGGCGCTTCGTAGCCCGGCACCATGCGCTTGTAGGAGTTTATGGTGGGGTTGGTCAGCAAAGCCATGCCTTGCGCGTGATCCAAAATACCTGTCATAAAGCCATATGCCTGTGAGGATAGCCCCAGTTCGTCTTCAGAGCAACAAAAGGCATTGCCGGTTTGGGCGCATAGCGACATATTGATGTGCATACCGCTGCCTGCTACGCCAAATTTTGGCTTGGGCATAAATGTGGCATGCAGGTTGTGATCCAGCGCAATGCGCTTCACCACTATTTTAAAGGTCATCACGTTATCGGCCATTGTAAGTGCGTTGCCATATTTAAAGTCTATTTCATGCTGCCCAGCGGCGCATTCGTGGTGGGAGGCTTCTATTTCAAAGCCCATTTCCTCCAGCGCTATGCAAATATCGCGTCGGGCGCTGCCGCCGGTATCCAGCGGGGCAAGGTCGAAATAGCCGCCTTCATCGCTGGTTTCTATGGTAGCCTTGCCATTTGCATCCTTTTCAAATAGGAAGAATTCGCACTCTGGCCCTGTGTTGAAACTGTAGCCCAGCTTTTCCGCCTCGGCCAGTTGACGCTTTAATATATGCCTGGGGCAGGCGTTGTAGGGCTGGCCATCCGGTGTGTATACATCGCAGATAAATCTGGCAGTGCGACCTTTTTTGTTGGACCAAGGGAACACCTCGAAGGTGTCTATATCCGGCAGTAGCATCATGTCCGATTCTTCTATGCGTGCAAAGCCATCTATAGAAGAACCGTCGAACATGCATCCTTCGTCTATCACTTTATCCACGCTGCTGGCCATTACAGTAATATTTTTCAAAATGCCAAAAATATCTGTAAATTGCAGGCGCAAAAACTTTATATCCTTTTCTTTGATGATTTCATGAACGTCTTGTTTTGTGTATCTTGCCATTGGCTATCTCCTTTGTTGGTCTGCTTTTATCATTATACATGAAAAATGCTTTTTCGATCAAGTATTGCATATGAAAAAAGGCTTCGCTGCTTGCGAAGCCTAATGTTTTAGCTGGGCTGGTCGGCATTTGTCATATAGTTTGTACCATCGGTGTAGTTTATGGATACAGGCTTGTTGTTGGGGTAAATTTCTATCCAAGTGTTGCCCGGTGTCATCACAATTTCCTCGCCATTTTCATCGTAATAAATGGTGGGGGCATTTGCCGCGTTCTCGCGTTTCCAAGTGCCTTTTATATGTTTTCCGTGAATGATATACTCCGCAGGGCCTTCGCCAAACACGTCCACTTGCTTGTGTTCATCTGGAAAATCCAAAACGGTGGCGTATTGTACAATTAGGTTTTGTACTTCCAGCGGCTTGCCTGTTTCTTCCGCAATAAATTCTTTGCCGCTCATGTAGCGAATCAATTTGTCTTTGGCTGCGTCGTATTTATATTCCACCCAGTTTTGCTTCTGAGACCAAAATGCCAGCTCTATATTCTCAATTGCGGGCATATCTGCATAGTCCTTTAGCGGATAATACAGGAAGGGTCTGCGCATGGTTGGTTCGTAGTTGTATACTTCCAAGTTTTTGTGTAGCTCGGTATAGGCAGTGTGCTCCAGTTTTTTGCCTGTATTTTTACGGCGATAGATATATTCCGCATTCACTGCGCGCTTGCCTGCCGCGTTGATTCGCACTTTGATATGGTCGCCACTGGGGCCAAAAATGTAGGTTTCCACCCCGGGGGTTTCAGGGCCGCCCTGGTGCACATACAGCGCATCCCATTCGCCTTGAATCCATTGGTGATAGTAGCGAGAGGAGCGTACAGGACCCACTTCCAAAGTTTCGGGCGAATCCTTTTGCCACAAAATATCGTTAAAAACGCAAGTGAAACGAGTGTCTATGCCTTCTATCATAGTTTCGTATACCACGTCTGCCCATTGAATGCCCTGCTGCGGGCGGGCGGGCGGTTCGTTCTCTATTTGCACTATAATTGGCTTGTAAGTTGTGTTGCCACCTTTCAGACCTGTGGTGGGGGATGCATCCTCCGGCAGAGGGTTTGCTGTTGGAGTGGGGCTGGGGTCGCCTGTTTTTTGGGGCGTTTGTGCTGGTGTGTTTTCCTCTGTTGCAGCGGGGTTCGCGGTTGCTGTTGCGGCATCAGTTTCTGCTGGTGTGGCAGTATTCGCGCAGCCTGTAAACACGCCAAATGCCAGTATGGCACACAGCGTAATAAGCAAAAATCTTTTCATTCTATAAGTCCCTTTCCAGTTGACAAGTAAACAATACATCACTTCTACACAAAGCAGCAGCTAAAATTGAAGTGATGACACGAAGCAAATGAATACAAAATAAAGAATTTATGATTTCTATTGTTCATTTACTACGTAATAAAACAGCGCATGCAATGCCCCCTAAAAAACGAAATGGGCGGGCAAACGCCGATTTATTTCAAATACTTCTTGATTATACCATAACAGAAGTTGAATTCAATCTTTTTCTGGCTGGAAGCTTGTAAAGGAATGATGAATAATATCTACTTATATTTTTGTAGAGAGAGTAGAATACTGCAAATGGTAACTGCAAATGCGTGCAAATGGGCTATTGCTTGAAGATTTTATGCGAATATGCTATGATATTTGTATTGAATTGCAAACGGAGGCGAGATTTTTGACAAAAAAGAAAAAGTTCACTTTTGGCAAGATGAAGCTGATTATATTGGTAGGGGTGCTCGTTTATGTGGGGTTTACCTATGTGAGCCATCAGTCGGTCTTAGCGCAGCAACAGCAACGGCAAATAGCGCTGCAACAGCAAAAAGAACAACTGGAGCGGGATATAGACTTTAAAAAGAGCGAGCTGGATCACATTGGTTCCAATGAATATGTGGAGCAACAGGCGCGGGAACGCCTTGGCTGGCTGAAAGAGGATGAAATAAAATATGTAGAGGGTTCGGCGGGGGTGCGGCCGGGGGCGGCGCAAACCAGCGGTACAGAGGGCACACCGGGGGAGACGGGGCAGCAAGCCACTCCTACACCAAGTCCCACAGATGAAGGGTAACAGTAAGAACGTATAGGCTTCTTGTAATGGACAAGAGGCCTTTTTTGTGCATGGATTATTGTAGAGTGGAGGTATAGCCGATCATAAAAACAACAGCCGAAAGAGTTTTCTTTCGGCTGTTGTGTGATGCTATTTATGCTTCTGGTTTATGCATTTTGTGTTTGGGGTGTTTCCATGTGACCCTCGTGTTTGTCTTTCTTGCGGCTTTTTGTTGCGAAGAATGCCACTACAATCTGTGCAATGGCTATTACCGCCATCAGAACAGTCCACTGGTCTGTTAGAATCATTGGGTTGCTCATATTCTCTGTTAGCAGGAACAACACAATTGCAACCACTGTGGGGATGATGCTAAGCAAGCGTATCAGCCCTTTGCGTCTCAATTTGCCAGTTTCACTGTCACTGCTCTGCTCTTCTTTTCTGCGGTTCTTCCCTGCAAAGAAGCTTGCCAGCAATACCAGCATAATTACACTTGTGAGTATTGCAAGAATTAGGTTCAGCAGTGCCCAATAGGTTGAGCCTTGTGCCAAAGGTGTATCGCCTGTTCCGAAATCCTTCGTAACAGAGGGATCTTCAGCCGAGCCGCCCAGTGGGGTAGCACCATCGTTTATAGTGCTGGTTGGGTTGCCTGGGTCTGTTGGGTCAGTTGGCGTTGTCTCACCCGGTACGATGGGGGGCGCCGTGGTGTCTGCCGCTGCAGGAGTTTCTCCTGCTGGTGTAACTGGGGGCTCTACTGGGTCAACCACTGGCAGTATGGTAAAAGTGCCCTGCACTGTGGTAATTGTATAGTTGGGGTAAGCGCTCTCATCCACATTTACATTAATGGCATAAGTGCCAACTATTTCCCCGGGAACTCTGCTGAGTGTGTAGCTAATAGAGTCTCCATCTACAATTTTGGTCATTGTGGCAGTCAATTCAGGATCCGCTTGTCCTACAAATTTTTGCGCATCATTGGCCGTAATTGTTACTTCGTTCTTTTTTTCCACCGGCTTGGGTGCGATAGCTTTTATTGTAAACACACCGGGCTGGGTTGTTATTTCGTAGTCTGGGTATGCTGCCCTATCCACATTTACCTGAATGACATATGTGCCAACGGTTTCGCCGGGTTCGCGGCTTAGCGTATAGGCAATGCTGTCACCATCCACTATTTTTGTCATAATGGCAGTCAATTGGGGGTCAGCTTCGCCCACAAATTTCTCTGCATCATTTGCAGTTATGGTAACTGCGCGTTTTTCAGGATCAATGATAGGGGTCTGCTGCTTTATGGTAAATGTTGCAGGCACGGTGGTAATAGAGTAGTTTGGGTATGCACTTTCATTCACATTCACCTGAATGGCATAGGTACCCACAGTTTCGCCGGGAACGCGGCTAAGTGTATACTCTATTGCGCTGCTGTTTGCAATGCCTGTTACTGTGGAGGTAAAAGCTGGGTCTTGTTCCCCTACAAACTTCTCTGCATTATGTGCAGTAATGGTAACTGCTTGTTTTGTAGGAACAACAATTGGTGCTTTTTCCTTTATGGTAAATGTTGCAGGCACAGTGGTGATCTTATAATTGGGGTAAGCTTGCTTATCCACATTTATGTTAATGTCATAGGTGCCAGCAGTTTCGCCGGGAACGCGGCTTACAGTATAATCAATCGTTTCCCCATACGCTGTTTCTGTCATAGTTGCGGTCAGTTCTGAATCAGTTGTGCCCAATACTTTTTCCGCATCGGCAGCAGTAATGGTAACTGGCTTTCTCTTTATTTCTAAATTGGCAGTTCCAAAAACATTAGTGGAGTAAAAATAATTTATTGCACTTAGCCCACCTAACCCATCACCATCTGTGCCATAAGAGGATGCGTTGGTATAGGTTTGGAACAAATAAGTTCCGGCTTCTAACTTTGCATTCATAACCGCATCTGTTGTTGTATAACTCCAAAGAGTTGGATTTGGCCCCATAACCCAGTCTTGAGCTGCTGCATTCCAATAATAATGGTGGCCAGCAACTGCATTTCCGTAACTTTTATTAAAATCATAGAAATATGGGATGGAGGCAACATCTTTTGCAAGCACACCTTTATCACCGTTCGCAGGCAATAACATATTCTCTTTTGCCATCCACTCGTTCAGGTTAGGTGTAGCTTCTCCATAATAAATCGTTTTTGAAACGGGCGCTATTATGCTGTCTCTTGGAACAATTTGAATATTCGCTTTTGTTCCGCTTATCTTGGAACCCAGATAAGTGTATAGCTCAATGTTGTAATATTTTGCCGCGTCACTATCTAAAGAGAATGAAACGCCTCTGTTTCTTGCATTTGCATTGCCTTTGGGGTTGGGTTCGGGATCTATCACAAAGTGTAGTTGGTTTTTCAGCCCATCCACAGTATCTCCTGCGACCAGTTCACTTTCAGAACTTTGTATGCTGGGCAGAAACTCAGGTACATCATTTCCATAAGTATATTTTAGCTCGGCATCTGATATTTTCACTTTCAATGGCAATTTATTGATTGTGATCTTATATGCTGTTGTAGGCATAATAATTGTACTGCCTTTTTTGATACGAACATAAACGTTCAATGCGCCCGGCTCTGTTTGTGTAATAGGCGCGGTGGTGAAGTTGGCAGCAGTAGTGTTAGGGCTATATTCTACTGTGTACTCGGCGCTCACGTTGGAAACATTCAATGCGTGTGGCTGTCCATCATAGAAGCCTGTATAGTTTTCTACTGTAACACCTGTGGGGGCGGTAACCGTAACCTTATACGAGATAGGCGCCATCACTTCAACATCGCCTGCTGCTGTCACAACTTTCGCATATACCGTAGTACTTCCAACGTTGGTTTGTGATCTTGGATTGGTCTCCGTGAAGCCTGTTGTTGAGTTGGTGGAATACAGTACCTTGTACGCTCCGTTGGAATTATTCTCCACATTAATATAATGTGCATTTCCATCAAAAGGAACTGTACTATTTGAGATACTTACGCCATCGGGAAGGGTTACAACAACGCTGTATTGCGCTGCAGGCAAAATAACTGTGCCAGTCGCATCTACAATTCGTGCATAGAAAGTACGAGAACCTACTGTTGTCTGCACAATCGGCGAAGCGAAAGTATCGGTATAGGTACCATATTGGCTATTGGAATACTGAATTTTAAGCCCTTCTGGTACGATAGCTTGAAGGCCATGAGGAGTGCACCATTGAAAGTGTCAGCAATTGGCGTGACCAAAACATCTCTCAGGTATC
>CAZQBV010000104.1:0-8016 GCA_964592125.1 uncultured Christensenella sp.
TTTTTTATCACACGTTTTTCTGTCAAAGTTGTGTTTTCCAGAGTCGGTGGCAAAATTGCAAAAATTCCGGAATCAATTTCCCAAAACATGGGGTATTTGTTGCTGCCACACTCCAGTATTTGCCTTATATTCACAGCAATTGCGGTAGAATCCTTGTCTCCTTTATACCCTGCCGAAACATTGATGTTGCAAGGCGCTATTACGGCAGCCTTATTGGTGAACGAAATCATTGCCCCACTGCTGATAAAGCAATCGCTGAAAAAAACAGGGGAACTGCCTTCCACTGGGCAATAGCCCGCGGCCTATCGCCGAATACAATGCGGTTAATCGAAACAAGTGTACTATTTATTTATTCTTTTATTTTTGTTCTTTATTTTGAGGTACATTTTAGGTTGCTGGCTTATACTAATAATTGTAAAGTAACTGATAGCAAACAAGATGTTTGGACAGTGATACAAAATATATAAAATTCTGCCACTGCAAGATGCCATCTGCAGGCGGCAGTCCAAAAAAACCGCTTAGGCGTTTATATAAATACTATATTGTAGGAGGGAATGCTTATGGAAAACACGTAATATCCCCGGTGCAGCGGCATCGGGGATATTGTTTTTTTGTAATCCACAAATATCCAAACCAGTAGGTCAACTCTATTTTGAAAAAGGATTCTTATGTTGTTTGAAAAAATTAGAAGCATCGTATTTCTTATACTAGGCATTGTCTGTTTTTTTATGCCATCTACAGCATAAAAAAAGAACCCCGACGCATTATGAACGGCATTTTGATTGTACTATGCATTTATTTTGTTGTGAATGGTGGGCTGTACCTTTATGCACCGAATATTTACTTTCCCAACCAAGATGCTTTGATGATAGGAGAGGGCACCACAATTCTGTTCATGCTGTTTTTCGTGTTTATGGTAGCCAGTTTTATAGCGGGAGTCGCTTTGTTTGTGAATGGAGCCATAGTGATAAAGCGCGAAGGCAAGAAACCCGCACATTTTTTGCCATTGTTTTTTGGAGGGATGGGTATTATTTGGCCAATCATTTATTGGGCAAGCTCGTTAGGCCTAAACGAAAATGCATTTCTTCCGTTTTTTTATCAGGCTGTTTTTTCTGTTTTCACATATATTCCTTTCATGCTTGCATCGTTTTTTCTCTATTCATTCATTTATGCTGCACTACCCAAAAACAAACACTGCAACTATATCATTGTTCTGGGTGCAAGAATCCGTAGCGATGGGTCTGTTACGCCACTGTTAGCACAACGATTGAATAAAGCAATTGCGGTGTTTCAGGCAGGCGAAAAAAAAAGCAACCTTTGTAGTTTCGGGCGGGCAAGGCAAGGATGAAATTGTATCCGAAGCTTTTGCTATGAAGCAGTATCTGCTGCAGCAGGGCATCCCCAAGGAACAAATTATGCTGGAGGATCAATCCAAAAATACATATGAAAATATGAAATTCTCTAAAGAGCTGATAGAACTACAGCAAAAAAGCTATACCTGCCTTTTTGTAACCAGCAATTTTCATGTGTTGCGAGCAGCTATCTTGGCAAAGAAGGTAGGCCTAGATGCACAGGGCGTTGGCGGGAAAACCGCATTGTTTTATCTTCCCACTGCGTTTATACGCGAATATTTAGCCATTATTTTTAACTACAGAAAGTTAATGGTTGCCTATATACCCATTGTGTTGGCATATCGGTTTATTGTATATTTTTGTCGTTTTTAAACACAACAGAAAAAGATACACTTTCGTTTTCTTTGCTTTCCACTGTTATGCTTCCGCCAATTTTATCGGCAATTGCTTTTGCAATGGGCAATCCCAAACCAAAACTGCCATCGTGGCTTCGGGCATCATTCACTCTGTAAAAGCGATCAAAGATATGCTGCAAATGCTGTTTGGATATGCCTGCACAGGTATTTTGAATAACCACACTGGTGCTATGCTTGGTTTTTTCCAGCCGAACCGTTATTTTCCCATGTTCCTCTGTATATTTAATTGCATTGTCTAGCAATATCACCATTACTTGTTTGATATCAAAGGCATTGCTGCGAACCATTACGCCCGGTTGTATTTCCGTTTGCAAGGCAATGTTTTTTTCAAAGATAGTTACTTCCATTTCGGTCAAAGCTTCTTCTACAATATGGCTTACATTTACCGGCACAAGTTCCTTGGTTGCTGGTTTTTCTTCTTCCCGAGCCAAAAACAGCAAATCTTTCACCAGCGTTTCCATGCGTTCAATTTGCTTTAGAATATTATGTATCCAATGGTCGGCTTCTTGCGAAGCATTGGTGGCTATCAATGCCTCTACATTGGCAGTCATAATGGCCAATGGGGTTTTTAATTCGTGAGAAGCATCCGCCACAAATCTTTTTTGCTTTTCAAACGATGCCGCAATGGGGCGAACCACACGGCTGGCAAATGCAACACTGATAAAATAATTCAGAATCATTACCGACAGCCCCACCACCAAAAGTATGATAAATAGATTGTTTAGCACATCATAGCTTTCCGTTACATCCAAAAACACTATTTTTCGGGTTGGCGGTTGATCGGCTGCGCCCAAATGCTCTACATAGGCAGTGGTAGAGTACATCCAGCGCTTTCCCGCAAAACTAAGCGTATCTTTTTCGTTCCCGTTGTTTTTCAGGTACAAATCCAACGCTTCGTTTATGGTGGCCGCTTGCACATCCACCGGCGATCTTACATCTGTAACCGTATTGTTTTTGTCCAGCGTAATAGAAAAATACACCATGTAATCGGCCATGCTCATCAAGCTTTTTTCACTGGAAACAATTTGGCTGGTGGCATCTGCATGAATGGCATTCAGCCGTTCACTGTTGCGGTTTTGTATGCCCGATACAGTGGTAAGATAGATCACCAAAAAACACACCAAAATAAGAATGGTGTTAATTGACATATGCCACACTATAAATTGTTTTTTCAGTTTGTTTATCACGCTTCATTGCCCCTGTTATTCTTCGTATGCCAGTCGGTATCCCAAGCCTCGCATTGTTTTCACCACCACTTTGGATTTCAGCTGCAACAGTTTTTTTCTAAGAAACGAAATATACACTTCCACATGGTGGTCATCCGCATCCGATTCAAATCCCCATACTTTTTCAATAATCTTATCTTTTGAAATAATCATCGTATTGTATTGTATCAGCAATTCCAACAGCTGGCACTCTTTTAACGTTAACTTAATGGATTGCACGCCACAATAGATGTGTAACGTATGGGGGTTCACTTCCAAATCCCCATACGACAGGGAAACGCTGGGAACAATTTCCCCTTTTCTTCTGGACAGCACACGTAACCTAGCCAAAAGCTCATCTGTTTTAAATGGCTTGGCAAGGTAATCATCCGCACCGCTGTCCAATCCCAACACCTTATCTTCTGTTTCACCTCTAGCAGTTAATAGTATCACAGGTGTGGTCATTTTATTTTCGCGTATTTCTTTTAAAATAGAAACCCGTCTTTTTTGGGCAGCATAATATCCAATATAATAATGTCGTAAATATCAGACAATGCGCAATCCAAGCCCATTTCACCATCATAGGCCAAATCTACAGTGTAATTGTTTTTCTGTAAAATAAATGAAACGGCCTCTGCCATTTGTTTTTCATCTTCCACCAATAAGATTCGCATAAATACCACCATTTATAAATATATCACACAAACAACCATATTTGCATATGAAACACGGAAAGTTGTTACGCCTTCCGTGTTTCATCTTGTTGTTGGGTGTTACCATCAGTTCCAGTCAGCTGGTTTTTCTGTGCTCCATGTTTTTCCGCCATCTACAGAATACTCTGCTTTATTTGTATCCGAGCTGATTCTAGCCAGAACTTCACCGCCTTCCGCGTTGGCCGGTGCGTTCGAAATGCTGCCATCGGGGTTCACCATGGAGGATTGCTGTGCTGCTTTTGGCAATTCCTTGTTGCCTGTTAAATCTTTAACTGCCTCTTTGGGAATTTCTGTGCTCCATGTTTTTCCGCCGTCTACAGAATACTCTATTTTGTTTGTTTCCGAGTCAATTCTTACCACTGTACCAGTGCCTTTCACATTTTCCGGCGCGGTGGAAATGCTACCATCCGCATTCACAATATACGATTTCTGGGTTGCTTTGGGCAATTCCTTGTTGCCTGTCAAATCTTTTGCTGCCTCTTTGGGAATTTCTGTGCTCCATGTTTTTCCGCCGTCTACAGAATACTCTATTTTGTTTGTTTCCGAGTCAATTCTTACCACCGTACCAGTGCCTTGTGCATTTTCCGGCGCGGTGGAAATGCTGCCATCTGCGTTCACCATATACGACTGCTCTGCTGTTTTGGGCAGTTCCGCTTTCCCGGTAAAATCTTTCGCCCCCTCTTGGGGAACTTTTTCGCTCCACGTTTTTCCGCCATCTACAGAATATGTTATGGTATTGGTAGATGCATCAATTTGTGCCAAGGTTTCCTGCCCGTTGTTTGCAGCCAATGCCGTTGTTGCCATAAGGCCTACCATTGCCACTCCGCAAGTGAGTGCTATAAAAAATTTGTTTCTTTTCATACTATCTATGCCTCCATATATTTTATTTTTTTGTAAGCTGTTGCTTTACAATTGTTATTATATAGAGGAAACCTCAAATCTACCTCAAATAAAATATAAATATAAAACGCTGCCCTCCGCCATCATTTCCTGCTGCCCAGCTTCCTGTCTATCCAGTAAAACGCAAAGCCTACCCCAATATAAAATGCCGCAAACAGCAGCACATTCCAAAATACCTGCAGCCCGCCCAGTGCATCCACATCTATAAAAAAATAGGGGTAACGGCTGTCCACCAGTTGCAGCACCGGCCCCACCTCTGCCCGTATCAAGCAGAAAAGAAAATAGGCCAGCGGCACACTGCACCAAATGAATGGATCGCGTATGCGAAAACTGCCCTTTTTGTCAAACAATGCCCAGTCTGCAACCATCATAAGGGGCACAATGTGGTGTATCAATGTGTTGGACCACCGAAAACTGTGGCCGCCATCCATAGAGAAGTGATAGGGAATCAGCAAAAACTGGTAAATTAAAAAGGTGACGAATATGGCCATCATAAACGCCCCCTTAAAGTGCGGAAGCACCGTGGTGCTTCCCTGCGCGCCCAGCTTTTTGATATCCCTTGCACAGCAAGCAGCAGATACCAGTGCGTAGAAAAACACCATATAGTTGCTCAGTATGGTAAAGAAATTCAGCATAAAGGGGTTGTATGCCCCCGCCCGCAAGCCAGAGGTAAGGTACAGCCCCAGGCCGCTTAGGCCAGCCAGCGCTATTTTATATATCAGGGAAGCCCAGCGGTTTTTTATGTGCATGGCATAGCTTAAATGCGTGCTACGCCTGTTTTGCGTGCCGCTACAGATACCGCTACCGCCACAGCATTGGCCACACGGGGATCCAGTGGTGTGGGTATAATATTCTCTGCACTCAGCTCTTTTTCGCAAATCAAGCCAGCCAATGCATAAGCCGCGGCAATTTTCATTTCCTCGTTGATATCCGAAGCACGTACGTCAAACGCACCGCGGAACACGCCGGGGAAGGCCAGCACATTGTTAATTTGGTTGGGGTAATCGCTGCGCCCCGTGGCCACCACTGCCGCACCGCCCGCCTTTGCCTCGTCCGGGAAAATTTCGGGCGTGGGGTTGGCACAGGCAAATACCACAGGGTCTTTGGCCATGCTTTTCACCATATCCGCAGTCACCAGCCCCGGGCGGCTTACCCCAATAAAGATATCCGCACCCTTCAGTGCATCGGGCAGCTTGCCCTTTTGCTTGTCTCGGTTGGTTAGCTTGGCCATATCAATTTGCGCATAGTTTAGCCCCTGCTCTTCACCCTCGCAAATAATGCCGTCTTTATCGCACAAGGTAATGTTGTCGAAACCGCTTCTCAAAAGCAGCCTGCATATGGCAATCCCCGCGGAACCCGCTCCGTTTATTACCACGCGCACGTCTTCCTTCTGCTTGCCCACCACTTTCAGTGCATTCAATAGACCGCCTAGGGTAATAATGGCAGTGCCGTGTTGATCATCATGAAAAATTGGTATGTCGCACTTTTCCTTCAACTTGCGCTCTATTTCAAAGCAACGCGGCGCGGCAATGTCTTCCAAATTCACGCCGCCAAAGCTGCCCGACACCAAGTAAATGGTGTTCACAATTTCGTCTACATCCTTGCTTTTTATGCACAAGGGAAAGGCATCCACCCTGCCAAATTCTTTAAATAGCAAACATTTGCCTTCCATAACGGGCATGCCTGCCTCTGGCCCAATATCGCCCAGCCCCAGCACAGCAGTGCCATCCGTTACCACCAAGCACATATTCCAGCGCCGTGTTAGCTCGTACGACTGGTTGATGTCCTTTTGTATTTCTAGGCAAGGCTGCGCCACGCCCGGCGTATACGCCAGCGACAAATCTTCCTTTGTTTGTACAGGCACACGGGAAATCACTTCTATTTTGCCCTTCCATTCTCTGTGTAGCTTTAAAGATTCTTTCGCGTAATCCATAGTTTAAATCCTTTCACTTGCATAGCAGTTTCTATGTGAATTTTTGTTATATTGGCGATGTTCTGCTGAAATGGCTACAAGCAAAACACAATTAACCCGGCTACAATAACAATGCAGCCTATTGTTTTTCGCTTGGTCATTTTTTCTTTTAAAATCCACCAGGAAAGCAGCGTAACCAACACCAGGCCAACCGACTCTATTGCAGGGCCATATTTTAAATCCATGCCCCGATAGGCCCATACAGAGAACAGCATAGAAATCATCAGCATGCAATAGGCCAAAACCACACGCCAATTTAGGTATTGCTTCCAAAAGCCTTCGTATTTTATATTGGCACTGGTTTTTAAAAGCAACTGGGAAACTGCGGCAATGGTTACGCCGCTTAGCATAATCACAAGGCTGGCACTATTCAGCATCCGTATTCACCAAAACCATTCCCGTAATAATAATGGCTGTGCCTATTACATTTGGAACGGTAATCCTTTCCCCCAGAATCAGTGCAGACCACACCATGCCCCACACAATGGCAAGTGAACGGTTGGCATATGCCACATGCAGGTCGAAACGCTTCAGCGCCTGTTGCCACAACAGCGCGTAAATAGCCAGCACCGCCACATCCAGCACTATAAACAACAAAAACATGCCAGACATGGTTTCGTAACCACTGGCCATTTTGCCAAACAATGGCGAAAAGGTGTAAACAATAACAATAAGCTGCAAAAACAGTATACTTTTAAAACTTGCCTTACTTTGTTCCTTTTGCAAATGCTTGCCCTCCCTCTTTTATTGAATTGGTATCAGTATATCAAAAAACGGGTACACATTGTACCCGTTTTTGCTTTTTGCATCTGTTATTCCACTGTTTTTTCTACCGTAACCACAGTGCCCACCAAAGTATCGAAGGTAGCGCCGTCTATTCCGGTGGCGCTTACAGAGTAAGAAAAGCCGCCATCTTCAAACCACGCAACGTGCGTATCCTCGTAAATGCCCATATTTACAGGCAAACCACTGAAGCTTTCCTGCTCGTAATCCACACCATAAATGCCGGAAATATCTTCGTTGCCCTTGGCTTTACGCAGCGTAATTTCCAAATCTTCAGCTTGGTTGGTATAGTCAATTTGCCCCAGCCTTTTATCTATCACATAGTAATCTTTCGGCGTATATTCCAGTTCCGCAGGCAGCTGCAACATGTCAAATTTCAGCACCTTGTTCATTTCGCTTGCAGAGTCGTATTCCACCATGGGGTTGGGCAGCTGCGCCCCCGCCACCGGAGGAGCACTGCACGCCACTAGTAACGAACACGACACGATGGCAAAAAGAATAAACACTAAAATACGTTTCATACTCGCAAGCTCCTATCATTTCATGTAAATTGGTACTATTTATAATAGCATTATTTCCAGAAGCATACAACATCATAAAAAATTAAAATGTTGTAATATTAATCTCTAATAGAAATCGTTGCAAAAGCAATGATTTCTATAGCCGCAGCAGTAG
>CAZQBV010000105.1:0-8015 GCA_964592125.1 uncultured Christensenella sp.
ATTGGAATACTGAATTTTAAGCCCTTCTGGTACGATAGCTTGAAGGCCATGAGGTTGTCCATCATAGGCACCACTATAACTGGAAATACCAATTGCAGCCCCCGCGTTGATAGTAATCGTATATTTTTCTGAGTTGCCTACAACTTGGCCTGTAGGATTCAATACACGTACCCATACAAGAGTTTGTCCCACGACTTTGCGTGTAATGGGTGTGTTTCCATAACTTGATGGCACATCGTAAAGGCTTTGTTGCACGGTGTAACCTTCGGGAACATCTGCTATGGAAATTCCGTGAAATTCACCGTCGTAGTCTCCTTCAAATGATGCAATTTGGATGTCGCCTGAAAGGTCAGGTTCTTCTTCCATCAACATAGCATTTGCGTGAACATCAGCCTCGGCTGCAACTGCTTCCACTTCTTCTAGTGCAGCTACAGTAGGAACTTCGGTCAATTCCTCGTCGGGAAGTTGAGGTTCAAGCTCTTCGGATACTTCATCCAAAACGGCTTCTGCAGGAACATCCTCCACAACGGCGGAACTTTCCTCTGCAGGCGCTAAACTGGCTTCTGCCTCAATTGATGCAGAACTTGGAGAATCGGAAGCAAGCACTGCCTGAGGCACCACGCTAATAGCGAATACCAATGCTACCAGAATTGCCCAAAAGCGCTTAGACACTTTGATTGTTTTCTTTCCTTTTTCTCTTCGATTTGTTTTCAATTCTTTTCCCATCCTTACTATTAGTATTCCTTTTATTATTGGTTTTTCGGTAGAGTGCTGTTACTTCTACTGCTTTATATTATATATATCGTTACTTCTAACGATTACTTTAGAAGAATAGTCGAAATAAAATAATAAAATATATAATCAGACTAAATAAAGCGACTGGTCTTATTATATCAAATAAAAAATAGAATTGCAACATATTTTGCGACTGAAAATTAACTATTTTTTGTAAGAAAAGAAATTAATTGAAAAGAGTAAAATACTTTAAATAAGTTTAAACATATACAAAAAACAGTGTAGGGATTTCTACACTGTTTTGATGGAACTGGGCGGTACTATAGACATGTATGATACAGCCAGCACAATAAATTTAAATTAGAATGCTAGTAGTCTAGCTGTTTTCAGACCCAATCATGCTTAGAGAGATACGGTTTTTATCCACATCCACAGAAAGTATCCATACCTTCACCACATCGCCCACTTGGGCAGCTTCGGAAGGATGCTTGATATAGCGGTTTGCCATTTTGGAGATGTGCACAAGGCCGTCCTGATGCACGCCAATATCCACAAACGCGCCAAAGTCTATTACATTGCGAACGGTTCCGGTGAATTCCATGCCCGGTTTTAAATCGTTAATGTCCATTACGTCCTCGCGCAGCAAGGGCTGGGGCAGGCTGTCTCGAATATCCCGGCCGGGCTTTAGCAGCTCTGCTACAATATCGCGCAGGGTGGGCACGCCAATGCCACAGGCATCGGCTGTTTCTTGCTCACCATGCTGCTGTATTTGCTGGGGAAGCGCGGAAATAGTTCCGGCGGCAATGTCTGTTTCCTTATAAGAAAAAATTTCCAGCAAGCTTTTCACGGCTTTGTAGGACTCAGGGTGAACGGCAGTGTTGTCCAGCACTTGCTTTGCATGGGGAATACGCAAAAAGCCCGCGCACTGCTCAAAGGCTTTTGGCCCCAGCTTGGGCACCTTTTTAATTTGTGAGCGAGAGGTAAAACTGCCATTTTCCTCCCTGTAGGTACTAATGTTTTTGGAAGTGGTGGCGGTAAGCCCAGCCACATAGGAAAGCAGGGAAGGGGAGGCCGTGTTGACATCTACACCCACGCTGTTTACACAGTCCTCCACCACGCCGGTTAGTGTTTCGTCCAACCGCTTTACTGGCATATCGTGCTGGTACTGCCCCACGCCAATGGCCTTTGGGTCAATTTTCACCAGCTCTGCCATTGGGTCTTGCAGTCGTCGCGCTATGGAAACGGCGCTGCGCAGCGACACATCGAAATCTGGAAATTCCTGCGCGCCCAGCTTGGAAGCGGAATACACGGAAGCGCCGGCTTCGTTTACCATGGTGTAGCTTACTTTTTCCGGTATTTCCTTTATCATTTGCACCACAAACAGTTCAGATTCCTTGGAAGCTGTGCCGTTGCCTATGGCAATTACATCCACATGGTGTTTGGAAATAAGCGATTTCAATTTTGCGGAAGCCTCTGCCACTTTGTTGTTGGGCGGCGTGGGGTAAATGACTGCGGTATCCAGCACCTTGCCTGTGGCATCTACCACCGCCAGCTTGCAGCCCGTGCGGTAGGCAGGGTCGAACCCCAGCACCACTTTGCCATTGAGTGGGGGTTGCATTAATGTGGGTTTTAGGTTCTGGCCAAACATTTTTATAGCCTGCTCGTTTGCCAGCTCGGTTAGGCTGCTGCGAACCTCGCGCTCCAGCGAGGGGAAAATCAATCGTTGCCATGCATCCTCTGCTGCCTGCTGCACATAGGGTGTGGTAATACTGCCATCTTTTACAGCGTATTTAAAAAGCACCCCCAGCATTGCGCCATCTTCTATAGCAACCTTTACTTTCAGAAAACCCTCTTTTTCGCCGCGGTTGATTGCAAGAATGCGGTGGCTGGGGATTTTGGAAACCGCTTCGGAAAACTCGTAGTACAGTCGATAGACGGAATCTTCCTCCTTGGCGGCTTTTGTCTCTACATCTGCATGGCGCTGCATCAGCAATCGCAATGCCTTGCGCAGCTGTGCATTGTCGGACAAATCTTCGGCAATAATATCCATTGCGCCCGCCAGCGCGGCCTCCACATCCGGCACTTCCTTTTCGGCATCCACAAAGGGTGCGGCAATTTCTGCAATGTTGCCCTGCTTTAGCTGCTGTGCGTACAATATGGTAGCCAGTGGCTCCAGCCCGCGTTCCCTTGCTATGCTGGCACGGGTACGGCGCTTTTGCTTGTATGGTCGGTACAAATCCTCCACCTCGGCAAGCGTGGTGGCAGCCAGCACGGCAGCGTTCCATTCCTCTGTTAGCTTGCCCTGTTCGGTAACAGAGGCAATCACTTCCTCCTTGCGCTTTTCCAGATTGCGCAAATATACCAGCCTGTCATGCAGCTCGCGCAGCACCTGATCGTCCAGTGCGCCGGTTAGCTCCTTGCGGTAGCGGGCAATAAAGGGTATGGTGTTGCCATCATCTATCAGTTCCAGTATGTTTTTTATAATATGCGAGGGCAGCTTAAATTCCTGTGCAAGTGTTTGTTGTATGTCCATAACATGCTCCGTTTCTAGTTATCCCTAATATGTTACTAGTATATATCAAAATGGGATGGTTGGCACCATTAAAAAAAGCAGCCTAAGAGGTGGCCCCAGACTGCCTATGTTCCTATATAAGTATTTTTATAGTACTTTATTCAAAGGAATGACGCAGTATGGGGTTTCGCGCCGCCGCCACTTCATCCGGTCGCCCTACGGGGGTGGTAACGGGCGCGGCATGCAAGGCTTCGGGGTTCGTTTCCGCAGTGGCAAATATTTGTTCCAATGCAGCCAGCGCCTCATCCATTGTTTCCACACTCTCTGTTTCGGTGGGTTCAAACATCAGCGCTTCGGGTACCACCAGTGGGAAGTACATAGTGGGTGGGTGAATGCCCACATCTATCATGGCTTTGGCAATATCCATTGCCGAAACACCCGTGCGTTTTTTAAACTCGCCCAAACTCAGCACAAACTCGTGCATACAGGGGGAGGTGTACTCTAGGTTGCTGTATTTTTGCAATGTGTGCAGCATATAGTTGGCATGCAGCACAGCATGAAGAGAGGCATTTCGCAAGCCTTTGCCGCCCAAAGTAAGAACATAGCAGTATGCCCTTAGTGCCACTAAAAAATTGCCGTAAAAGGCTTTCACGCGACCAATGCTTTGCGGGCGGTCATATAGCAGGGTATATTCATCGCCCGCTTTGGCTACAACAGGTTTGGGCAAATACTGCTCTAAAAAAGCCTTGCATCCAACTGGGCCACTGCCCGGCCCGCCGCCGCCATGTGGTGTGCTAAGGGTTTTGTGCAGGTTCCAGTGCACCACATCAAAGCCCATATCTCCGGGGCGACAGGTACCCATTATGGCATTCAGGTTAGCACCATCGTAGTACAGCAGTCCGCCTTGCTTGTGCACAATGTCGGATAGTTCCAGAATGCCCTTTTCAAATTTGCCCAGCGTGTTGGGGTTGGTCAGCATCAGCGCTGCCACGCTGCCATCCATCACTTCGCGCAGTGCCCCAACATCCACATAGCCATCCGCATCCGAGGCCACATTCACAATCTCGTAACCACACATTGCCGCACTGGCTGGGTTGGTGCCGTGTGCGGAATCGGGCACAATCACCTTGGTACGTGCGGTATCGCCACGCTGTTGGTGGTAGGCGCGAATGAGCTGAAGGCCCGCCCACTCGCCTTGCGCACCTGCTGCGGGTTGCAGAGAAGTTGCATCCATGCCGGCCACTTCGTTCAGCGCAAGCTGCAAATTGTACAACACTTCCAAACAACCCTGCACTGTATACAGCGGTTGCAGGGGGTGTATGTTTTTGAACCCGGGCAGGGATGCTGCGGCATCGTTCACTTTGGGGTTGTATTTCATGGTGCAAGAGCCCAGTGGGTAAAAGCCGTCGTCCACACCGTAGGCGCGTTTGGAAAGTGCCATATAGTGGCGCACCACGTCCACTTCCGCCATTTCGGGCAGATGCGATTTTTCTTGTCGCAGCAAATGTGGCGGTGGCGCGTACTTTTCAGTTAAGCTGTTTTCTCCCAACCATGCGGCGCGGCGACCGGGTTTGCTTTTTTCAAAGGAAAGTTTCATGTTGCTCATACGGCTACCCCCTTTATGATATGGATCAGACGGTCAATGCAGTCCTTTCCATTCAGCTCTGTTGCGCACCAAAGAATATTGCCATCCGGCAACGGCAGGCCACCCAGTATGTTGTGTGCATCCAGTGCCTTTTGCAGAGCGATTGGCGCTATGGGGCTGGTGGTGGCAAATTCGTGGAAAAATGCACCGTCCACAATGGGAAGAAAGCCTATTTTGTGTAATTCGCTTTGCAGATAGTGCGCATTTGCATAGCATTGGCTTGCCACATCCTGCATGCCCTGTTTGCCCAGAAGTGTCATATACATGCTGCTGCGCAATGCACACCACGCCTGATTGGAGCAAATGTTGCTGCCCGCTTTCTCGCGGCGGATGTGCTGCTCCCGTGCTTGCAAGGTTAGCACAAAGGCACGCCTGCCCTGTGCATCTGTGGTTTGCCCGGCAATTCTGCCCGGCAGTTTACGCATCAGTTCCTTTTTGCAGGCCATAAAGCCAAGGTATGGCCCACCAAAGGCCAGCGGCAGACCCAACGGCTGCCCATCGCCCACGGCAATATCGGCACCCTGCTCTGCAGGTGTTTTTAGCAGTGCGGCGGCTATGGGGTTTGCCTCTACAATCAGCTTGGCCTTGGTTTCATGCACCATTTGGGATATTTGCTGCACATCCTCTATTAGTCCCAGATAATTGGGGGAGGCAATGTATACCCCTGCCACTGTATCGTTCAGCTTGCTTTGCAGGGATGCAGCACTGGTTAGGCCGTTTTGCGCCTCCAGCAGTTCCAATTCCATACCCGCGGGAATCACATAGGTTTTTATGGTGTCTATTACCTGTGGGTTTGCCGCAGCCGAAACCAGAACCTTGCTGCGTTTGCGGTCTCGGGTCATCAGGCAGGCCTCGCCCGCTGCAGATGAACCATCGTATACAGAGGCGTTGGAAACATCCATTCCCATCAGCTCGCAAATCATGGTTTGATATTCAAATATACTTTGCAGTATGCCTTGGCTCATCTCGGCCTGATAGGGGGTGTAGGCAGTTAAAAATTCGCCACGGCTGGAAAGAGCATCCAAAGCGGCAGGGATGAAATGCCGATACGCCCCGGCGCCCATAAAAATATTTTCGTACTGTTTGTTTTTTGCAGCCAGATTGCCCATCATTTGCATCAGTTGCATTTCGCTATAGCCACCCTCTACCTCTAGTGGGCGGTTCAGCTTCACAGTTTCCGGTATATCCGTATAAAGTGCCTCTGCATTGGACAGCCCAATGCGCTCCAGCATTTGCCGTGTTTCTTCTGGCGTGGCAGGTACATATCCCATAAATAGTCTCCTTGTTTCCACTGTAAAAAAGCTGCAAAACCCTGTGGAAAAACAAGCGTTTGCAGCAATGATAAGTTTATTCTTCTTCTGTTAGAAACTGCTCGTACTCTTCGGCGGAAAGCAGGCCTTCTGCACTTATATCACTTAGCTCTACAAACCAAGCGGTATAGCAGTCCTCATTCACTGCGGCGGGGTTGTCCATCACTTCTTCATTTACCATTTCCACTGTGCCGTTGATGGGTGCATATACATCCGAAGTGGCCTTTACAGATTCCACTACGGCAAGGTTATCGCCTTTGGCAAAGCTGTCTCCTGCTTCAGGCAGATCTATGTACACTAGGTCGCCCATGGCTTCCTGTGCATGGTCGGTAATGCCCATTTGCGCATTGCCGCTCGGCAGTAGCTTCACCCATTCATGTGATTTGGTATACTGTAATTCTTTGGGAACACTCATTTTGTTTGCCTCCGTTTTCTATTTGATTGCCGTGTAATATAAATCTGTTTTTTAATTCGAAAGAGTATAAAATGGCAGTTTTATCACTTCTGCAGGAATCATTTTTCCACGCAGTTCAATTTCCAAAGTGTCTTCTGCAAAATTCGCTGGCACCAATGCCATGGCTATGGCCACGCCCAGCGTGGGGCTCATTGTGCCCGAGGTTACAGTGCCAATCTCGCTACCATTGGCGTATACTTTTGCACCATCTCGTGCAATGCCCCGCCCGGTAAGCCGCAGGCCAATGCGCTTGCGTGTACGCGGAGGAAGAAGCGCCTCTTTTCCAATAAAGGCGGGCTTGTCCATTTTCACTGCAAATCCAAGGCCGCATTCCCGTGGGGTAATTTCCGCGCTTAGCTCGTGCCCATACAGCGGCATGCCTGCTTCCAGACGCAGTGTATCGCGTGCGCCCAGCCCGCAGGGAATCAAGCCATCTTCCTGCCCTGCAAGTAGCAAAGCATCCCATAGTGCCTGCGCGTACTGGTTGCAGCAGTAAATTTCGTATCCTGCCTCGCCTGTGTATCCCGTTTTAGAAATCAGGCAGGAAATATCCCCAATTTTACAATTCTCTATAAAGGTATAATATTTTTGCGGAATAGTGCCAGTAGCTGCTTTTTCCAATATTTTCGTAGCAAGGGGGCCTTGCAGTGCCACCTGCGCCACTTCATCCGAAATGTCCTTTAATGTTGCTTCGGGCAGAAGCTGCTGTTGCATCCAATCGAAATCTTTGTCCTTGTTGGAGGCATTCACCACAATGTAGTATTTTTGCTCGTCACTTTTGTAAACCAGAAGGTCGTCCACGGTGCCGCCATTTGGGTAGCACATGGGGCTGTAGCGTACCTGACCCACCTGCATATCTGTAAAACTGTTGGCAAGCAGATGATTCAGGTTTAACAGCGCACCCTTGCCTTCCAAAACAAATTCGCCCATATGGGACACATCAAACAGCCCGGCCTGTTGGCGTACGCTGTTATGTTCCTTTAGTATTCCCGTTGCATATTGTACCGGCAGCAGGTATCCGGCAAATTCCACCATCTTGCCCCCAGCAGCCACATGCTTTTCGTACAATGCGGTTTTCTTTTCCATTGCTAGTTCACACCTCGTTTGCTGTTGAAATTGATGCTATATGTCATCGTTTCACTTATGCTTGAACCGATTTTTTGAAATTTATAAAAATAGTATATCATGTTCCGGCCATAGACAACAATGGTATATTTTTCAAAAAAACAGACCTTGTGTTTCCCAGGTTGAAGTATGCGGGAGCCACAGGGTCTGTTTTAGGGAAACTACTTTATAGCGCTATGATATCATAGCCAAGATATGTGGTATATGCTTCTAAAATAGCATCCATATAATGAC
>CAZQBV010000106.1:0-7701 GCA_964592125.1 uncultured Christensenella sp.
CAGGTCTTTCTCTATCAAAATCTCAAAAACGTAAGTATTATCTTGTAGCTTGATGATTTTCTACGTCTGTGGCTCTTATTCTTCCATGTTTACTTTACAGAGCCAATTATTCCTATTTCCTTATGCGTTTTAAAAACCAAAATGTCTTTACGGCTTTTTTTACAGCCAAAATTAAAAATTTTGATTTCCCCTTGCCTTGTTTTGTATTTTTGCTATTCTTAGAGCAGTTAGCCCTTAATCTTTTACTTTTTCAACTCCTTCAAGCAAAACACGCACACAAAATCTACGTCCCTGTATCGATTCCAAACATCTTCACTAGCAGGTCTCACCGTTCGGCCACATACTTTGCAGCAAAACGTATCACTATGATGATATCCAGAATCAGCTCCGCCTGTCACTTGTTTTAATTCTTCATCCGGCAACGCAGCATTTCTCTTCTCTTCAGACATCATTTTTTTATCCTCCCATTTTAATTCTGTATCTACCACCATAATCATTCTATGTTGTATCACTTCTTACTAATTTCTTTTCATTCTTCATCATAATTGGAACCATCACTATCGAATGCATGGGATGTCTCATGTCCTAAGATAAAGCTTACCATACCTCTACTAAGTTTATTTTTTATCACTTATATTCTCCTGTCTTTACACTGTTCTTCCATACTGGATTTTGCTATTCAATTTCAGCAGCCTAAGATAGCGCTTCCACCTCAACCCGCAGGTATCAGAATATCTGTTATTCTTGCCAATTTTGCTTCCGTTGCACCTGTATCCATTGAAACAGAATAAGATACATTGCTAGGTAAATCAAACCATTGTGAAACACCCTCTTTTCCCTCGTTAAAACGAATGGTAAACTGATAATCTTCTCCTTCTCTTACCATGTCCTTGGTTGTTTCAAACTCAACATACATGCCTGAAATATCTTCTAGCTCTTTTGTTTTTTTGACGCGCTGGGTGTACTTGTCATTTTCGAATTGAAAATTAACCTGCCCTACCTCAGCACCAGTTATAAAAGAGTATTCTAATTCTGTTGCTTCTTCTGGCAAAAGAATGGTTACATTACCGCCCAACTTCTCCAAAAGCTCGTCTTTTGTATTTAACTCAACAATTGGGTTGGGCATGCCTTCCGCTGTTTGTTGGGCAGTTCCGGATTCTTGTGTTGTTGCTTCCTGTGATTTTTTAGGGTTGGATGAACATGCCAAAAGACCTACTGTACATAGCACCACCAAAATAATTGACATCAATTTTTTCATTTTCATTTATCCTCCTAGTATCATTAATATTTATGCAATATGCTTTACCAGATGTAAAATCGATCCTCTGGTAGCAAATACATTTCATCTCCTTCTTGCACCTTGTAAACATTGTAAAACTGGTCTATCAACATCATTTGCCTGTTTACCCGGTATATGCCCGGGGCATGCACGTCTTCAATCAGGCGTTGTTGCGCATCCTTTTCTATTGACTTGCTCGCCCACAATTTTGCCCACGCCTCAAAAAACTCTTCATAGTTGACCTGAATATCTGTTGAATGCTCCAATACCTCCAGCGCCACACTCAACCCACCCGCATCGGCCGTGTTTTCCGAAACAGTCAATTCTCCGTCTACTTCACCGCCAAAGAAGGGCAACCCGTCAAAAAAATCTATCATTTTTTGGGTGCGTATTTCAAACTTTTGCTCATCACTTTCCGTCCACCAATTCACCATATTTCCATCAGCATCAAAGCGCGAACCGTCCATGTCAAAAGCATGAGAAATTTCATGCCCAATCACAGCTCCTATTGCACCGTAATTATAACTATCGGAATAAGACCTGTTGTAATAAGGATCGTTTAATATAGCTGAATTGATGACAATAGAATTGATTTGCGGCACATACGCTGCGTTCACTTCAAACGATTTTATGCTGTTAAAATCAAAACGTTCCGTATCTTCGTTTGTTTTATTTAACTTTTCAAACATCGCCTGATAGGAATTTTTTTGTATGTCCAATTCACACTCCAATAAAGTTCCACTTTCTTCGACTGATTTGATTTGCAGTTTCTCCGATTCTGGACTTATCTTGCTTTGATTTCCAATAAACAACTTCATTTTGTCTAGTTTTTCAATCGCTTTGTCTCGTGTAGCATCTTCTAACCAATCATTTTGCTTCATACGATCCTTGTATTCCGCAATCATTCCATCAAACATTTCCGTAATATCTTGTTTTGTGTCAGCAGATAGATACTTATCTGAATAGTATTTGCTGAGTTCCGGAGCAAAGCGTTCCTTCAAATAAGCAAAGCAATAATCCTTAGTATATTCAGCAAAATCCTCTTTTCCACCCTCCGCGTCTGCCGAACTGTCATTTGTTCCATTGTCATCTAGCGTAGCATAACGGGCATGAAACAGCTCTTCGGATAGAACAGGCGCATTCGCCAAAAGGCATCCCGCCTTAATCCAGTTCTTCATCATTGGCAGGTTTTCTTCATTTACGACACTGTCAATGTTTTTATAGTATTCGAAGTTCATCACTTTTATTTCTTTAGGCTCACTCCCTAGTAGGCTGTTAATCAAATAAGTAAAATCAACGTTTTTGCTGTAAGAAGCAAGTTCTTTGAACGGAATATAACTATCCGCGCTATAAGCACTTTGCTTGTTTTGCAGCGGTGTTTGCATATAGCCCGAAATGATTCGGTCAAACGCAAGCGAGTCATCAGCCATTTTCTGTGCATCTATTTCACTCATTCCCGCTGTCATTGCGACTGTCTTTATTTGATGACCTATCAATTCCAAGTCTTTCTTCCCTGCCTGATTCCCATCTTCATACCCTTGTGCATTGCTTAGATAGTTGGATGGAGCACCCATTATCAGAATATTTCGCTTTGGATATACCGGATCTTCAATCACTACCGTAGCAAAAGGATAATTTGCTTTCCAATACAATAAATCTGCATATATTTTATTGAAATCTTCCAATGTCTCTGCCGCATCTATTTGATCTAAATATGGTTGAAGCGGTGTAATTCCCTCTCTATTTCGTTTTTCAATATCTGTATACAACAGGTAATAGTCCACAGCTTTTGAAAGATATTCCGTATCTTGTGTTACACCATTTTTAACTATTGCCTCAAAGTCTTCTTGTAGTTGTTTATCAATCTGTTCTTGCAGCTTTGTCGCACGCATCACGCGCGGCTCTTCTTCAGTTGCTTCCACTTGATTCAGCCAGTCAACATTGATATATTCATAATAATCATCTTGAATCCGTATACTTTTTGTATTTTCAGGAATTTGTGATACTAAAACAGATGGGGTTAGTACGTCTTCTGTTGCTTCATCTGCTTGATTATACAATGGAGTTGCCGTTTCCTGCGCTTGTTGTCTGTTGACGGTGCATGCCACAAGTCCCAATGCACAAATCACTGCTAATAACATTGACATCAATTTTTTCATTTCATTTTGCCCTCTTTATTCTCTTCATATCGCAGATTATCGTCTGATACCGTAGCTTTCAATTGATTGTGCGCTATGTCATATTTTATTGGTTTCATTACACATTGGAGCTGTCATTTTTACCTTTTCTGTGTTACTCTAATAACTTTATACGCTTGCATAAAAAAAGTATCTCACAATTTTTATTAAATAGGAACCAGCCTTCCCTCTTACGCCACAAGATATTCATAGGGACAATATAAAAACGATTATTGTGTACTGAACCATACAATCCAGCGTGTCATCATACTCTGTAAGGCAATTTGATATGTTTTGCAAAGTATCAAACGCTTCTTTTAGCCTCGCATCTTCGTTTTCAGCAACCGCATCCCGCATCTGTTGTTCCTCCATCAGTGTAATTCACCGGCTCCAGTTGCAAAAAATCCTTTTTTAAAGCCATCTCCTTATCCTTCAACGGAGCATTGCTGCTTATGAGTTCATCCAGAATTAGCTTCAAATCTTTTTTCGTTGATGCAGAGTATTCATTTCCGTGTTGTTCTTACCGAATGCCTCTCTTGTGGCCTATTTTGCAATTTCGATGAAAACATTCTTGTGCTCAAGATACTTTTAAATAGGGCAAAGCGCGTTTGAAATCAGTATTAGTCATGCTATCCTTGCAGATTGGGGCTGTTGCTACGCAACACAAAAACGGACACAATCCCAACATCTTTTTTCATTTGGAATTTGTATGAATTGTAATGCAAACAGCAACACCCGCCACAGGCTTGTGTGGCGGGTGTTGTTTCTATCTAGTCTCTGGTTTCTATTCTCTATTTCACTGTTAGAATCACATTGGCTTTCACTTTTCCATCGGCATACACTAAAATCATGCTTTTGCCGGGTTTCAGCCCCACCACGCGCCCTGTGCTGTCCACAGAAATCACGTTTGCTTGGCTGCTTTGGTAGGTAAGCACCGCATTGGTACCCCACTGGCCGCTTTGGTTGATGCGCGCACGCACGCGCCCGGCCTGCCCCACTGCCAGCTGCTGCCCCGCGGGGGATTGGTAAATTTTCACGCTGCTGCTGGGCACTGCCTTGGGCTTCACCCACACGCGATTGCCCCCAGCGCACGCCCAGCACGTCCACCGTTACGGCTACTTTTGCGGTTGCTTTTTTGCTGGGGTCAAAGGTGGAGGTTGCCGTTACGATCAGTTCGGTTTTTTCCTCGCCTGTGCCTACCGTTAGCTTGCCCTTGCTATCTATGGTGGAGGCCGTGCCGTCCACACTCCATGTTACCGCTGCATCTGCGCCGCCCACTGCCATTACATCCGCGGTAAACTGCTGTGTTTTGCCTTTCGCCACCGTTGGCGTTGCGGGCGAAACGCTTAGGCCTGTGATGGCGGGGAGGATGCTGGGCGTTTCCTGCACCGTTAGCGTTGCCGCATTGGATGCCACATCCGCTTGCACAGTGTTTGTGGCTCGGCAGCGATATTGGTTCCCGCTCTGCGAGGTTTGCACATTGCTTACAGTTAAAGTGGCGCTGGTTTCACTGGGAATATTGCTCCAACTGCCACCATTATCGGTGCTAAGCTGCCACTGCAAAGTGGGGGCAGGGCTGCCGCTGGCAGCTACGGTAAAGCTGGCATTTTCTCCTGCGTTTTTTGTTAAACTGCTGGGCTGTGTGGTAAAGGCTGGCGCGGCCGCCACAAGCTTAGGTGTAGAAACAAAATCTGTTTTGTTGTCTCCATTGTGCTGTTCTACAAATACACTCACGGTATCACCTGCCGCTGCATTAAAGCCTGATGCACCTAAGTTAATGGTAACCGTGCCGCTTTCGTCTCCAGCGCTGGAAATATCTTTCAAATTGTAATAATAGGTGGCTTCGCCAGAGGAATTTTTTACCACCGCTGAAACGCTGCGGGTTTCACCGATTGCATAGCTTGCACCGCTATAGCTCACTGTTAAAACATTGCTATTGTTTGCGGTGGTGGTGGCGGTAAAACCTGTTGCCATCGTATCATCAATCATCGTAAATTTATAAATTTGCGCCAGCGCTATCGCGCCGGAAGATTTGCCGCCTGCGGCGGCAGATGTGAAGAGAACAGAGGACAGATCTAAATAGAAAGCGGGACGAATGGCAGAGCTGATGCTCACGAGGGGACCGACCGGATTGACGAGCCCAGTAGGGATGACGACCGCCGCAGAGCTATCGCCGTTGCCCGGAGAGCGCAGCCGCCAATAGTCGCCGAAAACCCTGTTATATAAGGGAAGTAAGTTTGCTTCCCGCACACTCAAGGGCCAGAATAGGGTGTCTGACACAGCACTACCCGCCACATTGTCGGTGCCATCGTTGTATGCTGCTCCTCCTCCAATATTTCGGGCTACAATAGAAGCCTGCTCCCCTGTTGAAAGTTCATCAGCCGCAGTGTCCATCTTCGTTTTTAGTTTGCTGCCGCTGTACTGGTTATTTGAACCAAAGTTTGTAATCCCATAGCTGTCTTTAGCAAGCAAAGTCAATCCACCACTAGGGGCTTGTATGCCGGAACCCTCGTCCCCAACGACAAACCATTGCTTGCCCCCAAAGCCTACAAAAGACGGCTCCAAAATCCTTATGCTAAACTCCACTGGTGCGGATAGCTGACCACTGTCATTCTCGACCGTTAGTGTAAACATGTAGATTCCAGATGTTGCAAAAGTTCCTGTTATGGAATTGGCATCACTACTCATTCCTGAATTCGTATACTTAAGCCCTATTCCACCGGGCAGGGTAGAGCTACTTATATACCACTTATTCCCTCTTATCATCTCACTGGCAGTAATACCTTCACTCAAATACGCAAGTCCCGCCATGCCATCGGCCAAGGAACCGCCCGGGGTGGTAATCACCGGCACAGTGCTATCCACCCGTGTTACCGTTATATGGTAATACAGTTCGGTAACTCCGTCCTCGGCGGTCACTTTCGCATACAGATGGTTATTGTTTCCATCCATCAAGGTGACACTGGCGGTACTAGTTGTAAAAGTGTTGTCATATAGCTAGCTCTACGCTTGCGCCCGCTGCTGCAACCAAATTGCTTGTGGTGATTTGAGTTATAGAGTTAGGTACCGTCACCGCTGCTGTATATGGGGTTCCACTGGTACCGTCTCCACCAGTTGTAGATATGGTCAGCCCCGCCACCTTCAGCAGGGAAGCGTCACTGGAAGAAAAGGGGGTAATGGGCACTGTTTCGGTTGGGGTTTCTTCGGTTTCACCCGCGGGAAGTTCTTCACTTGTCCCCACCGTCACTGTAATTTGCGGCAGGCTAAGCCCTTCCAAAAGGGTATAGCCCTCGGGCAGTGTCGGAGTAAACACATAGCTCTCGGCTGTGCCGCCGTCATAGGCAGGGTCGCTTTGCCAGCTTACCGCCAGTTCTTGCGGGGCGGTTTCCGGGGTGCCGCTCTCTGTGCCCGCTGTTTCCACCGTGGCCGTCAGCGTCTCCGGCAGGGCAAGGGCTTCCACCGCTGTTCCCTCTGGCACCGTCTGCACCGTCACCGCTTCCGCCAACGGGGTAAATTCTGTAATTGTGCCCAAAGCAGCGGCGGGTATTTCCTCCGCCAGCACCCCTGTGGGTACCAGCAAGCTGACCGCCAGCACCAGCGACACCGCCAGCGCAAGTCCTTTTTTCAGCGGGGTTTTGTTGTTTGTCCTCATACTTCCTCCTGCGGCGCTTGGCCGCGCCTTGTATCCTTTGTTTTGCCATATAGCTTTTTTCTTGGTTCCCATCTATGCCCGTGGCTGGGGGAACCGCCTTCTCTCCCTGTTTGGCAGAGCAAAGACAAAGCGCCTGTTCCCGAAAAAACGGGCGGAGCATCTTTTGTTTGCGATTTTACCTTATATTATATATCGAAAGAGGGGATCTGGTAAATTACCAATTTCGCAGATTTGGTGACTTTTTTTGCGTTGCCGCTTGCTGCGTTTTGCATAGGAAAAGCGCAATATTTCCCTGTGAGCAGACCGCAATTCCTGCTATCAAAAATGTGGATTGTTTTTCCAATGAGCTTGCTATGGTCTTAGAATTGTTTTGTAAACGCGCAAATGGGTTGCTAGTCCTACCTTTTAGGCAGGAGTATTATGGATGGGGCATCACTGTACCCAAGCTATCATGTTATGTGTAGATTCGAGAAAAACGGCTCTACGAAAGCGTTTCTAAGTAATTTCTATCTTTTTTTGACATCTATGGTCTTATTCCAAGGCGATACCGCACAGAAATCGAGTCGTTGGCATCGCGAAGGATTTTTGTGTGA
>CAZQBV010000107.1:0-7466 GCA_964592125.1 uncultured Christensenella sp.
TGGAGGTAACAAAAAAAGTATTTACGGATGCGTACTTGTTCAATATGATGAAGCGCTTTTCGGGCAGTGATGTATACTATGCATCATATACCTATACAAAGGAACAGTGGCTGAATATTTTGGGCAATTATAAAAAAAACAAAAACACGGATGGGGTAACACAAGAATTGGTTGATGGAATTCAAAATCAATATGATGCTGCGCCGTCAGTTGTCAGTAATCCCATATTAAACTCGGATCAATATCAGGATGGGGAAGTGATTCAAGCTTTTGCAGAAACAGAAGACAAGACGGTTTCTTATTTTATGTTTGAGAAAAATGGAAATTCGTTTGCGTATTCCCGTGATATAGATGCTGCGGTGGTAGCACAAGGCATGGCCGATGAAAATAGCTGGGAATATCCCAAAACGCCAGCAATATCCAAAGAAGATGCCCTAAATCAAGCAACGGGGTATCTGGCAGAGCTGGGCAGTAATTTGGTTTTGCTCCATGCGGAACCATCCAGCATAGTGAAACACGCACAAAATACAACCACTGGATGGACATTCTATTTTACGAAAAATATTTCCGGTTTGCAGGTGGATTTCAAACCAATTGGGTTTTATTTAAATCCTGATGCAATACCAAGTACGGGAGCCCCGTGGCTTCCAGAATTGTGCATCATTACAATTGACGAAAAAGGATTGTGTGAATTGAGATTGCAGGGTACATCGCAAAATGAAAGCGTAATAGAAAACGCAAGCGATTTGGAAGAATTTAACACAATTCAAGAAAGAGCGTTAAATCAAATTAATTTCAATTATGGAACCAATCATGAAGATGATAGAAACATAGACTTCTTAGTGACGGAATTTAAATTGGGTACAAGTTTGCTCGCTGTAAAAAACAATAGCAACATTGGGCACTATACGCCTACATGGTATGTGACGTTTCAACATAGCTCAAGTGACGAAAAGACGATTTTTAAGGAGCAGATTATGTTCAAGGCCATATATGGCAGCTATGTGGAGCCAAGAATTACAGCAAAAGAGCTTATGGAAATGCAATGATTCTGATTTCAGATAGACATGTAACAAAAGTGATATTTCTATCCGGAATCAGTGTTTCGTATGATAAGGCTCCGCGGCTAGGTTCAGTTCCCGGAGCCAATTTAGTGCAGGCCTTCGCCAAAACTTGGGTAATGCACTTGTACTTATAGATCGTACTTTGCAATCATCTTCTTTGCAAAGGCAATGCTCTCCTTCACAAAGGTTTCGCCATCCGGCGCAAGCTTTCGCCACACCCATGTGCTCATGTTTTCTGTACAGTCCGCAAAACCCTCAAACCCTAAGTAGCCATTGAAGCCAATTTCCTTGAAGGCACGGAAAATGCCATCCCAATCCACATGCCCAGTGCCGGGGATGCCACGGTCGTTTTCGCACATATGGAAGTTGGAAAGCTTGCTGCCCGCCGTTTTCACCGCCTCGTAAAAGCTTTTTTCCTCCACGTTCATGTGGTAGGAATCTAAATGAACAAATACATTGGGCTCGTCAATCATTTCCACCAGCTTTACTGCCTGCTGGCTGGTGTTCAGCAGATACGATTCGTAACGCGTTACAGGCTCCACCGCAATGGAAACGCCCAAATTGGCAGCATACCTTGCCACTTCACGCAGTGCATTGGCGCTAAACTCCCACTCCTGCTGTGTGGGCATTTTCTTCGCCGATTTCTGGTATTGGGAATAGATCACTCCAGAGAACATGGTTCCCCCAACATCCGCAGTTGCCTTCACGCAGTCCTTTAGAAGCAGCGTGCCGTGCTTTCTGGCATGCTCGTCAAAAGAGGTAATGTCTGTTTCTGGAGTAAGCAGTACATTGGAGGTGGTTACTTCCAGCCCATTCAATTTTTTCCGTATTGCCAAGGGATCGAACAAATCCAGACGCATCAATGGTATTTCGATAAAATCGAAATTGTGTTTTTTTACCTCGTCAATAATCCAAAGGGTGTCGTTCGACCATTCGCTGCACCATTCGTATGCGTGTATGCCCAGCTTCATAGCTAGCCCTGCCTTTCTTATATATGTGTGTCATTTTTTATCTTGGTTATTTGCTGTGTATCTAGGTTTATAGAAAGATCATAGCATTGCTTTTTTTTCATGTCAACAAAGCTATCACGGTATTTTGACAGTAGGTGGAGTTTGAAAACACAAAAAAGCTATTGACATTTCAAACAAAGAATATTATTATGGGTACAACAAATGTATACGTATACAATTCGGAGTGTGAAAATTGAATCAGAGAGATATTGCTAAACTGGCAGGGGTATCCTCTGCTACTATATCTAGGGTTATTAATGAAGATCCCAGCGTTTCCCCAAAAACTTACGAGCGGGTGATGCAAGTAATACGCAAACATGGGTATGTGCAGAATGCAATGGCGCGCAACCTAAGAATGAATAGCACAAAAACAATAGGATATTTGGTGCCCGATATAAAAAACCCGTTCTTTCCATCCTTGTTATCCGGGTTTCAGGAAATGTGTTTTAAAAAGGGCTATGATATCATATTTGAAAATACGGCGGATGATTTTGAAAAGGAAAAAAAGGCTATAGATACGTTGATGCGCTACCGTGTGGATGGCCTACTAGCAGTGTTTGTAAATGCGGATAAGGCCATAGAGCGTTTCGGAAATATAGGAATCCCCATGGTGCTGATAGATAGAAAAGCGACAATAAAGCAAGAGCACGACTATCTGTTGATTGACAACGTGGATGGTATAAAGCAAATTGTAAAATACCTTGCATCGCTAGGGCATAAAGACATTGCATTGCTATATGGCCCTAAAGAAATTACGCCTGGTATAGAGCGCTACAATGGCTTTTTAGCGGCAATGCAGGAGCAGGGGCTTGCAGTTAAGGAAGAATATTTGTTGCCTGGGAGGTTTGTGGAAAAGTGTTCTTACGAAGCCACAAAAAAACTTTTGGCACTAGAAAAAAGACCAACAGCATTGATTGCGGGCAACAACCTTTCCTGTATTGGTGCATACGAGGCATTGAAGGATAGCGGTGTAAAAATACCGCAGGATATATCACTTGTAGGCTTTGATGATTTTGTGTTGGCGGCACATTTAAACCCACCTATTACTGTGGTAAAAAGGCCAACAACAGAGATGGGGCGCATAGCTGCCGAAATGTTGCTGGAAAGAATAGATAAGGGCAACACAAGCAGAAAAATAGTGCCGCGTACAATTATAGTTCCCACAGAACTATGCATACGAGAATCCTGCATGGAGGCCTCGAAAATGCGGCCAAATTCAGTGTAAAACAACAGTTGCTGAACAGAACAAAATATTACGAAAAAATGTATACGCATACATTGCCGTGTAACAAGTGCTGTAAAATATGGAAAAAAACAAAAGACTTACTTGTGATTTGCACTAGAAATTGAAACCATAACAGAATGCATCAAACAAGCCTTATCAAATGGGAAAGACCAGAAATAGGATGAACCGTACCAAACAAATGACTTGGGATGATTGCAGGCATCTTGCCTGTTTCAAGTTTATCATACTATATGATAATAAATAGATATATTTTTAAAGGAGGAACTAAAGTATGAAGAAAATTTTGATCTTGGCAGTGGTGGCAATTATGGTGCTAAGCGTTGGCTTGGTAGGTTGCGCACCTGCGGCAGAAACACCTGCAGCAACGGAAGCTCCTGCGGCAGCGGAGCCTGCGGCAGAAGAACCCGCAGCGGAAGAGCCCGCAGCAGAAGAGCCTGCGGCGGAAGAACCTGCAGCAGAAGAGCCTGCAGCGGAAGAACCTGCAGCAAGCGGTGAGCCCAAAGATGTAGCGGTTATCATCAAAGCGACTGATTCTGACTTCTGGCAGTACGTGCTGGTAGGTGCGGGAAATTACGCAGCAGAGAATCCGGACCTAGTAAAAGTAACAACTGACGGCCCTCCGTCTGAAACAGACATTGACCAGCAGGTTGCTATTCTGGAGCAGGTAATTGAGCGCCAACCCGATGCAATTGTAATTGCTTCCACAAGCTCTGACGCCAGTGTGCCTGCAATTGAAAAAGCAGTAGCGGCTGGTATTCCGGTTGTTACAATTGACAACAAAGTAAACACAGACAAAGTATCAACTCTTCTGGCAACAGACAACAAGAAGGGTGGCGCCGCAGCTGCTGACACTATGGTAGAGATGCTGAAGGCAGCAGGCAAAGAACTGAAGGGTAAAGTAGGCGTGCTGAGCGCTATGGCTGCTGTTCAGGTGCTGACAGATCGTGACGAAGGCTTTACAAACAGGATGAAAGAAATTGCTCCTGATATCGAACTAATTGAAACTGTTTACAACGACAACGATATGACAAAAGCTATGGATGCTGCTATCAACCAGATTGAAGCAAATGATGATCTTTTGGGATTCTTTGCAGATAACAACATGATGGGTGACGGCGCTTCCCGTGCAATCACAGAAAAAGGCCTGCAAGGTCAGCTGATTCTGATCGCTTTCGACTCTGACCCCGAAGAAATCAAAGGGTTGGGTTCCGGTTCTGTAAATGCGCTGATCCTGCAAGATCCATTTGGCATGGGTTACAAAGGTGTAGAAGCTGCTTTGAAAGCATTGGCTGGCGAAACACTGGAGCCCTTTGTGGATACTGGTATCACAGTGGTAACAAAAGACAACATGAATGACGAAGTAATCCAGGGTCTGCTAGATCCTATGACAAGAAAAATAGGCTAATTTTTCTGGGTTAAGCTGGTGTTTGAGGAGGGCGTTGTGCCCTCCTTAAGTACCAAAATAGTAAAGGATGGAAGAGTCTATGGGACAAGAATTGATAAGGATGGAGCAGATCACTAAGACTTTCCCGGGCGTTCAGGCGCTTACCAATGTTAGCTTTGATGTGAGGGCGGGTGAAGTGCATGCCCTAATGGGGGAAAATGGTGCAGGAAAATCCACACTGATCAAAGCATTGATGGGCGTACACGAGCCGACATCGGGCAAGATTTATGTGAACGGCAAAGCGGAAGAAATAAAAAATCCACAGCAGGCGAAAAGCTTGGGCTTGGGTGCGGTGTATCAGGATATTACCATGGCGCCACACCTGTCTGTAGCGGAAAATTTCTTTTTGGGGGATTTACCCAGAAAAGCCGGTTTTGTGGATTGGAAAACAATCAACTCTACTACGGCAAAAGTATTGCAGGATTTGGAAATTAATGTAAACCCAAAAGCGATTGTGGAAAAGCTGCCCATAGCGCAGCAAGAAATGGTTACAATTGCAAAAATTGTGCATGAAAAAGCAAAACTAATTGTATTTGACGAACCAACGGCATTGTTGGCAAACGAGGAAGTGGAGCTGCTATTCAGGTTGATTAACAGACTGAGAGACAGTGGCTGTGGCATTATATACATATCACATAGAATAGAAGAAATATTTGAGCTGGGCAACAGGGTTACCGTGCTGAAAGATGGCACGCTGGTAAAAACGCTGAATGTAGCGGATACGAATAAGGACGAACTGGTGCGCCTGATGGTAGGCCGCAATGTAGATGACATGTATTCCATAAAAACCTTTGAGCCCAAGGAAACTGTATTGAAAGTTAAAAACCTAACAAGTAAAGGTGTTTATGAGAATATTAGCTTCGAGCTAAGGCGCGGCGAAATACTGGGGCTGTTTGGCCTGGTGGGCGCTGGCCGAACGGAAATGATGCGGGGCATTTTTGGTGCCGATAAATATGATTCTGGTGAAGTGGAAATAATGGGAAAGCCAGTTCATAATAAAACGCCGCATCAGGGAATTAACAATGGCATTGCACTATTGCCGGAAGACCGTCGTGGGCAGGGTCTTGCAGTGGGGCTTTCTGTGGAAATCAATACAAACCTGGCTTCTTATTCCATGATTTCCAAAGCGGGTGTGATTAACCTACAAAAGGAGCGCAAACGAGCCGAGCATTATGTGCAGCAGATTAATATAAAAACGCCATCTATCAAGCAAAAGGTAAAGAATCTTTCCGGTGGAAACCAGCAAAAGGTGGTTATTGCAAAGTGGCTGTCCAGAGAAAGCGATATATTTATTTTTGATGAATGTACCGTGGGTGTGGATGTGGGTGCCAAGGTGGAAATTTACAAACTATTCGAGCAGCTTTTAGAGCAGGGGAAAGCCATTGTTTTGATATCCTCCTACCTGCCTGAGGTAATGGGGCTGTCGGATAGGCTGATGGTAATTTCAGAAGGTAAACACATGGCCACCATAGAAAAAGACGAATTCTTTGTGAATGGGCAACTGGATGAGGAACGGATTTTGCGGCTGGCATCCGGCATGATATGATTTAGGAGGAGAAAAATATGAGCAGTAATGAAAAGGCTTTGAGATCGGCAGGTAACAAAAGAACTGTGCCGGCGGAACTTACAATTTTTATTGTGTTGGTGGCAATGTTTGTTGTGCTTGCAATTGCATCAAATAAATTTTTGACACCATCTAACATGGCAAATCTTTTGAAACAAACTTCTATCAACGGCGTTGTGGCCATTGGTATGACTTTTGTAATCATTTCCAGCGGCATCGACCTATCGGTAGGTGCAGTAGTAGGGTTTAGTGGAATATTAAGCGCGTTGTTGATGTCCGGCGGATGGGGCGTGTTCCCTTCCATTGCACTGGCTATGCTGCTTTCGGCAGGCATTGGTATTGGAAATGGTATTTTGGTACATGATGGTAAAGTGCCGCCATTTATTGCCACAATGGGCGTTATGACTATGGTGCGCGGTATGATTATGCTAATTTCCGGCGCACGCATGATTGCAGGCATGCCAGATAGCTTCCTTTCTTTTGCGCAGGCAGATGTGGGGGGCTTCCCCGTTTTGGCTATTGTGTGGATTGTAATAGTGGTTGTGGCATTCCTTATTTTAAAATTCACCATTTTTGGCCGAAATGTATACTCTATTGGTAGCAACGAGGAAGCATCTCGTTTGTCGGGTATCAACATTCGCAAGAATATTTATGGCATTTATCTGGTAAGTGCGCTGTGCTCTGCCATTGCGGGAATAATGATGACCTCCCGTTTGGGCAATGGTGTGCCCACTGGTGGCGATGGATACGAGCTGGATGCCATAGCAGCAGCGGTAGTGGGTGGCGCCAGCCTTTCTGGTGGTGAAGGTAGCATTGTGGGTACGGTAATTGGTGCGTTGATTATGCAGACGCTGCGAAACGGCGGTAACCTTCTGGGCGCAAATTCCTTTGTATTGGAAATATGTATTGGTGCGCTAATTATTGTAGCGGTGCTAATAGACAAAGCAAAAAAGAAATAGCATAGTACAAACCGCAAATAGAAAAGTAAAAAAGCCACGGCTCTGACACATAGCGCTTTTCAGCGTTATGTGTTTCGTGCCATTGGCGTGAATGAAAAGATTGAGATATAATAGTAATCTCTAATAGAAATCTTTGCAAAAGCAATGATTTCTATAGCCGCAGCAGTAGCTTCCTGCCA
>CAZQBV010000108.1:0-7414 GCA_964592125.1 uncultured Christensenella sp.
TCGCGCATATTGCGCGTGATTTGAAACAAATGTTTCAAATCGGAATTGGTATAATACCATTCACATAATAAAAACATTGATAGATTTCAGTTCTCCCCCGCCGAAGGCGGGGGAGAACTGAAAAGAATGCATCGCTTTCTTTTGTGTTTAGTATAAAAAGTGTTGTTCGACTGTTTGAACGCTGCTGTGCGCGATTTGAAACAGAGGGTTTAAATCGGAATTCGTGTAAACATTTGTTTACAAACTGAAAAAAGTGTGACAAAACAGCGGTAGTATACTATAATAATGGTGTATGCTAGTTCGGTATGTGGGGATTCATGCTGCTTTTTAGCACAAAAATGATCTCCATATGGAGTATGAGAGGCAATTTTATATTGAAAAAAGTAATTTCGTTCATTCTGATATGTGTTCTGTTGCTATTGCCCTGCGTGGCTTTGGCAGAAGAAACACCCAATGAAACCGCCGCGGCTGCATCTGCATCGCCAGAAGCAACCGAGCAGGCAACCCCCGCGCCTACAGAGGCGCCAACTCGCCCGCCGGTAGAAGTGCAGGCAGACCCGCCGAAGGGCGCGCCGGAATTTGACAGCTCTGTGGTTCCCGACACTTTGGCCACCATTTTGGTGGAGGCCAGCACAGGCAGAATACTGTACCAGCACAATGCGGGGCAGCAAATTTTTCCTGCCAGTACCACGAAACTGCTGACCGCACTGGTGGTGTTGGACAACGCAACGGATTTGGAAGAAAAAATAACCGTGGGCAACGAGGTAAACGAGTTTTCCAGCGCATCCAGCCTGATGCATTTGAAAAGCGGGCATTCGGTTACCATAAAAGAGCTGCTGTATGGGCTGATGCTGCCCTCTGGCAACGATGCCGCTGCGGCACTGGCAGTGCACTATGGGGATAGCATAAGTGGATTTGCCAAAATGATGAATGAAAAGGCAAAAGAGCTGGGGATGGAAAACTCTTCCTTTCAAAACCCCCATGGCCTAAGCATATTGAACCAAAACAACTATTCCACCGCTGCGGATATGGCAAAGCTGGCCGTGGCAGCGCATCAAAATGCCACACTGGCAGAAATTATGGCAGCGCCTTCGTACGACGTGACATCTACAGAGCTGAATGCCGAAAACCAAACCATATTAAACAGCAACATGCTTCTGCGCACACCGGAAGCCGAAGCGGCCTACGAACGGTACAAGGATTTCCGCTACGAACCGGCAACGGGTATGAAAACAGGTATGCTGCAAAATGTAAATGGCAATGCCTATTATGGTTGCCTGGTGGCCAGTGCGCAAAAAGACGGGCTGGACTTGATTACCTGCACGTTTGGGGATGTATCGGAGCGTGCCATAGAGCGCTGGGGCGTTACCATTAGCCTGTTCGAGCATGGGTTTGCCAATTTTGCATGGGCGGATATGAGCCAATACCTAACACCGGTGAAAGAAACCAAGCAGCTTTCCGGATTTGCGGAAAACGACCCGCAGGAGGGGATGCTTTCCGTAAGTGGCGCGGCAGACGAAGCAATGCCGGGCATGCAACTGCTGTACAAACCATTGGCAGAGGAGCTGGCCCAAGGCAGCACCAAGGTGGAGCAAAAGGTGGAAATTACCGCACCGCTGGTGGCACCCATAACCCAAGGGCAGCAAATGGGCAAGGTGACCTATACCCTAAACGGGGAAGAGCTGTACAGCACGCAGTTGGTGGCCGACCGCAGTGTGTATGCAGTGGGGGACGAAAAGAAAACCAAGGAAGAATACGCATTGCCAGCGCCGGTGAATGAAGCGCCATCCCTTTGGTGGCTGTGGATTGTGATTCCCGCAGGTGGCGTGGGCGGCTTTGTGTTGATACGCATATTTGTGTTTGGCGGGTTCCAATCGCGCCCGCGTTTTGAAATAATGAGGGACAAGGGAGCGCCCCACACCAGAAAAAGCAGGGGCAGCTATAAAGGCAAGCCGACAACCGCAACCAGATACAAGCGCAGCACTTATTACTACGACTCTTCCAGCTCGGCAAGGCGGCCACGCAAGGATTATTCGGATAGAACAAGGCGAAAGCTGTAGGTAGATTGGGCATTTAGGGTCAATACCTAGCCCCCCTTTGGGGCGCGTCCTTACTGGACGGGGTATTGACCGATAAATCTTTCTGTGGATATGGACATTTTGGGTTCATGTCTTTTTTTTATGCTGTGGGAAGGCGAGATTTTAGGGTTTTGGGAAGTTGGTAGTATATCACATTATCGGCACGATATGAAACGCAACATACAAATAAACTGTGTTTTGTGCCGGTGACGGCATGGTTTTTTGGGTGTTTGTGGATTTGGGGTGGAAGGTGGATATTAGACATTAGATGAAGCAAATAGCTACAACGCTTATCTAATAATATGAATTTAGAGAATTCAGTATTTCCTTTACAAAAGGATATCGCCATTTAATAAACTAAAATTTCTATAAATGTTTAGCTTTCATTCTCTTCGTTTCCAAAGAAGTTCACATGAGTCTAAAGCATACCTTTGTGCATTACAACTCATATGTAATATTTTGATTTCTCTATCTAAAGCAATATTTTCAATTCGGTCTTTATCTTCTTTATCCATTTTAGATCCTAATAAGATGTATACTGGCTTAATGAAATCGTATAGCTTGGGATGACAGTCTTCTGCTTCGCAAGGTAACACTATCCTATACTCATTTTCATAAGACCACTCCATATTTTTCCAGCACAAACTTGCAACACAGGGATATTCAGGACTCAAGGCATCATCTAAATAACATGCTAAATCAAATTTATTTTGAACATAATTAACTGGGTACAGATTTTTTCTTATCATACTATTTGTATCTACTTTTGAAATATCATAAACCAAACAAAATCCTTTATGCGAATCAGAATAATGACTCCACATTAACAGCGAATCGCTTTTAGCGGAAAAACAAGAAATAAGACAGGAATTTTGAATGTATCCATTGAATTCATCAATCAACCCAGAAAACTGAAAATCGTATAACTCCACTTTTTGCTTACTATCAAAATTACTACCTATATTAGATTCCAACTTCTCAATGTTTTGATTGATATAGTTTCTAATAAGTTCACCTGTTATCGTTATTGAGCAATCATAAGGGTCATTATAATTTGAAGGTTTATCAAACCAAACGGTATCATTCTTTAAAGAATTTATTGAATACTCATTTATACTTCTGTATTTTGCAAGATATCTCGGTAAGCACTTATCTTTTTCGGTATTAAATTGAACATCTTCCTTCAGCAACATTTTATGTATTCTACTAATCCATTCGTCTTTCATTACTGATAGCTCCCTTACAATTATACCGTCTCAGAACTTTTCACGGTGGTTATATTATAGCCATAATCTAACCTTACACCAATTGCGTCTAATTAGCATTGTGCGCTTTTGCTCTGACTTCCCCCAAATGGCCAATCTACAAACCAGCCCAACTAGAACGTACACTCAACAATTATATCACTCCACGTTGCACAAGTAAATAAATGCAATAAATACATAATATGGAAAAAGCGATCGACAATATTGATTGCCGACCGCGCCAAAAACAGCTTCCCAATGCCAGCCGAAAAAATGCTTTTCCACTACGCCTTATTTGTTTGCTCTGAAAACTTTGCAAGGGTTGCCAAACGCAACCGTATCATCGGGTATGTCCTTCGTAACCACGCTGCCCGCGCCAATCACAACATTGTTGCCTATGGTTACACCCGGCAGAACAATACTGCCCGCGCCAATCCAAACATCATTGCCAATGGCAACAGGCTTGCTGCTTGTTTTCCAAAAGGCAAACCCTTGTTTGCCAATGCCCACACGGTCGGCAGCATTTGTGGGATGCAGTGCCGTTACTATTTGCACCCCGGGGGCAATGCCGCAGTTGTTGCCTATGGTTATGGTGTTGCAATCCAAAAAAACGCAGTTCATATTGATTTCGCAGTTCTCGCCAATGTATATGTTGTTGCCGTAATCCACAAAAAAGGGAGCAGTGATCCAAAGGTTTTTGCCCCTTGCGCCCAGCAGCGCAAACAACAGCCTGTCTTTAGATTCCGCATCGTCCGAGGGCAAGTTGTTATATTCTTTGGTAATGTTTTTTGCTATGTGCCATTGCTTTATTAGCTCTGGGTCGCCACAATCGTATAGTTCGCCCGCAAGCATATTTTCTTTTTCAGTCATGTTCCACTAACACCTTTCAAATCTAAATAATGGGAAAGCCACCCCGCGCTGCGTTACCCTTCCAGAAAGGTAACATGCCCGCTTTCTATGCTGTAAATAGCCCCCACAACCGCCAGCTTGCCACTTTCCACGCGCTGCTGAATCAGTGGCGACCGGCCAATTTCCTCCACACCCTTTTGCACATTCAGTTCCTCGGCAAGGGTGGGGTTTGTTTCCGCGCCAATGTGGGCGTGAATTTTATCCACAATGCGCTGAATGTTGCCCTGCATTTCGCCACCGCCCAGCGTGGCCTCCACAGCGCCACAATGCGTGTGCCCCATCACCACAATTACCGATGCCTTTATAAAGGTTGCGCCATATTCTATACTGCCCAAAGTAATTTGGTCTATGATATTGCCTGCCGACCGCACCACAAATAGCTCGCCAATGCCTGCCGAAAAAATGTATTCTGCGGGCACGCGAGAATCTGAACAGGACAAAATAACGGCATATGGCTTTTGCTTTTGCTGCGAAACGGGCAACCGAATTTCCTGCGTTAGCTGGGCAGGGTGGCTGGAAATTTGCTGTGTGTAGTAGACATTTCCCCGCTTTAGCCGTTCCAAAGCGCCTGCAGGTGTGGATGTGTCTATTTTCATCAATGCCTTCATGTTGTTTGGTACGGAAAGTTGCATGCTCCGGTGATTTGGTTGAAAACCGCCACCAAATGCTATGCAATTGCCATACATTCCTCTCTCATTACTTTTTATATCGTTTATTTTACCCTATTATGAGTAGAAAAGAAAATAGGAATTGTAGATGCGTGCCACTGTGCAACTGGAACGCAGAAAACACAATGATGGTTGCCACAAAGGGCAAAAGAGAATAGAATAGAAGAAAACAGATAGCACTGTGCGCTGCGCCAGCGTGAATATGCGCAGCAGTATGCACAATATTCCTGCATAGAAAACGTGACTGCGTTATTTGAAAGGGGAATGGGCATATCGTATACTTTACGGAGGATTTTGATTTATGGGATATATCATACTAACAATAGCACTTATCTTGCTGGGCATACTGTTGCTTGGCGGCGTTTATTATTGGCTGCGGCGGCGCGGAAAGCGTGTTACCCGCGAGAACATTCCCGTGCGGCATTTCCCGCAGGCCACGCAGCATGCAGAGCAAAACACCCCGTTTGCCACAGAAAATACAAAGCCCGAAACAATGGGCTTTCAAACCAAACTGCTGTTGGATGGCACGCCCATTGCCACATACGAACGCCCGCAGCCCATTCGCTTTGCAAATGCAGAGGCGTACACAAATTGGCAGGGCATTGTTACCTTCCGTGGCAACAACTACCGAAACACGGCCAGCTATGGAACGCCAAACATTGTGGAAAAAAAGTTTGAGCCATCGTATTGGACAATTGACACAGGTTTTTTGGAAAAAAGCGATATGAGCAAGGGCAAAGGCTCTAAACGGTGGACGGGCAGCGGGTGGACAGGCCAGCCACTGATTGTGCGTTGGGATGACGAGCTGAGGCAGGCCATGAATCTTTACCCGGAGAAGAAAGCGAAAGCCGGGCTAACAGAGGCAATTTACGCAACGATGGATGGCAATGTGTATTTTGTGGATATAGAGGACGGAAAAAAGACAAGGGACGATATTGTAATTGGCCTACCCTTTAAGGGGGCGGGCGCGCTGCACCCCTCTGTTCCCATGATGTTTGTGGGCGCTGGCGATTCCCTTCCAGATTCCGCAGGGGAAGCGGGCTATGCAAGGGCGTTTATTTACAGCCTTGTGGATGGCACAAAACTGTATGAATTTGGGGCGAAAGATCCTTTTTCTCCGCGTATCTTTCACGGCTACGACAGCTCTCCGCTGGTGGATGTGAAAACAGATACGCTAATTTACCCCGGTGAAAACAATATTATTTACACCATGAAGCTAAACACCACATTTGATGCCCAAGCACCTGCGCTTTCCATTCGTCCATCCGACATTCTGAAATGGACATACTCTACCCCGCGCACCAGCGAGGCCTCCCACTGGTGGGGCTTTGAAGACAGTGCGGTATATTACGAAAATTATATGTACGTTGCAGACAATGGCGGCAATATGATTTGTCTGGATATCAATACAATGCAGCTGGTGTGGGCGCAGGATGTGAAGGACGACACAAACGCAACCCCCGTTTTGGAAATTACCGAAAACAACGAGAAATATATTTATGTAGCGCCTTCGCTGCATTGGGAAATGGACAAAGCCACATGGACAGGCGAAATGTCTGTGTACAAACTGAATGCGATAACGGGCGAGATTGTTTGGGAAAAGCCATATATGGCGCATTCGGTACATGGTGTTTCGGGTGGCGTGCAGGCCACGCCCATAGTGGGCAAAGGCCCCATTGCAGACCTGCTGATTGTGCCGGTGGCGCGCACGCCGTTCAAACGCAAGGGGCTTTTGGTGGCGCTGGATAAAAAAACAGGCGAAGAACGCTGGGTGATGGATATGCCCTACTATGCGTGGAGCTCGCCTGTGTGCATTTATGCAGAGGATGGAAACGCCTATATTGTGCAGTGTGAAAGCAAGGGCAACATGCATTTGATAGATGGCGCAACAGGCAAATTGCTGGATACAATCAACCTTGGCTCCAATATAGAGGCATCGCCCGCCGTGTTCGGAAACAAAGTGGTGGTGGGCACGCGTGGCGGCAAAATTGCCGGAGTGACGATAAAATAAAGGCAAATGGCTTGTGTTGGCGGGGAATAGCGCTGCCGGTGTTGCGCTGTTTCCGCGTGGCAGCGCTTTAGCGTTCCTGTATGGTTACAAGAACCATATCCCCTGCTTGTTTGTTTATTTTTGCCCGAATGTCCTTCCGAATGCCTAGGATGTGGCAAGGCGTGCCCATTTTTACAATGCTGCCCGTATAAGCCACCCCGTCAAAGGTTGCCAACACAGGCACGCGTCCTTTGCCAAACTCGGTTTTCACATCGAAGGGTATTTCTACATAAGCGCCGTCCATATCCGGCACCTTTTTTATTTCGGCTTCAAATTGGTAGGTTTTGCTGTTTGTCATTGCGTGTGAGCTCCTTTGTTTTTCAGGATAGTTTATTGTACACGATTGGCGAGGTTTGCAACAGTGTTTTGAAAAATAATACGATACACTGATAGAAAAACCCAAAACAATTTTTCTATCACTGCCATACGGCAGTTCCAAAACGCTCTGCATTTTGGATGGAATCA
>CAZQBV010000109.1:0-7373 GCA_964592125.1 uncultured Christensenella sp.
AAACAGCCTCCCGAGAGCTAGAGCTAGTACTAACCGGGCGCGATTGCGGTATGGAGGAACGTGCACCAATGTGCGGAATACCGCATCACGCTGTAGATAATTATATTGCCCGTTTGGTAGAAAAAGGCTACAGAGTAGCCATTTGTGATCAGTTGGAAGATCCCTCGGCAGCAAAGGGCATTGTAAAGCGTGGTGTCACCCGTGTGGTGACCCCTGGCACAGTTGTGGAAAACAATATGCTGAACGAAACGGAGAATAACTATATTCTTTCCGTATACCGTAACACAGAAAAAACTGGCCTATGCTACTGCGATGTTTCCACAGGCGAATTTTGTATGGTGGAATGTGAGGGCGAGCAGAAGCTGTTGAATGAACTGATTCGCATTAATCCCAAGGAAATTATATCGCCCGATTCGGACATAAAAGGTATGTTGAAATTACAGCAGCAGATGCAGCTGCGGCAGGCTTTTGTAAACCCATACTACGATTGGGCATACGACGCGGGGAGCGCACAGCAGGCATTGCTGGCACATTTTAAGGTGGGAAGCCTGTCTGCCTATGGCTGTGATGGCATGAATACTGCCATTTGTGCAGCGGGTGCTTTGATACAATATTTGCAAGATACACAGAAGAATGCACTGCTGCATATCAACAAAATTGTGACATTAAAAGACAATACATATATGGTATTGGACAGCTCTACCATACGCAATTTGGAACTGACACAAACGATTATGACCGCAAAAAAACGCGGCTCTTTGCTGTGGCTATTGGATAAAACAAAAACAGCCCCCGGTGCGAGGTTGCTGAAAAAATATGTACTGCAGCCACTAAAGGAACTGGACGCTATCAATGCGCGGCTGGATGCAGTGGCGGAAATTGAGAATAATATTTACTTGAAGGATGCGCTAAATGAACACTTGCGTGGCATTTATGATTTGGAACGTATTATTGCGAAAATATCCTATGGCACCATAAACGCACGAGATTGCCTGTCCTTAAAAGAAAGCATAAAGGCATTGCCAAAGCTGCGGGAATTGCTGCAAAATACGCAAGCCGGCTTGTTGCAAAGTATCTATGCAGATATAGATGAGCTGGGGGACTTGACAGAATTATTGGAGCAGGCAATTTGCGAAGATCCGCCCATCAGCATAACGGATGGCAACATTATAAAGCACGGCTTTCACAATGAAATTGATGGCCTGATAGAAGCCACCCAAGGTGGGAAGCAATGGCTGGCAGAGCTTCAAAACAGAGAACGCGAAGCCACTGGCATCAAAAACCTGAAAATTAGCTACAATAAGGTATTTGGCTACTTTATAGAGGTGACCAAGTCGTACCTAAGCCAAGTACCCTACAGATATTTCCGAAAACAAACGCTGGCAAATTGCGAACGTTATATAACAGATGAACTGAAAGAAATGGAAGAGAAAATACTGGATGCGGATGACAGGCGGAATCGTTTGGAGTATGAGGTGTTTCTGGAAGTGCGCGGCAGCTTGGCAAAAAGCATTGACCGCATACAGCGCAGCGCGCACGCAGTGGCCGTGCTAGACGTAATCAGCTCTTTTGCAGTGGCTGCTACAGAGCTGGGCTATGTTCGCCCCAAAATGACGGAGGATGGCGTGCTGGAGCTAAAAGACAGCCGCCACCCCGTGGTGGAAAAAATGCTGGGTGATGGCTTTGTACCCAACGACGTGAAGCTGGATATGAGTGAAAGCAATATGCTGCTGATTACCGGCCCCAACATGGCAGGGAAAAGCACCTATATGCGGCAAACAGGGCTGATTGTGCTGATGGCACACATTGGTTGCTTTGTACCGTGCAGCAGTGCAAGCATATGCCTAGTAGACAGGCTGTTTACACGCGTAGGCGCCTCTGACGACCTTGCGGCAGGGCAAAGTACCTTTATGGTGGAAATGAACGAACTGGCAAATATTCTGAACAACGCCACAGAAAAAAGCCTATTGATACTGGACGAGATAGGGCGAGGAACCAGCACGATAGATGGCCTCTCCATCGCTTGGGCCAGTGTGGAATACCTAATGGAACAGGTGCATGCCAAAACTTTGTTTGCCACACATTTTCACGAATTGGTGGAGCTGGAAAACTTGCATAGCGGGCTGCGCAACTGTTCTGTAGCGGTAAGAGAAATTGGACATGAAATTGTCTTTTTGCACAAGATAGTGGAGGGCGGTACGGATAAAAGCTTTGGCATAGAGGTGGCACGGCTGGCGGGGCTGCCAAAGGAAGTGATTCAGCAATCCAAAAAACACCTGAAAAAGCTACAGCAAAATACATATTCTTTTGTTACAAACAGCGAAGAACCCTTGCAGCAAGAAGTGGCAGAAGTGCCGGCCAGCATGAAGGCACTGATAAATACCAATGTGGATACGCTAACCCCCATAGAAGCGCTGAACCTGATTTATACGCTAAAAGGGGAACTGGCAGAGGAGTACTGCAATGAACAGAATTAAAGTACTGGATGGCGCTGTTGCCAGCCGCATTGCAGCGGGCGAAGTGGTTACCAGCCCGGCTAGTGTGGTGAAGGAGCTGGTGGAAAACTCTATAGATGCGGGTGCAAGTGCCATCACAATAGAAATTGCCAATGGCGGCCGAGATGCCATACGCGTAACGGATAACGGCAGCGGCATTGTGGCAGAAGATGTACAGCTGGCGGTGGAAAAGCATGCCACCAGCAAAGTGCGTGATTTTTCGGATTTGGATGCAATAGATACGTTAGGGTTTCGGGGGGAAGCACTGTTTAGCATGGCAGCGGTTTCTAGGTTCACCATTTCCACCCGAACTAAGGACAGCATTTCCGGCACTGTACTAAAAATAAATGGTGGTGGTGGAAAATCTATCATGCCTGCAGGTTTGCCCGAAGGAACCACTGTAAAAGTGGAAAAGCTGTTTTACAATGTGCCTGCCCGGCAAAAATTTTTGGTGAATTCGCGCAACGAAGCGGCACGAGTGGGCAATGTGGTTTCTCGACTGATCCTTTCCCATGAAGAACTTTCCATAAAATACATCAACAATGGCAAAGTGGTTTACCATAGCTCGGGCAACGGAAAGCTGCTGGATGCGCTGATTGCTGTGTATGGTTTTGACATTGCAGACAAAGTGCTGGAAATGCGGCACGAAGAAAACGGCATTGTTGTATGCGGCTATATCTCTAGGCCGTCCTTTTTAAACAAGGCATCTGGCAATATTACTTTTATTGTGAATGGACGGTATATTCAATCCAAATTGCTGCACGAGGCACTGGTGCAAGGCTATGGGGAGCGATTGTTGAAATCACACTATCCCTTTGCTGTATTGCATATTACCATGCCATCCAAATGGGTGGATGTGAACGTTCACCCGAACAAAACACAGGTGCTCTTTTCCAACGATGCTGCCCTACGCGAATCCATTGTAACCGCAGTGGGAGAAGCTCTATGGGACAACCTTCCGCCAATGTTGCCGCTGAATATAGTGCCAGAACCGCGTAGGGAAACGGAAGTGGCGCCTGAAGCTGCTGCTCATTTTGCAGAAACAGAGCAAGAGGCAGTTGCCAAGGCGCTCCCCTTGCCGCAGGATAAACCAACACAAGCATTGGATACGGCAGTTGAAAGCCATGAAACAGCAACTAAATTACCTGTGTTGAATTCTGACAAATATTTAAACAATAAGCTGCATACTGCTGCCGATTCCTCTGGAAAGATTGCGGATGCAATTAATTCCAAGCATTTTGAAAAAATTATGGATGAGGTAATAGAACAGGCACAGGAAAAGCAGCTAGCCGTGCAAACCGAAATACAGGATGTGCGCCAGCTGGTGGATTACACTGTGATTGGGCAGGCGTTTCAAACCTATTTGATTGTGGAATGCGAAAACACACTGTATTTAATAGACCAACATGCCGCGCACGAGCGCATTACCTATGAAACGCTAAAAGAGAATGTAAATAAGGGACTGGGTACATCGCAGCAACTGTTGACGCCCTATATAAAAAAGTTTAGCCCCGCAGATTTTGAGCTGGTGAGCAGCCATATAGAATTGCTGGAACAATTGGGATTTGAGATAGAAGAATTTGGGCCGCTTACCTATAAATTTTCTGCATTGCCCACTCAGGTAGAACAATCGGGTATGGATAGCCTGACTGATGAGGTAGTGTTTGAAATAAAGAATAACCCTAAAAATGTTTTGCTTGCAAGAGAAAAGGTGATACAGGCCGCCTGCAAGCACAGTATAAAGGCGGGATACAGTCTGGCAGAGGAGCAAATAGCAGCGCTGATGGACGACATTACACAGATGGATGCGATTCCCACATGCCCGCATGGCAGACCCATTGCCATAGCGCTGACCAAAAGCGAACTGCAAAAGGGCTTTAAGAGGTTGGTATGAAACAGAGTGTTTATGTGGTGGCAGGAGCTACCGCTACAGGCAAAACTGCACTGGCAGTAGCACTGGCACAGCGCCTAGGCGGGGAAGTGATTTCTGCGGATTCCATGCAAATATACAGGGAAATGAACATTGGTACTGCCAAACCAACTATGGAAGAAAGGCAGGGCATACCCCACCACATGCTGGACGTGGTGTATCCTAGTGAAGCATATTCTGTAGCGCTTTACCAGCAGCAGGCAAAGCAATGCATTGCACAGATTCACAGCAAAGGGAAGCTGCCCATACTGGCGGGGGGCACTGGGTTGTACATCAATTCCATTACGCATAGGTTGCAGTTTGCAGATAAAAAAGAAGATACAGAACTTCGGGCGGAACTGAATGCGTTGGATACGCTTGCGCTGTATGATATACTAAAAGCAGTGGATGAAGAAGCGGCAGCGCGTATACATCCAAATAACAAAAAGCGCGTAGTGCGTGCCATAGAAATTGCAAAACTGGGCAAAGGTGAAGAAACGTACAATTTCGACACTGTAAATAAAGAGTACGATTTTAGAATAATAGGCCTTAGAACAGAGCGGGAAGTATTGTACGCAAATATCAATCAACGTGTGGATAAAATGCTGGAGCAAGGCCTGCTTGCTGAAGCGAAATATTTATACGAAAAATATGGCAAAGAGCCTGTTTCTATGCAGGGGATTGGGTACAAAGAGCTAGTGGAGTACTTAGAGAAGCAAATCACCTTGGAAGATGCAGTGGAACTGGTGAAGCGCAATACACGACGGTTTGCCAAACGCCAAGGGACTTGGTTTAGGCGTGACCCGCGTATGGTGTGGTACGATATACAAGAATACGAAACAACGCAAGCGTTGGCAGAGAAAATTCTGCAACAACAAAGAAGCGATGAGAGATGATGGGGGAAACAATGCAAAAAGGTACAGCAGTGCAGGATATATTTTTGAATAAAGTGAGGAAGGAAGGCATCACCGTTACCATTCATTTGATGAATGGCTTTCAAATAAAGGGAAGGGTGCGTGGTTTTGATTCCTTTGTGATTTTATTAGAAGCAGAAACAAGGCAGCAGATGGTGCTGTACAAACATGCTATTTCCACAATAACACCTGTGGAAAAGGTAGATGTAAATACAAACGTGCAGGAAAATGATGCGTAGTTTTTTGGACAATAGGCAGTAGGTGGCAGAAAGTAATTTATGGATTTTGTAAACTATATAGAAGAACAATTTAAAATTCCGGCTAGCATAACAGAACTGGTGTTGGATTGTGAAAAAAAAGCGCAGTCCACTTTTTTGCGCTACGAGGAAATTGCACAGTTTAACCAACTAAAAGTATTGGAAGCGTTTAAACGCAACGAAGTGGCCAGCAGGCACTTTTATCCATCCACAGGCTATGGATATGGCGATGATGGCAGGGACAAGCTATACCGAGTGTTTGCAGATGTATTTGGCACAGAAGATGCCATTGCATCGCCCATGCTGATGAGTGGAACCCATGCCATTAGTACCGCATTGTTTGGGGTACTGCGGCCGGGGGACGGGGTTCTTTCCATCACAGGGCAGCCCTACGATACCCTATGCAGTACATTGGCAGGAAGCCCTGCTTCTATGGAGGAAATGGACATTCGCTTTATTGATGTGCCGCTAACTGCTGACAACGAAATGAATTTAGATGCGGCACAAAAGCAGCTTCGTGAAGCCAATTTCATTAAAATGGTGTACCTGCAACGTTCTACGGGATACGACATTCGGGGCGCTTTTACTATGGAGGCCATTGCACAGGCGATAGGCACACTGAAAAATGAATTCCCCGATAAAATTTATATGGTGGACAATTGCTATGGCGAATTTGTAGATTTTAGCGAGCCTACCGAAGTTGGCGCAGATTTGATAGCCGGTTCCCTTATCAAAAACCCCGGCGGTGGCCTTGCGCCTACTGGCGGCTATATCGCCGGGCGTAAGCACTTGGTGGAAAGGGTGGAGAACCGATTTTCCGCACCAGGTATTGGCAGGGAAATAGGCTCGTACGCCTATGGATACCAGCAGTTTTTTCAGGGACTTTTTATGGCGCCGCACATTGTACTTCAAGCCTTAAAGGGCGTTATTTTAGCCTCGGCGGTGTTTGAAACGCTTGGCTACAAAACCATGCCTGCCTACCAAGATACACGCGGTGATATTACGCAAACCATATTGTTTGGCAGTGAAGACCCGCTTACGGCATTTGTACGCGGTATACAACGCGCTTCGGCAGTGGATGGACATGTGGTGCCATATGCATGGGATATGCCCGGCTACCAAGACAAGGTAATTATGGCGGCAGGCACCTTTGTGCAAGGAGCCTCTATAGAATTGACAGCAGATGCACCCATACGTGAACCGTACTGTGCCTATATGCAAGGAGCATTAACATACGAGCATGCCAAATTGGGTATACTATACGCACTGGATGAACTGCAAAAGTTTCATAAATAAACGGATGACCTATTTTCGCAGCTTAATGGCCTTGGAAGCACGCCTGCGATTGTCTTCGGACATGGCAGCATAGTGTTTTCTAGTGGTATTTACATCTTTGTGACCCAGCACATCCGCCACAAGATAAATATCTCCTGTTTCACCATACAACATAGTGCCAAAGGTACTGCGCAGCTTGTGTGGCGAGATTTTTTTTAGCGGTGCGGCAATCATGGCATATTTTTTAACCATATTTTCTACCGCACGCACTGTAATGCGTTTGTCCTGCATGGATAAAAAGAGAGGGGAGGGGAGGCTGTAAGTACCCCGTGCCTTGCGTTCCTCTAGGTACTCTGTCAATTCTGTCGCCGTTTCATCGTCAAAATACAGCATCACACGGTTGCCACCCTTGCGCGTTACCACAAAAGAGTTGTTTTTGAAATCGATATCCTTTATATTCAGTGAAACTAGCTCTGATACACGAATGCCCGTGGTTAAAAACAACACCAATATGGCCATATCA
>CAZQBV010000110.1:0-7222 GCA_964592125.1 uncultured Christensenella sp.
TGGGCTGGTGATGTCGTGGTGGTTGCTAAAGATTGTGTTGTTTTAGAGGCAGATGGTGGGATGTGAAGATAGCGAATGGTGTGGTGCAACTGTGCCTTCTGCGGCAAAGTACAGAACATGCCCATTGACAATTGTTGCTAAATAACCTAGAATAAAAATACAGGGCGCAGCCCTGCAACGGTATGAATATAATGCGCGGCAGGCCGGAGTGTTGCAGCACCCCGACCCTGCTGTAGAAGGTGAATAAGCACCACAACGCAACCCTATTGGGCACCGCGCCACTTGATTATATCAATTTTTACCAGCGGTCACAAGAGGGGCAGAAAATATTAGCAAACAGTATGCGTATGAGGATAAGATTCTTTCATGCGTTTTTTTATATTATGCGGGGCTTTACTTCCTGTGAGAATATTGCAAGGAGGCCACCATATGAAAACAGAGCCGGAAGAAGACTTTCCCGAGGGATGGGGAGATGCGGAAGAAGACGCATTGTTTGACAAGCTGGACGGATTCGTGCAGCGAAACAGGCAAAACATTTGCAGTGTTAGCCCCGAAGTGGTTGCGCAAAACTCTTTTATAGAAGGGTTTATAGCTGGCTATGCATACTGTGGCGGCAAGCACGGAAAGTGACTATATAGGGTTAAATACGCTAAAATAGTGCTTGGATTTTGCAGTGGGCTGGGGTATACTGAATATGAAAATAGAATACATAACTGTAAAATACTACAAAAATGAGGAATTGAATTATGAAGACAGTAGGGTGCTTAGTGTAGTTGGTGCTGCTGTTTGCGGCGGTCGCTGCGGGTTAATGTAAAAGTGAGGGAAAAATTATGAATGATCCCATAGAAGTTTCGAAGACTATTATCGAAGCTGCGAAAATATCAAAAGAAGTAGTTCCAGAAACTGTTGAACAGGTGGATGGTATTTTAGCAACAGTAATTGGGTGGTTTAATCAAGTGATACTTCACCCAGTTAAAAAAGCAAATTTGACGTACAAATATAAATTAGAGTCTTTTGAGAATGATTTGAAGAATAAAATTATTCAAATACCCGTTGAAAAACAATGTGAGCCCAAGTTATATATGGCTGGCCCAATTTTGGAAGCATTAAGATATACAATAGATGAAAAAGAATTACGTGAAATGTATCTTAATTTATTGGCATCTTCTATGGATATTGATAAAGCAGCACATCCTTCATTTGCGAACACAATATCGCTCATGAGCCCGCTTGATGCAAAAATTTTGGAACAAATTGCATATATAACAAAATATGGACAATCAATTATTGCAATAAATCCTGATATTTTTGTAATACGTGAGGATGGCAATGATGAACGGATTCCCCTTGGGCTAAGGAGTAAACCAAAATGGATTCCTTATTTAGAAGTTCCACTCCATAGACAATTTAAGATAGAAGCGAATGGCGATGAAATATCAGATAGTATAGAGCGACTAGCTTCGTTTAATCTCATAAAATGTAACTGTGGAAAATGTGTAGAAGATGGTAATGGAGGAATGGATGAATATATTTTATTTGACGAAACGGGAAAAAAAGAGTTTGATTTTTTGGCAATTTATGAAGAACTGAATGCTAGATTACAATTTTTCATGCGTAGCTTGATAGAAGAAAGTAGAGTAGGAATTGAAGTAAACTATATTAAAAGTTCTATTGTTCTTGGTGAATATGGGAGGCAATTTATTAATTGCTGCGTGGATGTTGGAGAAAGAATAAAATTTACAATAAAAGATTAGGATATCGATGTTATCTCGTTAGAACGCTAAGAGCCCAAAAGAGTAACATCTAGCAAATCAAATTGAACAATATAATATATTGGAGAACTTGACATGTTTCGAAAAAAATTATAACTACAATAGTTATATTATAACGATGAGTTAACAGCTAGGTCAATTTTATCTGAAAGACTTAATGAAGCTCAGAGAATAATAGCAACCGCTGGTTCAAATGTACGGCGGTTTTTTTGTGCCCTTTTTTTGAGATGCACAAAGTGCAGGAGACTGAGGAATTTCCCCTGTAAAAAGGGAGTTCAAATAGATATAGCCGACGGGCTTTAAATGGGAGGCAATGATGTTGGAAAACAAATTGGTACGCGGAACTGGCAGGAAAGAAGAGGACGAGATGCAGCAGCAGGAACAGGGACAGGCGTATGGCGACGGCCCAAAAACGGGAGAAGGTGGCACAAAGAACGAGGCGCAGAAAATAGCAGACGCTATGCTGGCAAAAAAGCTGAAAGGCATGCCCAGCAAAGAGGAAGTGGCCGAGTGGCAGCAGTGGAAGGAAGGCCAGCAAATGGATGCGGGCGCAGACCCACAGCAAAAAGCCACAGAGGAAGCTACACTGCAAATAATGAAATTGCAGCAGGAAGCGGAAGCGAAACTGGCAGGTATTGATGCGGGCATTGGCCTGGAGCATTTGGATGATGCGGTGATACTGGCCATAGCGTACGCGGCACAAGGCGTGACCGTGCAGCAAGCGATGTTGGACGTGGCAGAGCGGAACCCCTATTGGAAAACGAGTGTTGCCAATTTGCCAAACTTAGGCGGCAACCCGGCAGAAACCAAGGAAACCGCACGAAAACAGCCACCAGTGATTATTTGACAACGTAACAACAAAAAACAGGAAAAAAGGAGAAAGAGAATATGGCAAGAATAGAAAGCTTGAGCGTATTGCTGGACCCAAGCGGCAAGGATTACCTTGCGGAGCTTTACGGAAAAGTGATAGAAAACATTCAGAAGGCTACGGTTTCTTCCGCAATGAAGAATGTAGACCTTTCGGGCAGCCCAGAGGCGGGCACAGTGGAGGCGAAGCGTTTTGTGAACGCGGCAAGCAAAAACTACGGCACGGCACGGGCGGCAAACAAGGGTGACGCACTGCGGGCAAAACCCGTGACAGTGGCAATTGACAAGAACAAGGAAATAGTGGAAGAGCTGGAGGACAAGGACGCGGCATTTTATGGCGTGGAAGGACTGCTGGCACACAGGGCGCAAAACCACGTGATGACAATGACACGTGAACTGGAGCGTTCGTTCTTTGCGGAAGCGGTGGCCGAGGGCACAGCCTTTACATCGGCAGAAACAGATGCGGCAAAACTGCTGGAAGCGGCAATTCAACAATTGGAAAGCACTCAAAATGACTATGTGGATGGTGTTTCCCGCGATATGATTCATGTGGTGGCAAGCCCCATGTTCTATGGAAAGATACGCGACTTTGTAGACCGCACTGCCAATAATGGCAATGTGGATACCGCGGCAGAAAGCATTACCACATTCCACGGTGTGAATATTTATTCCTCTGTGTATTTGCCGGCGGGCACAGATTTTGTGATTATGGCGCAGGGCGCTGTGGCACAGCCTGTTCGCCCAAAACCCTATGCGGCAGAAAAAATACCGCTGAGTGAAGCCTATGCAGTGGAGTTGTTTTTCTACTACGGCACAAAGGCAGTAACCCCGGATTTGATTTTCTATAAAGAAGCATAGCGGAGGAAACAAGATGAAGACATACAGGGATAAAAGGACAGGCAATCTGCTGAAAACAGACAACCCGGTGGTGATGGAACAATACGAAAAGCTGCCGGAGCGGTACGAAAGTGTGCAGAAAAAGCAGCCGCCGAAAGGAAAGTAACAGTATGGCTATTGTAGTGGGAAAAGACAGCTATGTGAGTGTGGAGCAGGCCAATGCCGCAGTTGCGATGCACTGCCCGATGCAGGATGCGGCGCGACTGTGCTGGGAAGCCCTGGATGCGCTGGACAAAGAGGTGTATTTGCGGCGGGCGGCAATGGCGATGAACGGCCTGATATACCGCGGCGTGAAAAAAGACCCTATGCAGCCGATGGCTTTCCCCCGACAAATGATGGGAAGAGCCGACAGTGAGGAGAGCTGTGAAACGCCCGGGGTGATTTGCATGGCGCAGGCGCTGGAGGCGCTGGAGCTGGCCTGCCCGGGGGAGGACAGCATGCTGCGGCAAACAAGAACCGGAGCGGTGACGGCCTATTCCATTGGGCATTTGAGCGAACAGCTGGCGCTGGCAAGGCCGGACAGCCTAGAGGCGACGATTGCCAGCAAGGCGGCACAAAAATTGATTGAGCCCTATGTGTGCGGTGGATTTGAAACGCGGTGACACGCGGGAAAAACCGAAAGCGAAACGGGCGGTAACGGAGGGACTTTGTGATGTATGAACAACGGATGAAGCTGTACCTAAACGACAGTGTGAATTGGGAACGAAAGAGTGGACAGGATGCTTATGCACAGCCAACCTATAGCGAAGGTATCGCAATTGCGGCAAGAAAAGAACGCAAAGCAAGGATGGTGCGTGACAGCCTGGGCAATGAAGTAGTTTCGGACACCACTGTGTTTTGCCAAGCGGGTGTGGAGCCACAGGACAAACTGGATGGCACCACGGTGCTGGCAGTGATGAATATGTTGGACAAACACTGTGACCTGATTGGCGTGGAGGTGTACCTGTGATGGGTGCGGGCTTTGTGTGGCGGGGCGATGCTGTGGCGCAGGCGGTGGCAAACGAGATGAAAACCGAGCTGCTGCAGATAGCGGAAGACCTGAAAACACGATCTGTAAGCGAAGCGCCAACAGAAACGGGTGCATTGCGCATGAATTGCACAGTGGACAGCAGCGAAATAGACAGTGGAAGGGTGCAGGTGGGATATAGCCTGCCCTATGCCATGACGCAGCACGAAGACCTGAGCCTAAATCACACACAGGGAAAAGCAAAGTTTTTGGAAGATCCGTTTAACGAAAATGTGGGCGAGTATGTGCAGCGACTGGGCGCTGCCGCCAGAAGGGGGATGAAGAAATGATGCTGGAAGACATAGGGCAATACCTACAGCAAAAAGGGCTGGGGACGCTGGGGAAAGACATCTTTTTGGGGATGCTGCCCAGCGCGCCGGATAGCTGTGTGGCACTGTTTGAATACCAAGGGCAGATGGGAAACCAACTGGCAGGACTACAGACACCTGGGCTGCAAGTGGTGTGCCGGGCAAAGAACAACTACCCCCAGGCACGCGGCAAGCTGCAGGCGATATACGATGTGTTGAGCCGAGTGGGATTTGAAGAGGATGAGCAGGACGCACCGGGAATTGTGATGAATGGTTCCCAATATTTCAGGATAGCGCCTGCATTGAGTGGCATTGTGCCATTGGGTGTGGATGAGACCGGAAGGGTGCGGATTGCGCAGAATTTTTATGTGACCAGCAGTGATGGAGCATAAAGCATATGCTGCGGACAGTACTTGAATTTGATGCGCTTGCAAGAAAAGGGGGAGGCTAGGGGATTTCGATTTCCCCCTATGCCTCCCCCTTAGACCCCCTCCCTTAACCCCCCAAACGATTCTTGCCAGAATGGCTATCGGAGTATTCCTTTGGGGGAAGACAAGTTGGGGTGGGCTATGAAAAGTGGATGCACAGGGGAAAGAGAACCCCACTGCCCAGTTGCGATGACTTGGGTTTTGGAGTTTTTTAGGGAAGAAACCTGATGGCAAGTGTTGAATAACGGCGGCAAGTGCAGAAGAAAACTCTTTTGTTTGAAAATTGCTTGCTTGCTGGCTGAATGCTTACAATTGAAAAATTTCTGCCGTTGGAGGGAAAAAGGGAAAGAAAAGAAAGACCCCAATTTTCAGCTGTGCGGCGGCGGGGCAAATTTACAAGGCAGGAACAAAGAAAGAACAAATACAAAACAAAAAACTATTAGGAGGAAAAGAACATGGCAGAGAACAGAAAACCAGTACCAAAGATAGGCGTAGACCTTCTTTATGTAGCAGAGGTGCAAAGCGACGGCGATTCGGGCGCAGCCTACGGCAAGCCGTTTAGATTGCCCGGGCTGAACAACATTGGGTATGACCCATCTACACAAAGCGCAACCTACGACGCGGATGACGGCACCTATGTGAGCTACAGCGCGGATGGCACAACCACCGTCACCATTAAGGTGGCAGACCTGCTGCCCGAGCATTATTCCAAACTGTTGGGGCTGGAATATAAGGACAGCGGCGTGATAGAAGAAGGCGTTGCGGACAACGCGCCCGAGGTGGCTGTGGGCTGGCGCTCGCAGAAGAGTGACGGCAGCTATCGCTTTATTTGGGTGCTGAAAGGCAAATTTTCCAAAAATGCGGAGACCTATTCCACCAAGAGCGGCAGCGGCGTGTCGTTCAATGACAGGGAGCTGGTGTTTACCGCAGAGAACAGGGTGTTTGACGGCCTGAAACGCAGACAACTGGAGAGCAACGACCCGAAAGTAACTATGTCAATCTCGGCGATTTCCAGCCCGATAGACGGCTGGTTTTCCGACCCGGATTTTGAACCCACTGTGTAATGCTGGGTAAGGCGCTTTCGCACTCCGAGGCGCTGAGAGAAGGGAGGGGGCGACAATGCCCCCTTTGCTTTTCTACAATGGAGTGTTTGGAAGGGCAGTGGAAAGTGGAAAGTTGAAAATGGAAAGTGGAAAGTGAAGAGAAAAGATCAAGAGAAAAGATCAAGAGAAAAGATCAAGAGAAAAAAACAAAAAAATAAGAAAACAGGAGTGTTTAAAAAATGAAAGATATTAAAATAGTGATAGATAAGAAAGAATACTGCAACAAACCACTGACTGTGGGCGACTGGCTGCTTTCGGTAGAATTTACCGAAAAATATGCAGATAAGAATGTGCTGATAGACAAAGCGGCGGGGCTGGCGGCAATGGATCTTTTGGCGGAGCATTTGAACGCGCCCGTGGAGGAAATGAAAAAGCAATGCGCACTGGCGGATATTATGCAGGCGTGGAGGGACTATAACGCGAACATTATAGAAGCATTTGTGGGGACACCAACAGCAAAAAACGTAGAAGGGCGGAAACGCCCAGAGAAATAGCAGACAGCATATACAGCATGGCGCACACGATGTTTTCCAGCCACGGAATGAGCGTGGATGTGTTTATGAGCCAGCGGCTTGGCTGGTTTTTGCGGATGGTGTATTCCAGCGATGAGGAGAGCAACAACGAGAGGGTTTACTTTATTGATGAGCTGGATTGAGCAGGAAACTGCGCTGCATCATTAAGCCCCGTAATCAAAACGTTATTAATGAAGGGGTACGTTTGCAGGAAAAAGGGGGAGGCTAGGGGGATTTCGATTTCCCCCTATCCCTCCCCCTTAGACCCCCTCCCTTAACCCCCCAAACGACTCTTTTCAGCGCCAGCAGCTTTGGTGAAGAACAGCACA
>CAZQBV010000111.1:0-7111 GCA_964592125.1 uncultured Christensenella sp.
CCCGTCATTACCATTTTATCCGCCAGTGTTTTCACATCCGAAGAAACATCGGCATAGTCCTTAATCCATCTATATGGTGCTAACATAATTTACTTTTCCCCCTTCACACAAACTGACCCAAGAAGCGCACATCATTTTCGTATAGCAACCGAATGTCCGTAATGCCATACTTTGTGTTTGCCAGCCTGTCTATACCCATGCCAAAGGCAAAGCCGCTGTATTCATTGGGGTCTATGCCCACATTTTGCAGCACAACGGGGTTTACAGAGCCACAGCCCAGCACTTCCATTAGGCCAACCCCCTTGCAGGCCGCACAGCCCTTGCCACCGCACACCGTGCAGGTAACATCCACTTCTGCAGAGGGCTCTGTAAAGGGAAAAAATCCGGGACGAAACTTGGTTTGCACCTGCTCGCCATAGAAATTCTTTAAAAAAGTAGTCAGCGTACCCTTCAAATCGGAAAAACGGATGTTTTTATCCACCACCAGCCCCTCTATTTGCATAAACACAGGGGAATGCGTGGCATCCACATCGTCGCAACGATACACGCGCCCCGGGCAAACCATGCGGATAGGTGGCTTTTGATTCAGCATTGTGCGAATCTGCACCGGAGAGGTATGCGTGCGCAGCACCACATCATCACTGACATAAAAAGTGTCCTGTGCGTCCCGCGCTGGGTGATCCTTTGGCATATTCAGCAGTTCAAAATTGTATTTGTCCAGCTCTACCTCCGGCCCTTCAAACACATCAAAACCCATGCTCATAAAAATTTCGCGTATCTCGTAATACACCTGCGTTAAGGGATGCAGAGCACCCGGTTTTTTCGCCTTGCCGGGCAAGGTAATATCCACCCGCTCTGCCTGCAATCTGGCGGCTTGCTCGGCCTGCCCCAATTGCTGTTGCTTGGCAGAAAGCGCCTCCTCCACAGCATTTCGCATATCATTCACTTTTTGACCAAACGCCGGGCGTTCCTCTGGGGGAAGGCCGCCCATTTGCTTCATCAACAGGCTAATCTCCCCTTTTTTTCCCAAATATTTTACGCGAATGTCATTCAGCTGGGCACTGCCTTCACAAGCAGCAATCTCCCGCTTCGCGTTATCTACAATTTGTTCGCTATTCATAAAACCTGTCCTTTCAATGCACTTCACAATCAAACTTGATCTTACTTAATCCCTTGACTTTGCACTTTCCACTTTCAATTGATCTTAGTCCCGCATTAATCTTTGCCTTACCTCGTACAATAGTATGCCCGCAGCCACACCAGCATTCAGGCTTTCCGCCCTGCCATACAGCGGTATGGTAAATTGCTGATTGGCATGTGCCAAAACCTCTGCAGAAACCCCACGCGCTTCGTTTCCAATTACCACACAGGCCTTGCTGTAGCCATCCTGCAGCTTGCCCTCGCCAGCCAATCCACCAGCTATTACTGTGCCGCCCAGCTTTTGGAATTTATGCAGCCTACTGGCTAGCTCGCACACCTCCACATGCATATGAAATGTGCTGCCCATTGCCGCACGCTGCGCCTTTGGGCCGTAATAATCGGCACTGTTTGGGGATATCCACACGCCATCTGCACCCATGGCATCCGCCGTGCGAATGATGCTGCCCAAATTTTTGGGGTCGTTCACATCGTCCATCGCCACATAAAAGCGCCCATCCACACTGGGTTTGGAAGGTTGCTTGGCAATGCAGGCAAGTTCCTTTGGCGGCGCCTTGGTATCGCCCACCTGCTCTATTAACTGATATGGTACCAAAAGCACACGAATGTCGCGGCTTTTTGCAAGGCGCGCAATGCCACTGGTTTTGTCTGTTACCAGAACACTTTCCACAGGCGCACCGTAATTGATGGCTTCCTCTATAATTTTGGCGCCCTCTACAATGTATTGCCCATGTTGATCCCTATACTTCTTCTGCTTTAGGGATTTCAGCAGCTTGATATATTCGTTTGTATTTCCGATTATCTCTTTCATATCTGTAAAAAAGGAGCTTTACCCTATTCAATGATAAAACCCCTTTAATCTCCCAAATTATTTCCAAACACGCTTTCAGATTTGCTATGTTCCAGCCGCCCACTGGTGGGCTGATGCCAAATCCAGCCTATGCCTGTACCTTTTTCTTTGCGGTATCTGCCAGCTTTTTGAAAGCAGCCTTATCATTTACAGCTATGTCGGCAAGTATTTTCCTGTTTAGATCTATACCTGTTTGGCGAAGGCCATTCATAAACTGTGAATAGCTAATGCCATTTTGCCTTGCTTCTGCATTGATACGCACAATCCACAAGCGACGCATTTCGCGCTTCTTGTTTTTGCGGCCTACGTATGCATACTGCATGGATTTCATTACCGCTTGCTTCGCGGAACGGTATTGTTTGGATTTTGCTCCAAAATACCCCTTTGCCAATTTTAAAATTTTACGGCGCTTTTTATGCCCGCCTACAGCTCTTTTTATTCTAGCCATTGTTTTCTACCTCCTTACTTATAGGGAATCAGCATTCTAATGTTTTTTTGCTCCGAAGCGCTGATTAATGTACCCTTGCGGAGATTTCTTTTCCTCTTAGACGACTTCTTGTTCAATATATGGCTTTTATACGCTTTTGCACGTTTCACTTTGCCAGATTTTGTAACTCTGAACCTTTTCGCGGCGCCTCTATGCGTCTTCATTTTTGGCATTTTGCTGCCCTCCTCAATCCAATTTTATAGCAGTTTGCGCTTTTGCACACACTGTAAGAATTGCCCTTAACTCTGCAAGCAGTGTGTACAAGGACAATTCTGTGATACATCAGTTTTAAAAGCAGCTTTTGCATTTTGCAACTGATATAAATTATCAATCAAAGAACGACCCTTCGGGCAAAAACCCCGGCCTTTCTTAAATCGCTTTTTTAACAAGCTCAGCTTTTGGGCGTAAGCACCATAAACATTTGGCGGCCTTCCATTTTGGCATTCTTTTCCACAGCGGCCACATCCTCCAGCATTTCTATAAAGCTGGTCATTACTTCCCTGCCCTTGTCGGTATGGGCAAGCTGCCGCCCCCTAAAACGTATGGAAACCTTTACCTTGTCGCCAGCAGTTAAAAACTTGCGAACGTTTTTGGCTTTTACTTCCATATCGTGAAGGTCTATCGTGGGGGAAAGGCGCATTTCTTTGATTTCCACAGTCTTTTGGTTCTTCTTGGCCTCTTTTTGTTTTTTCCCCTGCTCGAACTTGAATTTCCCGTAGTCCATTATTTTGGTTACGGGTGGGTTTGCCTTGGGCGATATATTTACAAGATCCAAATCGGCCTCGTCGGCAAGACGCTGTGCATCTTCCCTTTTCATTACACCCAGCTGCGAACCATCTGCAGCAATAACCCTTACTTCCTTTTCCCTTATTTGTTCATTGATGAACGGATCGTTAGCGATGGAATGTCCCTCCTATCTGGTAGTGTGCCTTGCGGCGCTGTGCGGACTGAAGCCCATTGCTTCACCCCGACTTTTTACGTAGAATTAACAAAAAACGGACAGCACAGGCTGCCCGTAATAAATACGTATTTGCTATTTAACGCTACCGCACTGGTGTGGGTAGGTGAGAAACGGGCAGTTCCTACTTTGTTTTTGTCTGCATATCATATCATGCAGATATGGGTATTGTCAAGCGTTTGCTGCTTAGCTCTAACAGCTTACATAGAAAGTAATCTACTAGTCTAAACAATACTAGGTGCAACATTACACTTTTATTGAAGATATTAATTCAGACATATCGCTGCGAAACTTTTACCAAAATCAGAAAACTCTATGCCTCTATAGAAAGGTTCTAGATTCAGAGATGGATTAGATTCTTCTAAAGTGGCAAAAAGTGATGTGTAGTGTTTACTGGAGGTTATTGATGTATACACAGGATTGTCTGGAAGACCTCCCTTAGCGTTGAAAAGCTTAAATCTCTCAAGATTATCTAGTGCCATGGAAACAAGATCATTAGCGTGGTCTTGGTCATCAATGCATGTGATGTTTCTGCGAAGAACACCGCCTATTTTTTCATCTTTTTTGTCCTCGTAATGAATATCAATAATAGGCCAAAACTCTAAATCGGATATCTTCTTTAGAATGCACGCGTCTAAAGGAGATAATTGTTTGATGATTTCTACAAATGCGGGATGTACTTTATTCTCGTATTCCTTTTGCATAGATTTAACCAATAGATTTAAGAATAAACTTTTAAGCTCCTCAGAATCATACGAGTATGAGAAAGCTTCAATTGCAGGAACAAAGATGAACTGTTGTGGTTCTATAATTTGGTCTGGCGGTACACTACTTAACTGCTCCTGTAGTTCTTTTTGGATTAGAGCTACTTTTTGCCTTCTCTTCATTACCCATATATCAACATCAGCAAAGCATGCATTAATAACTGCTGGAACACGAGCAACTAATTCAGACGTCTCTCTTGTAGCAGGTTCCAGTAAATCTTGAAAAAAACTCGGATAGCTACTTTTTAGAGCCTCTAAGGAAACCTTAAGCATTTCATGACTAATCATATCCATTAACAATACCAACTTTATCAAATTGCAATATATGTAATATTATAGCATATACAGGGTACCGTAACTACAGCAAGGTATCGAAATACTAATTGCGACAAAATCAACTGCACCGCAGCAAGGCCTACGCCATCTTTATACTGTCTTTTACTGCTTCAAACAATGCCTGATACTCTGCAATGGCTGTTTTGCGGCATTGCAACTGCAAGCAATAGATGCCCTTGTCGTTTGCAATAAAAGTGGTGGCTGCCAAAAATTCGTCGCTATCCGACGTTAGCTTTCCCGTTACCTCGAAATAGGCGGCTGGGTAGCCATCTATTTCAAAATATTCTGGCTGGGTGCTTTGCGCTGTTGCCATAGAATTGGGCAGTGTTTTGTTGATATACGTATCCACATTTACTTTTAAATCCGAGGCCACGTCCGCTTCCCGCTGCTCGTAGTGCTTTTCGTAGGTCATCATGGCACTGGCACCGCTATCCCCTTCCTGTGCCTGCACGAAAACCACACTGTTTGCATCTGGCAGTTCCACCTCTTTCCACGATTCATCCAGAAGAGATAAATCCACCTGCGGCGATGCCGTGCCCACCCCTGTTTCTTCCTGCACCGGCGTTGCAACTGGCGCGGCGCTTTGCTGGGAAGGCTGTGCAGCGCATGCAAAAAAAACAAACGGCAGAGCCAGCAACACAATCAAAATTCCAATTTTTTTCATCTATAACATCCTTTAAGCATTGAAGCATTCTTTTTTATAGCTTGCTTCCAAATTCTATAGATACAGATTCAAATATAGGCCCTACCGTATTCCGATGCCTGCCTGAACCTGCAGTAGATCACAAAAAGCAAATTTAGTATAGCAAACAGCCTGTTAATTATCAAATTTTTAATTGTAAATTTTGTGTGTACTTTGTTAGAATTTTTTTTGAATGGGTACCCTTGTATTTCCGTTTGACAAATTCTTTGCAGGAGGTTAAAATAGCTTTCAGTTGAGCGCATAAAAAAGCCATTTTGTTACATAATTGTGACTATATTGTAGTAAAAAAGACACAATTTTCGCAATAACTTTCATTGGTTTTTCTGCACTCAATATAGGTATTAAGCACTGCATATGCAGTGTGGGTGATGTACATGAAACATATATAAAAGGAGGAACATGTATATGAAAAAAATTCTTATTGTAGTGATGGCTGTTGTGCTGGCTGTTACAGCATTTGTAGGGTGCGCACAGGCGCCAGCCGCTACAGAAGCTCCATCCGCAGCAGCTGAACCGGCTGCTACAGAAGCTCCGGCTGCCGAAGAACCAGCTGCTACAGAAGCTCCGGCTGCTGAAGAACCAGCTGCTGAGGAACCGGCCGCTGAAGAACCGGCTGCTGGTGATGCAACCGTTCCCGAAGGCGTTGCAGGCGGCAAGAAAATTGCTGTTGTAAGAAACCTGCAAGCTGGCGACCATACACAACAATTCTTGGATGGTTGCGTATCTGAAGGCCAGTCCTTTGGCTTCACAGTGGATACTTTTGTAACCGATGGCGACAATGCTAGGTTGCAGGAGCAGGTTGCACAGGTAATTCAGAAAGATTATGATGGCCTTATCGTATCCCACGGTCAATTGGAATATTCTTATGACATGCTGAAGCCAGCACGGGATAAAGGCATGGTGGTTTCCACATTTGACACACTGCCCCTAAAAGATGGAAAAGCCGATGGCGAGCAGCTGGAAGGCGTTACTTCCACAGCACAGGACGACCACAAACTGGCCGAACTGTCTTTGGGTAGCTTGGTAGAAAACACACAGAACAAACCCGCTAAAATACTGAAATTGTGGTTTGGCCCTGGCGTACCTCCGCTGGATCGTCGTCAGGAAGTATATGCACAGTATGAAGCAGATGGCCTGATTCAAACACTGGAGCTAATTGCCCCCAACGACATGAGCGTAGCGCTTTCCGACACCACAACAAAGACAGAATCCATTCTGCCTAAGTACCCGGAAGGTACTGTAGACGCTATTTGGGGTTCTTATGACGAACTTGCAAAAGGTGCGCTGATTGCACTGAATGATGCAGGACGCAAAGACATTCCCATGTTCACAATTGATATTTCTAACGACGATATCAAATTGATGAAGGAAAACCCAGATGTATGGATTTCCACAGCTGCTGTAGACCCCAAACTGATTGGTATTGCCAACATGAGGTTGATTGCGCTGAAATTGGCTGGTGAAGAAACACCTGCTGAATACACACTGGACGCACAGCTGGTAAAAACATCTCAGCTGACAGACGGTATCTCTATGGAAACACTGGCTACAGTTGTAGACGGCTGGGGCACACTGGATTCCATTGCAGACCTGAACCGTCCTTGGATGGACACACTGCGCGCTGAAAACGGCGGAGCTGCAGCAGCACCCGCTGAAGAAGCAGCACCTGCCGAAGCCGCAGCTGAGTAAAAACTTTTACAATACATAAACCAGATCGTTCTGCCCCGGGAGAATTTCTTTCGGGGCAGAAATTTATCTAATACCAATTCCAAATTCACACCCCGCGTTCGCATATATTGGTATTATACTAATTCTTGATTAAAAACGTTATACGTTTTTAATCCGTGCCATAGGC
>CAZQBV010000112.1:0-6990 GCA_964592125.1 uncultured Christensenella sp.
GATACCAGAAAGCGTTGCAAGGTCTCAATTTTCATTTAACTTTACAATACGAAAATAAAAAAATGGAGGTAACTTTATGAAGGAATACGCATTATACAAAACAGAGAATTCCAAAAATTTTAAAGAGCTGCTACAAAACTGCCCTGCCTATTACAATGGGCGGCCGTTGTTTCGGGAGAAAGAAAATGGTGGGATAAAAGATACCAGCTGCGAGCAATTTGCCGAAATGGTGCAGCGTTTGGGCGCAGCTTTTTTAAAGCTGGGCTTGCTAGGCGGGAAAATTGCCGTGATGGGCGAAACCAGCGCCAAGTGGATTGCCACGTACTTTGCCACTGTTTGTGGTGCCAGCGTAATTGTTCCTGTGGATAAAGAGCTTCCTGAAGATGAAATGGCCTATATTTTAAACAATAGCGAGGCCGCAGCGCTGATATATGCTCCCTCGTTGGAAGCGGAGGTACGCAGCATTCAGCCCAAGGCGCCGGGTGTGAAATACTTTATTGGCATGGCCGCACCAGAGGAGAACGAAACTTGGTTGTCGTTCGATGCCTTGGTGCAGGGCTCAAGCAGTGCGGAAATTGATGCCTACAACGCCATAGAAGTAGATGCTGCTGCGCTTTCCACCATATTGTATACCTCTGGCACCACAGGCAAAAGCAAGGGCGTAATGCTGTGCCAAAAAAATATACTGTGTGCGGCGCTTGGTGGGTTGCAAATGTTTGAGGTGGGCAAGGTAAGCATGTCCATACTTCCCATACACCATGTGTTTGAAATGACGCACGGCATTGTAGAAATGATGGCAAACGGCACCACCATTTGCATTAACGATAGCCTGCGGTATTTCATGCAAAACCTGCAGTTGTTCCAGCCGGAAGCCATGTTTGTAGTGCCCGCCTTTGTAGAGATGATTTACAAAAAAATATGGGCAAATGCGCAGGCCACCGGGCAAGAGGAACAACTAAAAGCGCTGATAGCCAAGAGCAACGAACTGCTGGAACAAGGCATAGATAAGCGGGATGAATTCTTCCAGTTTATCAAAGATGCGCTGGGCGGAAATTTCCGCATGATGCTTTGCGCGGGTGCGCCGCTCGATCCTTTCTATGTAAAGGGATTTCGTGAAATTGGTATCCTTCTGTTGCAGGGCTTTGGCCTTACGGAAACCTCCCCATTGGTTACTGCCAACCGCAACCACTATGTTGTGGATGCTTCCACTGGTGCAGCCATTCAAAATTGCGAAGTGAAAATTGCCGAGCCAAATGAAAAAGGCGAGGGCGAAATTTGCGTAAGGGGCGACAACGTAATGTTGGGCTATTACAAAGATGATATAGCCACTGCCGAGGTAATGATAGACGGCTGGTTCCACACTGGGGATATGGGCTATGTGGATGAGGCCGGCCTGCTATATGTAACAGGCAGAAAGAAGAACGTGATTATACTTTCCAATGGCAAAAATATTTACCCGGAGGAAATGGAGGGCTATTACATGCACATACCTTATGTAAAGGAAATTGTGGTGTATGCAGCCAAAAATGATGGCAGCAATGTAAGCCTGTGTGCCGAAATTTTTGTAGAGGAAACTTTCTCTGAAAAATACAGCAAAGAACAAATTTTGGAAGAACTGAACAAGGACGTTGCGCAAATAAACAAAAAGTTGCCCGGATACAAGCAGGTGCACCATCTGAAATTGAGAGATACCATGTTTGAAAAAACCACCAAAAAATCCATTAAGCGGCATACGGTGAACCAATCGTCCTAAACCAGTCTCAATGCAAAACAAGTATTGTTTTGCATTTTTGCAACGCGCAACGTAGCGCTTGCCCCATCACACAACACTTTTTTAGTGTTGTGTGGTGGGGATGCTGTTCAATACTATCTCAACAAACTCAACAAAAATTGTGTACAATTTTGAACCGCCCATAGTGCGGTAATAAAAAAGTGGTTTGGCTTTATTCGTAGTGTTTTGGTTACTCCGCAAAATAGGTGGCGTACATATCCGCAATGGCAAGGGCTGGGGCCAGCTTGTACTCTCGAAATGCATTGGCTTGGGTGATGCCCCCAATGTAGCTGCGTGCGGCATCGTCGTAGCCGCCCATGTGCCAGCGTATGGAAATGGCTTCCTCCTCGGTAAGTTGAATGTGTTTCATAATCATGAATACAGATTTTTCGCCATGACCAAAGGGGAAGGTGTCGGCTATTTCATACACTTCTTTTTCTGTCCATTCGCGCTTGCCGGGTGTTTTTACATTCCGAACCCCCTTGGAATAGAAATTTGCCTTGCAAATATCGTGCAACAAACCCACAACAATAAGAGAATCCTCTCGCTCGCATTTTATATTTTTATTGAAATTTTGCAGCAGCTTATACACATTCAGGCTGTGCACCAGCAGACCGCCATCGTATGCGCAATGCCCATTGGTGCTGGCGGGCGCACTGTAAAAATCCGATTCCGCCCGAAGCCAAGAAAGTAGACTTTGTATGTTTTCTCTGCCTGTGGAAAGCAACAGCGCTTCGTATTCTTTTACTAGCTCCGCCTTTTTTTCTTCGCTGATAGATTGTGACATCCCAAAACTCCCCTGCGTTATTTTCGTGGTTTTTTAATTTCTATCCAATACCCATCCGGGTCGTTTATAAAATACACATGCATCTTTTCGTTTACATAGCACACACAGCCCATTTCGCTGTGCAGCTGAAAAGCGGCATCGTAGTCTTCTATGGTCATGCACAGGTGAAATTCTTCGTCGCCCAAATTGTACTTGCCCTCTTTTTCCTTCAGCCACGTTAGCTCCAGTGTGAAATCTGTCTGGCCATCGCCCAAGTACACAATGCGGTAGCTGCCGTTCTCTGCATTTTTTTCGCGCACGGGTTTTAGCCCCAGCGCTTCTTTATAGAATTGAAGACTTTTTTCCAAATCTACAACGTTAAAATTAAAATGGTCAAACCTAAAATTCATGGTCACTCTCCTTGTGTGTACTCATAATGTATTACAAAAATTATACAACAGATTGCAGTAATATGGTATACTTGGACTATGAAATTGTTTGAAAAGATGGGCGCAGGAAAAGTATATTTTATTGCAGAAATGTCTGCAAACCATGCGGGCAGCCTGCAAAACGCACTGGAAATTGTGCGGGCGGCCGCCGCCGCAGGTGCAGACTGCGTAAAAATACAAACCTACACTGCAGATACCATGACGTTGCATAGCGACAAAGACTACTTTAAAATTCACGGCGGATTGTGGGATGGCTACACGCTGTATGATTTGTATGGCGAGGCAACCACTCCGTGGGAATGGCACCAGCCCATTCAGCAGGAAGCGGCGAAGGTGGGGGTGGATTTTCTTTCCACGCCATTCGACAAAAGCTCTGTGGATTTTTTGGATGCACTGGGTGTGCAGGCGTATAAAATAGCCTCGTTTGAACTGACAGACCTGCCATTGATTGCCTACACTGCGCGGAAGGGGTGCCCCCTTATTTTATCCACAGGTATGGCAACGCAGGAGGAAATAGCCGCCGCAGTGGAAATGGTGCGTGCGCAGGGAAACGACAATATGGTGCTGTTGAAATGCACCAGCGAGTACCCAGCCCAGCCGCAGGACATGAACCTTGCCACCATTGCAGATATGGCACAAAGGTTTGGCGTGCCTGTGGGGCTTTCGGATCATTCTATGGGTAGCAGTGCGGCAGTGGCGGCAGCGTTGCTGGGTGCGGGGGTGGTGGAAAAACACATTTGTCTTTCCCGCGAAATCAAAAATCCGGACAGTGCTTTTTCTATGGAACCGGAAGAGTTTTCAGCAATGGTGCAGCAGGTAAACGCAGCGCTTGCCATGCGGGGCACGGTGCAATACGGTGCATCTGCAGCGGAAAAAGCCAGCCTAAAGTTTAGGCGTTCCATTTTTGCGGCGGCGGATATTGCTGTTGGTGAAACCTTTACAGAGCAAAATATAAGGGTGATTCGCCCCAGCAATGGGCTTTCGCCAGAGCATTACCCGCTGGTGCTGGGCACAAAGTGCAGGAAAGCCATTGCCTTTGGCGAGCCGCTAACGGAGGAACACATATGTCTGAAGCAAGACTAGAAGGCGAAAAGGTAACACTGGAAGAAATTGCGGAGCAGGATGCGGCGCAGATTGTGAAGTGGCGAAGCGATCCGCGCATTTATTCGCAGTTGTTTGATAATCGCCCACTTACAATGGAGCGACACATGGAGTGGTACAAGGGCAGCTATCTGCCAGACCACTTTCGCACGGATTATATAATACGGGACAAAGCCAGCGGCAGAGCTGTGGGCGTGGTGGGTGCGCAGCGTACAAAGGAGGGGCCGGAAGTTTCGTATATGATAGGAGAGGTGGATATGACGGGAAAAGGCCTTGCCAAGGACGCAATTAAAACAGTGCTGTGGCATTTGAAAAGCCACTTAGGCGCAACCGTAGCCATTGCTCGCATATTGGATAGCAACGCGGCCTCTATTGGTTTGGTGAAAAGCCTGGGGTTTGTGCTGGACAGTAAGCTGGAGGGGGAGCGCCCCGCCAGCCAATACAAGGTGAAGCTATGATTGGCATTCGCGTGGATGGCAACGTCCGGTTGGGTACGGGGCATATTATGCGCTGCCTTTCGCTGGCAAAGCAACTGGAGCGCGCCGGTGAAAAACCGGTGTTTTTTTGTACACAAAAGCAAGATAGGGTACTGGAAGCGGGTTATGCATGCGTGGTATTGGGTGGTGCGTATAACAACCTGTCGGAAGAAGATTTGCTGCAGCATTTGAAGGCGCATGGCATTGGAACGTTGCTGGTGGATTCCTATTTTACAGACAAAGCTTATTACAAAAGGCTGGCGGGCAGTGGTGTAAAAGTTGCGGTTTTATTTGATATGGGAGACAGCACTGTGCCTTGTGATCTTTTGATAGACTACAATGTAAATTATCCTTCATTTCAGTTTGCGGGGGCAAAACAAACGTTGTTGGGGCCAAACTATGCCCCCCTGCGGGAGGAATTTGAACATGGCTGCAAAGAACGACAGTTTCAAAGTGTACGCAATATACTGATAACGGCGGGTGGCTCCGACCCTGCGGGGGTTACTGGCGCCCTTATAAAGGCGCTAAGGAAAGAACCGCTGCTGGCTGGCGCAAAGCTGCATGTGGTGATTGGCGGAATGAACCCCACGGCAGCGCAGCTACGGGCAGAAGCCGCACAGCTGAAAGATGTTTTTTTGTTGCAGAATGTAAGCAACATGGCACAGTTGATGCAACAGGCAGATATTTGCGTATCGGCAGGGGGCACCACGTTGTACGAAATTTGCGCCTGCGGCCTGCCATGCGTTACATTCAGTGTGGCAGACAATCAGGATGAAATGATAGCGGCGATGCAACAGGCGGGGGTCATGCTTTCCGCAGGTATTTATCGCCGGAATAAGCAAGCTTGCTTGCATGAAATTGTGCAGCAAACCAAGGCACTGTTTGCGGATGCAGCGTTGCGAGAAGCGCTTTCTCATAGCGCACGCAACTTGGTGGATGGCAGGGGCGCTGCCCGTATTGCCAAAGCAATCATTGCGTTGTAATACTAGCACAATGCAAGTTCTTCTTTATTATAATTCAATTCTGTTTTGTAAAATACACCACTTCAAGCAGAATTTGTACTATCAAACCCCTTTTTGCAATATACCATCCACTTATGCATTGAAAAAAAGATAATGCAAAACAGAACGGATTTTTGCAATACGCAAAAGGCGTTTTTTCATATGATGGGAAAAAAGATACCCTTAAAGGAGCCAAAAAAATGAAACGCGATATGCAAAAATGGATTGAAGATACGATTAACGAAAAGAAAAAAACACCCATGCCGGTGCTTTCTTTCCCAGCGATACAGCTGATGGATATTACCGTAAAGGATCTAATTGCCTCCAGCGAAGTGCAAACGCGGGGCATGGTGGAAATTGCAAACAGAGTGAAAACGGCGGGTTCTGTTAGCCTAATGGATCTTTCTGTGGAAGCAGAATGCTTTGGCTCTGAAATTGTAGTAAGCGACGACGAAGTGCCCACAGTGAAGGGCAGTATTGTTTCCACACTCGAGGATGCAGAGGCACTGAAAGTTCCCGAAGTGGGCAGCGGCCGTACGGGCATATACATTCAGGCAGTAAAGGATGCGGCAACGCAAATTACCGATCGGCCTGTATTTGGCGGGGTAATTGGCCCGTTCTCCTTGGCGGGGCGGCTGATGGATGTAACCGAAGCTATGATATATTGCTATACAGAGCCGGATATGGTGCATATGGTGCTGGAAAAATGCACGCAGTTTTTGATAGAGTATATACGTGCGTATAAAGAGGCGGGAGCAAACGGTGTGGTTCTTGCAGAGCCGCTGGCCGGGCTGCTTTCTCCCGATTTGGCAAAACAGTTTTCCTGCGGCTATGTAAAGCGTATTATTGACGAGCTGGAAGATGAAAACTTTTTGATTGTATACCACAACTGTGGCAATTGCGCCATACAGATGATAGATGAAATACTTGCCACTGGCGCACGTGTAATGCACTTTGGCAATGCTATAGATATGTCGGAAATGATGACGCACATACCTGCGGATAGGCTGGCTATGGGCAATGTGAGTCCGGCGGATGAGTTCCGCAATGGTACGCCGGAGTCTATACGCACGGCCACACTGGAGCTAATGGAGAAATGCCATGGCTATGCAAACTTTGTGCCCAGCTCTGGCTGCGATATACCACCTGTTTCTCCTTGGGAAAATATAGATGCTTTCTTTGCGGCTGTGGATGAATTCTACAAAAATTAGGGTGTAGAGGAAACGGTTTGAAGCACGCGCTTCAAACTGGATAGGCAAGAGGAAGAATTTAAAGTTTTTCCAGTGAAGGGAGCGGCTTTCATAGTCGCTCTTTTTTATGGATTGCAAAAAGTCGGTTTTTTATTACACATCAGGGTCAATACCCCGCCCTTTGGGGCGTTTCCTTACGGAGTGGGGTGTTGACCTATAAATTTTTTCTTTTGTAT
>CAZQBV010000113.1:0-3918 GCA_964592125.1 uncultured Christensenella sp.
CCTATGGCACGGATTAAAAACGTATAACGTTTTTAATCAAGAATTAGTATAAAATCTCATTCTTTTTGCCTAGTCCCGTTTTTGCATTATCTATATTTTTGTTTGATTTTCGCCATCCAAGGCGGTAATTCTTTTGTCAGCGTCATAATGTGTGTTAGTCGATTTCCGCCAGATTGATTTGTCGCCTGATCAAAATCAACACTTTGCGTCAGTTCGTCTATATATGGAACAATATCAGCTTGAGATTCAGAATATGCTGCAACGGATTTCTCCAGCAATGCTGCATCCAGCCCCCATTGCAAAGCAAAGTCCGTTACCAAACCCTGCTTTTTGCCTTTTATCCATATATCAAAAGCATCGTCAAATTGAACCGCGCTGGATATTTTGCCAAGTACCAGCTCGGTATCTACAAATTCTTTTAGAAGCAGCGCCTGCTCATTCTCGCCCATGTTGCTAAGCTCTTGAATTTGTTCGTGGATGATTCGCAGCGTCTCATCATCTACCGTTTGAACGCCACCGCTGTTGCAAACCTTAGCACCAATCAAGCTTAAAATGTGCGCCGCGTCTATCACTTGCGTGCCCGCCAATTTGGTTTTTCCCACAAGCGGCCTGATGATAACGGGCTCTGGGGGCGCCCCCGGCTTGTATGTCAGGTTCTTATATGCGCCCACATACTGCAACCAGGTATGCTCGGTTATGCCAAATGCGCTATCATCCCAATTGAATTCGTAATACTGCATCACTAAATTGAATTGATCGGCAGTGTCTTTAAAAGCAAGCAAAAAAGCTTCCTTTGCTTTTTCGTCGTCTTTGATATCTGCCCATGCAGTAGGGTCTGGTAATGTCGGCATCATCTCATCTATTTTAATCCTTAGCTTTTTCACTGCTGTCTCGTAAATGTCCACAATGGCGGGGCTGCTTTTGCCACCGCTGCCATAAAGCTCCAGCGCAATATTTACCGTTTCTTCTGTGATTCTCGGGTATTGAAAATTAACAATGCTACCAAATTCTTTTGTTGCGTTAAACACCCTGTTGGTACGGGAATATGCCTGTATCAAGCTTTGAAGTGCCAATGGTCTATCCACATACAGTGTGTTCAGCCGCTTGGAATCGTAGCCGGTTAAAAGCTGATCTGCTACAATGATCAAATCAATATTCTTCTTGTTTCTGCCACTGCCGCCCCTTGTAGAGCGGTCTACCAAATCTTCAAAATAGGCTTCTTCACCGTGCTTTTTATCTCCCACAACAAACGCAATGCCCGTAAACAGCGCATAATCCTCAAACATACCTTTGATGACAGCGGGCGCAACGGTATCTGGGTCATTTTCGTTTCCAAAACTGAATGTCATCGCCACATTTAGCTCTGTGCCGCTTGCTTGCAACTGCTTTTTAAATTCTTCATAGTAGGCAATCACACGGTTTTTTTTAGCAACCGTTAAGATTGCATTGAACTGCTTTTCTTGCGACTGATGCTCCCAATTTGCCAATATTCTTTCCACCACTCTGGGAATATGCGTTTCATCTTGGTAGGCAAGTATCCCGCGACTTGAGGCTTGTTTTTCCACCTCCGTTTCAGACCAACCGTAAACCAAATGTTCTATCTCTTGTTCTGTTTTGTCGGGCTTTTCTTGCCTAAGCGCATTTACAAGCTCTTCACGCAGGGCATCATATCCCAAAAACTCGCCAGTGTTGATATAGTCTACATGAAAGCCCAAAACATTACCATCAGAAATTGCCGCATCAATCGTATATTCATGCAACTTTGGGCCAAACAGCTTTTCGGTGGTGTTAATCACTTCGCTTTTTTCGTTGATTTTTCCCTTTACGTTATTTTCATCAAACAAGGGCGTGCCTGTAAACCCAAAGAACAAAGCGTTTTTCTTGAAATAGCTGCGGATGTTGTGCATCATATCTCCCATCGTTGTCCTATGGGCTTCGTCAATGATAAATACAATTTTTTTATCTGCGATGCTATCATCTTTTGCATCTACAAGCTCTTTTACCAACCCGTTTAATTTGAACGTGGTGGTGACTACAATGCCTGCTTTTTGAAGCCGCAGCTGTTTTTTTAAATGGTAGGTGTGTTTTGTCTTGTCTACCGAAACCGCCTCATACGCGGCATAGGCTTCAAAATTCTCGCTGGTTTTGGCATCCAGATCTCGCCTGTCTACCAAAAAAACCACCTTGTCAAACCCTGCACGAGTGGATAAAAACAACGCTGTTTTAAAGCTGGTAATGGTTTTCCCCGAACCTGTTGTGTGCCAAACATATCCGCCGTGCGGTGTTTTTTCCGCATTGTCCCAACCGAAGGCAGCTGCCTCAACAGCTTGCAGCGCATACACCTGATAAGGGCGCATCAGCATATGGCGGCGGTCTTCTTCGTCTTTTGCTTCGTCAATCACCAGATAATCGCCCACCATTTGGTGCGCCATGGGAATCATTAAAAAGTGTTTGATGACCTCTTTCCAATGATTGATTTGCCGATTGTCTTTGTCTGCCCAATGAAATACAAAGGCGGGGTTAAAATCATCTATGGTTTTTGGCGTGGCAAAATACCGTGTTTCCACTTCGGAGGTTACCACCATCATCTGAGAAAACGCCATAAAATTGTTTTGGTACTCGCCATCTCTATAGTAGCGTTTAAATTGCCCAAACGCCTCATCCAAAGATTTGTCTGTGCGTTTTTGCTCTATATTAATCAACGGCAAACCATTGATGAGCAGAACAATATCAAAACGGTTGTTGTTCGCCGTTGTCACTTCGCGCGCAATTCTGTAGGTAGAATCTCCGCCACGCACCTCTGCTTTTTTAAAAATGGTGAGCGTAATTTGTTTTTTGGAAACCTGCGAATTCTCATCTCTGTAAATGCCGTCAATTTTGCCCTTTGACTCTTCAATGGCTAAAATTTTTGCGGCTTCATAACTATTGCGAATTTGAGAAACCTTTGCCATCACTTGCTTAAATTCGCCATCGGTCAGCGGAACACCCTCTAGCTGGTCGGCATTGATGCGGTCAAGTTCGGCTCTCCAATGCGCAATCAAGTCACCTACCGTTACTTTTTGCTTGTTTCCGTCAAGCTCGGCAGGCGCTTCCCATTTATATTGTGTCATCTCTGCTACAAAGCTTTGTTGAAAAGCTTTTTCAGATGCGTCATAGGGTGCATTGCTCATGACTTACGCTCCTTTTCAAATAAATAGCTCGTTTAGGTATGCTTTCTTTACATCTTGCAGTTTTTCCAGCTTGCGCTGGTGCAGGGCGATGAGGGCGTCTAGATTGCGGAAGAAGTTGCCGATGGCGGTTTGTTCCTTTATGTCTTTTGGGTAACAAATAAAGGTATTCTGCATAGTTGATTTTGAAATAGAAGTAACTTTTATCCCTTGCATAAGAGGTAGTAGTTGGTCGTGATATGAATATGAATTCATATAGTAGCCAAGAAATCCAGAAGCAAATTTGAGCAGTGGTCTATATGGTATCGTATGCAAGCCTGATATAGCTACTTCATTAGTTAAGCCTGCGATTTCACAACATTTCCCAACTGTTTCATCCTCGGCAGTATCGGCAACAATTACATCGCCATTTTTCAAAAAAGATTCCTTATACTTTGCAGCAACCGCACTGTCTACAATGAACGGAAGGACTTCTTTTCTTACATCAAGATACTCTCCAAATTTAATAAGAACATCACCATAATGAACATTTAAAGCTAAACCTTGCCCAGTGGACAGATCCGCTCTTGAAAGGGTGTTGCTTTGCAAGCTTATAAGAACCTCCCCCAATTTCCGTAGTTCCCAATCTTCCGTAAATCCTGCAAAGCGGCGTTTTGGCTTGCGCTCTCCTTCCGCGGGGAACATCTCCGACAAGTAGGCGGATTTTAGCGCTTTTACCTTATTCAGCTTACGCTGATGCAGGGTGATGAGG
>CAZQBV010000113.1:4018-6897 GCA_964592125.1 uncultured Christensenella sp.
CTCCCCCAACTTCCGAATCTCCCAATCATCCGCATTTTGAAACTCTTTAAAACGCCTTTTGGGGATTTTCCGCTCCCGCATCTACATCACCACCAGTTCATGCATCAAGGCTTCCAGTTCGCTTTCCGCACGCTCTATTTCCGCATCAATGGAGGTTAGTGTATCTGCATAGCGGTTGTGCAGCATTTCCAAAGTGGAAATCTCTGCTTTTATGGGATTTTCTATCAGGCAAACAAAATCTGCAACCGCATTGCCAAACCATTTTTCAAAAACAAGCGCATCAATCTCTTCATCGGTCAACACTAAAATCCGCTCGCAAATGGCATCTTGCAGTTCTTTTTCTTTGGCTTTGATTTGTTTGCCCAATGTGGATTTTTCGGAAATCAAGCCCTCTGCTTTTTTTAGCAATGTATATTCTATCGTGCCTTTTTTTGCGTTTTTCAGTTCCGCTATTAGCGCACTGTTGTCAAATGCGTCTTGCGGCTCGTCATCTTCATTTTTCTTGATGACATCATAAAGCGCTGCGTTCTCGTCGGTGTCTTCCGTCCTTGCGGCTTCCACCAGCTCGCCAAGCTCCGCCTCTATTTCGCTGCTGCGTGTTTTTTTATGCTCTATTTCCTCCAGCTCATTTGTATACAGGCGTTTGGCAATCAAATCATTGGGCACAATAGCGCCAATGTATCCATCTTGCTCTTCTCGTTTTTTTGCGCCAGTTCCTTTTGTTACCATATGCGGCTCACGGGTGCGCCCAGCCGTATAAAAGCCACTTGCCGCAATCAGTTCAGCATCGTGCAGCAAGTTGCGCTGCCAAATTTCAGCAACAATTTGATAGCCGTCATACACATCTATAAAATCAAACTGGGAAAGCAGTTCTTTGATTGTTATCAGCATCTCTTCCATCAGCGGCACTGCATGCAGCACATCGTTTATATTGCGCAGTTTATCCCAATATGTGCCAATAAAGTGCTCGGTTTTTTCTTTTATTTCATTTGCTTTGGCAACAACGCGGGCGTTGCTTAGTATGGCGTCTGTTAGTTCTTTGGCGGATGTTTTTAGCGCAACATACCCATCGCGCACAGGGCACAGCGCAGTTTGCAGCACGTCTTTGCCCACAGATTGCAATATTTCTAATTCATCAATGTTTTTCTGTGGGATGCCGCCATACAAATGCCCGTCCACATCCTGCACAATGTCATCTTCCATCGATTGCACATATCTGGGAATGTTCAAATTGTATTCGTTTTCGATAATTTCTGCACGAGTGGCACGGTGGCTATATCCTTTTATCTCGCTGCGCTGCATATAGGTATCTACAATCTTTGCAATGTCTTTTTCTTGCAATGCATTTTGTTTGCCTGCTTTGATAAAACTTTTGGAAGCATCAATGATCAGCAGGGGCGCGCCCAGCTCTCTGTTTTTTTTCAAGATAAGAATGCACACGGGAATTCCTGTATTGGTGAACAAATTGGCAGGTAAGCCAATGATGGTATCTATGCGGTTTTTTTCCAGCAGCCTTTTGCGAATTTCGCCCTCGGCCGCGCCGCGGAACAAAACACCATGCGGCAGAACAATAGCCATTGTGCCATTTGGCCCCAAGTGATATAGCCCATGCAACAGAAAAGCATAATCCCCTTTAGAATCGGGCGGCAGTACTCCTGCAATCTCAAACCGAGGATCGCTCACCTTCAATTCTGCTCTGTTCCAGTTCTTTGCAGAATAAGGCGGGTTCATCACCACTGCGTCAAAAAGAATGCCTTCGTTTGGACGCTCGGGATCCTCCGGCCAGTCTTGCGCAAGCGTATCTCCGTTTTTGATGGTCATTTTTTCGGGGCGCACACCGTGCAGCAAAAGGTTCATTCTGGATAAGTTGTAGGTTGCTGTGTTTTTTTCTTGCCCGTAGTAATTCAAATCCTTTTGGGTTTCTGCCCCCAAATGTTTTTTGACCGTAAGAAGCAGCGAGCCAGAGCCTACCGTAGGGTCATAAATCGAGGTGATATTGGATGTTTTTGCCGCAATTTGCGCCATCACTTCGCTCACTTGTCTGGGCGTATAGAATTCTCCGGCTTTTTTGCCAGATTCCATTGCAAATTGCCCAATCAAGTATTCGTAAGCATCGCCAAGCACATCACCTTTTTGCAGGGCTACCATGTTTAAATCCGCAAACAACAATATCAATGCTTTGATGCTGTTGCTGCGTTCATGCAAACTGCTGCCTAGCGCAGTGTCGGACAAATCCAGTGTAGAACTGGAAAACAAGCCTCTAAAATCATTGGAAGCGCCTGATATGGCAATGGTTCTTTCAAAGTTATTTAAACTATCCGTTACTTTCTGGACTTCAAACTCCCCTGAATCTATGTCCTTCAACCAAGTTTGATACAGATATTCAGGGGTAACAAAATAACCCAATATAGATTGAAGCGTTTTGTCCAGTATATCGCCGTGCTCGGCTCTGGCTTTTGTATATTCTTCCACAATGTCTATTTCAGAATTTTTTTCTAAACCTGCTGTAGATTGAAATGTTTCCAAGGTTTTATCGCTTAAAAACTTATAAAACATAAGCCCCAGCATATAATCTTTATATCGGCTTGCATCCATAGAGCCGCGTAATTCATTGGCGCCATTCCATAACCTGCGTTTGATTTCCTCTGATGTTACCACCGCGTTTTCCTCCGCCTTGTGCATTTTTTCATCATCTATAAATGCGCACCTGCTATCTGCATCTTGCAGGATAGTCAGCTTTTAAATAGTATAAAATTCCACCAATGCACCATCATATGAATGGGTGGTGCACAGATGATTGTAGTTGGATTGCATGATAATACTATCACAATAATATCATAACTGAACAATTGTGGTTTTGCAACAGAGCAAGAACGCTT
>CAZQBV010000114.1:0-6767 GCA_964592125.1 uncultured Christensenella sp.
TCATACGTGGCTCCTGTAGTGTTTTTCATCACACACATACCATCCACAAAAATATTGGCACCACCTTTGGGAATGATATACGCAAGGTTTTCATCATCCGCCATAGAATAGGCTGCATCGCCCGCATACATAATGGATAGCGCCGCACTGCCGCCTATCATAGACATTCTAAGATCGTCCGTGCCATAGGCCAGCACCAACGGCTTTTGCTCTATCAGCAAATCCGCAGCCTCATTTATTTCTTCCGCATTGGTAGAGTTGATGCTATAGCCCAGCTTCAGTAGCGCCGCACCCAGACTGTCGCGCATGCTATCATACATCAATATTTTGCCCTTGTACTGTGGATCGTAAAGCGCATCCCAATCTGTCACGTCACCATTCACCATCGTTTTGTTGTACAATATACCAAAAGTGCCCCAAGAATAGGGAATGGAATATTTGCCCTCTGGGTCGTAACCGCAGTTTTTCGCTGTAAACTCCTTTACATACTGGAAGTTTTCCATACCATCTGTTTTTATTTCTGCCAGCAAATCCTCCTGCATCATGCGTTGCAGCATATACTCCGAGGGAATCATTACATTGATTTGCGAGCCCTCTGTGGCTGCAATGGCATACATTGCTTCGTTGGAATCTGCCGTGGTCATGTTAATTTTTATATCCGGATTTTCCTTTTCAAACTGCGGAATCACATCCGGATCTATATAGTCGCCCCAATTCAGAAAGTTCACCACTGTTTGCGACGCGGCACTACCGCCGCCCCCGCCACTTGCACAGCCTGCAAGGGCAAACATCATTGTTGCTGCCAATACCATTGTAAGAATTTTTTTCATTTAATACTCGTTTCTCCTGTTCTTTTATAAATTTATTGTGTACCGCCATGCTCTGCAGCAGGTTTTCGTTTGAAAGAGCGTATATTCACTACCACCAGCAGAGTGATTACCACCGCAAACATAATGGCAGAAAGTGCGTTAATCATTGGGTTTATGCCCACACGCGCCATGCTGTAAACATAAATAGACAAGTTTTGCGTTGCGCCCTGTGTGGTGAAAAAGCTGATCATAAAATCGTCAAAAGACATTGTAAACGCCAGTATAAACCCGGTGACAATACCCGGCATAATTTGAGGCAAGATTACCTTGCGCACAGCATAGCCTGGCTTTGCGCCCATATCCAACGCTGCTTCGTAGGTGCTTCTGTCCATTTGCCGCAGCTTGGGCAGCACCGAAAAAATAACATATGGAAGATTGAACGTGATGTGCGCCAACAGCATCGTCCAATAGCCACGGGGAATGTTGAAGAAGATAAACAGCAGCAACAGCGATATGCCCGTTACAATATCTGCATTCACCATGGGAATGTAGGTTAGGTTAATCAACGAATTCTTTGCCTTGCTTTTGTAGCTGTCTATGCCAATTACCGCCAAGGTGCCAATGAAGGTGGCAATCAGCGCGGAAAGCAATGCAATAGATATGGTAACCCACAGTGCCTCGGCAATCACCGGATCGTGAAACAACTGTTGGTACCAATGCGTGGAAAAACCAGTCCACTTTGCCATGTTTTTGGATTCGTTGAAGGAGAAGAGTATCAGCGCACCAATGGGAAGATACATAAACAGCAGTATAATAGCCAAGTAAAAACGTTTGAAAAATTTTATCATACCAGTTACCCAGCACAGGCCTACATAAGCCCTGCGCCCTCTCCTTCCTTATCGTATTTGCGCATAATCCACATAAATAGTATGGTAAGTATCATCATTATCACTGCCAATGCCGAGCCAAAGTTCCACTCACTCATCAGCAAGAATTGCATTTCTATTAAATCACCATACATCATAAAATGGCTGCCCCCCAACAAACGCGTGATAACAAAGGTGGTCATGGCCGGCATGAATACCATGGTGATGCCCGAAATAATGCCACCGCGCGTTAAAGGCAACGTTACCTTCCAAAAGCTTTGCAACCGATTGGCACCCAAATCCTGCGCCGCCTGCACATAGGACGCATCCATCTTTTGAAAAACGGAATAGATGGGCAATATCATAAACGGCAGAAAGTTATACACAAGGCCAAACAGCACCGCGCCGCCCGTGTATAAAAACTGCACCGGTTCCATTCCCAAAGCCGTTAGCCCCTGATTGATGATACCGTTGTTGTCCAGCAGGGCACGCCAAGCATAGGTACGCAATAAAAAATTCATCCACATGGGCAATATAAACAGCAGGCTAATGATTGCCGCACGGCGTTCCTTCATGCGCGACAGCAAATATGCCACAGGATAGCCCAGCAGCAGGCAAATGGCCGTAGCCATAAGCGCATACAGCACACTGCGCCAGAATATGATCATATAGGTGGGCGAAAATGCCTCTGCAATATTGCTTAGGGTAAGCACGAACACCCCATTGCTGCCAACATCGGTAAAGGCATACACCAAGATTAAAATAAGCGGCGCAACAATAAACACTGCCAACCAGCCTATATATGGCAAGGAAAAACTTTTGCTGGTGCCCATATTCAATTGTCGCGTTTGCTTCACCCGCATCACGAATCCACCTCTATCTCATCCACACGAATTTTATCAAATTGGCTGGCTTCCATTACGTGTATGTCGTTCGGCTCCAATACAAAGCCCACGGTATCGCCGGGCACAAACTGGTCGGTAGAGTGAATCAGCCACTCGAAGCCATTTTCGCCCATCATACGAATTTCATAATGCACGCCCATAAACAATGTGGAAGTTACCTTGCCCCGAATCATGCCGTCTACTCTATTTTTCGTAAGTTCTATATCCTCGGGGCGTACCACCACACGAACTGTCTCATTTTCGTGAAAGCCGCGATCCAAACATTCGAAATCCTCCCCGGCAAAATGCACCAGATAATCCGCCTTCATCATGCCGGTAATAATGTTGGATTCGCCAATAAAATCTGCAACAAAGGAATTTTTGGGCTCGTTATAAATTTGCTCTGGTTTGCCAATTTGCTGTATTACCCCTGTGTTCATTACCACAATGGCATCGCTCATGGTTAGGGCTTCCTCTTGATCGTGCGTTACATACACAAAGGTAATGCCCAGTGATTTTTGCATACGCTTCAGCTCCAGCTGCATTTCTTGGCGAAATTTTAAATCCAGCGCACCCAATGGCTCGTCCAAAAGCAGCACCTCCGGCTCGTTTACCAGCGCCCGCGCAATGGCCACGCGCTGCTGCTGCCCGCCTGAAAGCTTGCTGACATCCCTATCGCCATAGCCAGCCAGCCCCACCAGAGTTAGCATATCCGAAACCTTTTTATCTATTATCTGCTTTTCCATCTTTTTTATTTTCAGCCCAAAGGCAATGTTTTGCGATACATTTAAATGTGGAAACAACGCATAACGCTGAAACACCGTGTTCACCTTGCGCCTGTAAGGCGGCACACCCTTTATGCTCTCTCCAAAAATTTGCACATCCCCACTGGTGGCCTGCTCGAACCCGCCAATAATGCGCAGCATGGTGGTTTTGCCACAACCGGATGGCCCCAGCAACGTCATAAATTCATTCTGCTTGATGTATAAATTGATGTTTGTAAGAACTTCCACACCATCGTATTCTTTATATACATTTTTAAAATCGATTGCATATTCCGACATATTATTTTCCCTTTTATACTCGCATTAAAAATTTGGCGGTGTGGAAACCCACAATACTTCCGCACGCTTTTTGCCTGTGTTTTTCAAGGCATGCGGCACCTCTGTTTTGTAATAAAAACTTCCGCCCTTGTGCACCCGATGCACTTTGCCCCCAAGAAAAAGCGTAACATTACCACTTAGCACATAGCCAAATTCCTCCCCGGGGTGGGGGTTGTCCATTTCTGTTTCTGCGCCCGGCTCCAACGCGAGCAAAATGGGCTCCATTTCATTTTTTTGGGCATTGGGCACCAGCCAAAGTATGCGCTTGTCCCCTTCTTCCTTCTCAAACATATCCGCTTGAGAAAATGCCACCTTTTCTGGCTCGCCAGCAGCAAAAAAATCGCATAGATCCGTACCCAAACACTCCAAAATATCTGTAAGTGTGGCAATGGAGGGGGAGGTTAGGTCGCGCTCCAATTGGGATATAAACCCCTTGGAAAGCTCTGCCCTGTCCGCCAGCTCACTTTGCGTTAGCTGCAATTGCTGCCTCAGCGCCTTTATTTTAGCCCCAATACTCATTTTTTACCACCATACTAACATAATAATTTACTTTAAGTTTACTTTTGCTAAACAAAGCACGCGAATATAATTAAACCATAACAGCCGCACGATGTCAATAACAAAAATAACGTTCAAACGCTATTTGTTTCAGCGAAAAACAAAAGTTTACACAATGGCTATATAAAGGCGCTTTTTTATAGCGCTTTTTTCAAAACAGCTTAAACGGCATCCAAATTATTAGTATTTGTAAACTTTATTTGACAGCATGGCTCAGTGCCAATACTGCTTTGTGTGATGCTTTTAAAACAACTAAGTGTTTCGTAATTACAGAACAAATATATTATGGTATAATATGCAATATTTCCTTTGTATAGCATATTTCATCAACATCATTCAGGGTAATAAATCATTTATTTGCGAGGTGCCGAAATGAAGGACAGAACAGACACGCTGGACAGAGACACTTATCTTGATTTTATTACTAGTGTTATTTCAAACAGTGAAGAGTACAAGCGAGACGAAGAATCCAAGTCATTTGTTATGGCGATAGACTCTGCTTGGGGTACGGGAAAAACCTTTTTGCTGGATTTACTTTGCAAGCGCTATACTGATACTGATGATGAAAAGGTTTCTATCATAAAATACAGCGCATGGCAAAATGATTTTTGGGGTAGTGCTTTTGAGCCTTTTGCACAGGCTATTTTTAGCAATGATATATTTTCAGATTTGATAAATAAAAATTCGAAAAAAGCAAAGGCAGCCAAACTCACAAAAGAATCCATTGTTAATATTGTCAAAATTATTGGAAAAGGAGTTGCACATAAGTTTATCGAAAAAAATGCAGGCGAAGATGTTGCTTCATTGTTTAAGGAGCTAACCGATGCTAGTATACAGATTGGAGCAGATCTTTTTTTAAAGGAAAAAGATATGGTTTTTCCCGAACTAACCTCTTTTCAAAATAGTATTAAATTGCTCAGAGAAGCATTATCGGAGCTCCTAGGAGATCAAAAATTAGTTATCGTTATAGATGAGCTTGATAGATGCAAACCGCTGTTTGCAATAGAAACACTTGAAATAATAAAGCATATTTTCAATGTGGATGGCTTAATCTTTGTTCTTGCGCTTGACATGCAACAGCTGAAGCACTCGCTAAATAAGGTTTATGGTGCAAATATGGATTCTGTTGGCTACCTGCTGCGCTTTTTCGATTATGTAAGCGTAATGCCAGAGGGAAACCGTCAGAAATATATAGAACGGTTATTCGAACACAAAGAAGTCTTTAATGATATTGACTTGACGCTTCTTGTGAGTACGCTATCGGAACCATCATTTAGTATACGAGATGTGAATATAATATTTAGAGGATATCTTGGGTTTGTACTACACAACTTTAAATTTACTAAAGATATTGGTATATATGTTCTCTATTTAAAACTCTTTGTTTGGAAATACAAGGAACCCCATAAATACATTTACATGTTAAAAAATATAGTAAACATAGAATTAACAGCTATGAATTGGCCGGAGGTTCGAAGGTCTCTGAATTGTGATGCTCTTTCATATGATTGTAAATTAAGCGATATGACAATTCTCTTTGATACTGAGACTAATAAAGAATCATTGCAACCGATGAGTAGCAGTAATTCAAGAGGTTTGCACAAATGTGTTATTATGGATGTCAAAGAAGATAAGATTTTTTTAAGAGGTCATTCTGGCTATAGTGCGGAATATGAATTTAATTTTGAGATAAGTAAAGAGTCAGTAATTGCAGGCTTTTTAACATATGATGATTTGTTCAATTGGAACGCAATTAAAGATATTTTGATTCGTGATTTTCTATTCTCAAAACTTGAAATGTATGACTTTTCAGAAACTTTACTCTAACTCCAGCTGCACATTAAAACAGTTCAGAAAGCGTTATCATAACATAAACAATCCTATAGGCACATTCTCGCCCTAGTTCTTCTTACCATTGCCGTGCCCGCCACCGCTACCCGCGCCAGCATTTCCCGCACTGCCTTGCATGCCGCTACCCATGCCCGCACTTCCACCGCCCTTTTCGCCGTGGTTCGCACCACTGCCAGCATTGGAAGGTACTACGGTTGATTGCTCTGGCGCTGGCGGTTCCTCACTGCCCTGCTGCCCATTGCCATTGCTCTGGTTTCCGCTTCCGCCATTGGTGTGGCTTTGCGTATTTTTACTGTTTGGGGTGCTTGGCGATGCTTGTGCACTACCCGAGCCACTACCTTGCCCCTTGCTACTGTTTGGGTTACTGTTATTGCTACTGTTGCCATTGCCACTGCCGAACCCGTTTTCTGTTGCTGCACCCGTGCCGTCCGCAACATTTCCACCCATACCATTTCCAGAGCGATTCTCCTGCATTTCCCCACCATGGCACTGTTCAATTTCCGAATTTATATCACGCATAGGGCAATCCGCATATTCCTCCACAGTGGCATCAGGGTTCAACTTTTGCAGCTGTTTGATTGCTTGGTATTTTCCCGCGCTTACGCCATAGCTTTCTGCTTCCTGCCGCATTTGCCCGGAAACGCCGCAATACTCTACACTGACACCCAAGTGGTGCTGCCTTACCGCCATATCTAC
>CAZQBV010000115.1:0-6317 GCA_964592125.1 uncultured Christensenella sp.
AAATAATACTGATCCCTGATAAAAATATCGCAAAAGCGATATTTCTATCACTGCCATACGGCAGTTCCAAAACGCTCTGCATTTTGGATGGAATCACTATTGAACGACATTCCCACTCGAAAAATAAAAAACTATTTTTCGAGTCGCGCATATTGCGCGTGATTTGAAACAAATGTTTCAAATCGGAATTGGTATAAAAAAGCAATAAAAAGCACTTTGGTAGTAGCGCGTTTTTAATCAAGAATTAGTATAAAATAACTTTAATTGGGGAAATGTATACAATGTGGTGAAAACGATGGGGAATGAGATTATTAGCAATGATGAAGTATTGAAAATTGCCAGCCTGACGGGACAAATGCTGCTGGCGAGTGGCGGCGAGGTTTACCGAACCGAAATGACGGTGGACTATATTTGCAAGGCGTATGGAATTGACCATTGCGAATGTTCGGCAACGCCTACAGAAATTACGGTGTCCATTTACGACAACGATGGTGAATGCAAAACCTTTATGAGGCGCATAAACAGGCGAAACCTAGACCTGCACAAAGTGGAGGAGCTGAACCAGTTTTCCCGAGATTTGTGTGGAGCCCCGCTTTCTGCACGGGAGGCAATGGACAGACTGCACAAAATTGACAACGAAAAATCGTATAGCTTGCCTGTGCTGATGCTGATAACGGGAATTGGCACCAGTGCGTTTGCAGTGGTGTTTGGTGGCAGCCTGTGGGATGTGATTTTAGGCTTTGTGGTGGGCGTTCTGTTGCGCTTTTTTATATGGGTGATGAGCAAAATGCAACTTCCGGATGCGTTTGGCTATTTGGCCAGTGGCGGCATAGCGGCATTGTTAAGCTGGCTGGCCATTCGCATATCGCTGGGGGATCATTCCGAAATAATTATGATATCGGCATTGACATTTCTGTTTCCCGGGCTGGTGTTTACAAACTCGCTACGGGACATGGCGGAGGGAGATTTGCTTTCCGGCATTAGCCGTGCAGTGGAGGCACTGACCATTGCGGCCGCACTGGCGGGCGGCGCTGCGCTGGCATACATTGCCTTGCAACAGTTGGGTGGTGAAATACTATGATATTGAAGGTGGTATTTGCCGCCATTGCCTCTATGGCTTTTGGGCTGACATTTAACATACGCGGACGCAACATTCTATTTGCCGGACTGTGTGGCGGGCTGGGCTACCTTGTATTTTTGCTGGTTATGGAAGTGGAAGGGCCAGTGGCCGCACTGGTTGCCAGCGTTGTGATAACCCTGTATTCCGAAATTGCCGCAAGGCTGTTGAAAGCGCCAGCATCTAACTTTTTGGTAACAGGGCTGATACCCCTGGTGCCGGGGACAGCTATGTTTAACAGCATACTAAAGCTGGTACAAAACGAAACAGAGAATGCCGTGGCCTATGGGCTGGAGGCACTGATGAGAGCCGCCGCCATAGCTGTGGGCATTATTGTGGTTTCTGCATTGGTGAAGCTGGTGTTTTCCCATCAGCGTACACGCTGTTGATGCTATACGTTGCGCATAAGCTTCACCACTTTGCCCAATACCCGGCAATTTTCCAGATCCCTACCCTCTATGCGCTTGATAGGATACTCTGGATTGATGGGGATGAGCTCCATCCAACCTTGCCCATAAGTGTAATTTAACTTTTTTAGCGTGGCATCGCTATCGTTATACAAAACCACGGCAACGGAGCCGCTATCCACACAGGTTTGCCTTTGCACCAAGACATCATCCCCCTCTATAAACTGCGGATACATGCTATTCCCCTTTACACGCAACACAAAAAATTCGTCGGGCGTGTGCCCCTTTAGCCACTCTGTAGGAATGAGCTCCGTATGCTCTGTAAATTGCTCTACAGCCTCTGCACCATAACCTGCAGAAATTTCCCCAATTACTTGGAACTCGTGAAACTGACCCAAGGAAGAAGGCCGTGCAAGACTTTCGGGTACATCCCAACCCATGAGATAGGAAGGGGGGCAGCCAAAGATGTCTGAAAGCTCTGCAATGGTTTCGTGCTTGATGTTTTTGATATCCCCACTTTCGTAGCGTTGCATGGTGGCCTCCCGAACGCCCAATTTTTCTGCAACTTGGAGAAGAGTCATTCCACGCCGGATGCGCATTTCTTTGATTCGATCATTGAGAATTCCCATAACCTTAACCTCTTTGCATTAAAAATATATCAGTTGTATAAGAAACAATGTTGAAAGTATAGCATGAAATTACGCGATATGCAAGTTGTGAGTATTTTCGTCTAAAAAAACTTACGCGATAAGTATTGACATGATGAAAAAACGATGCTAGGATTGGCTTACACGTTTACAAATATTTTCATAAGGAGTAACAATATGTCATATTACGTGGATACAGCGCGATTGAGGGCAATCATAGAGAAGCAAAAGTTGGGAAAGATGAAAAAACTTGCAGAAGTGACAGGGGTAAATAGAACAAAATTGAAAGCCATTTTGAATGGGGAAGTAATGCCCAGTGTAAAAGTGATGTATACGTTGGTGAAAGCACTGGATATTCCGCAGGAGGAAGCGGGAGCTATTTTTTTTAGCAGCAACTTGCATGATGCGTAAGGTGGTATGTTATGGAATTATTGCTTTATTCTGACAATAAACGAACAAAGCAGACAAAAAAGATAGATTTAGTAAGTATTATACAGAAAAATAACTAAAACAACTTAAAAAATGGATTTAAAGTGCAACTGGAAGAAAAAATTCTAGAAGCAATGGATTTTATTTGCAAATATACTTACGTATTACGTAAGTATATTGAGTGGGGGGAGAAACGGTGTTGCAAACACAATGGATTGGGCTGGGGGTGGCTGCGGCTGTGGTGGTGGCATCCTGCATTCGAATGGCGTATGAAAAAGAACTGTTTTTGGAACTGGGCATATGGTTGCGGCGGTTGCGCAGAAAATATGGCAGACCAAAAATGTGAGACGCATAGCAGGGAACAATCAAGTGATGGGAAAGAGGATGGGGAAAAAGAATGCTGCATGTGGAGGACTACCACACAGACCCGCCTGTGGATGATGGCTGGGAAGGCGAAACGGTGCGAAGCTTTTGTGGAAATGAACTGCCAAGGCAGAGAGCAATTTGCTGCATGGGGCTGTACTTTGACTGCAAAGAGGATGCAAACCAATATGCACTGGATGAGGCCACGCGGGAGGAACGGCTGGCCTATGCGGTGGAGGGGGAGGGGGCAGGGGTGCCCGCATTTTACGAATGGCTGGACGAAAGGCGATGAGAAGGACAATTGAAAGTGGAAAGTGAAGGTCAAGGGTAGTGAAAGGACAATTGAAAGTGGAAAGTGAAGGTCAAGGGAAATAAGCTGCTGCGCAGAGCAACCGCCGCTGGCGCGGCGGCGGAGGGGCTCCGACGGCAGAAATTGTTTCCTTTGCAAGCCGCGGCTACAGCGTGAATCAAGGAAAAACAAGCCGCTATGCAGCCAGCGCGGCAAGCGCAGAAGAAACTTATTTTGCTAGCAAGATGCTTGCTGGCTGAATGCTTACAAATGAAAAATTTCTGCCGTCGGAGGAGAAAATGGAAAGAAAAAAAGAATTCGGGTATTCCTTACGAGCAGAGATGCGAAAGCCGCATGGCTGAAATGATGAGACAAGGAGAAAGAGCATGAACAGAACAATACTGATGGGCAGATTGAGCAGAGACCCCGAAATGCGGGTGACACCAAACGGCGTGCCTGTGGCAACATTTACGCTGGTTTTGAACCGAAAACAGGAGCAGGAAGAGCAAACGAAAACAGATTTTATAAACTGTGTGGCATGGCGAGACACTGCAAAGCTGGTGGCGAGAGGCTTTGGAAGGGGCGACAGAATGTTGCTGGAGGGGCGCATACAAACCCGAAGCTACAACGACACAAGCGGCGTGCGTCGCTATGTGACGGAGGTGGTGGCAGAGGCGGTGACGGTGGTGGAATGCAGGAGAACGGCAAGCGAACGGGACGGTGACTGAGGGCGTGGAAGTTGAAAATTGAAAGTGGAAAGTGAAGGTCAAGAGAAGCCTGTTGGTCTGCTGCGATGCTTGGTAGGGCAGTGGAAAGTTGAGGTCAAGAACAAGAGAAGTTTGCTGGGAAGTGGCGGGTGCTACGAAGGGGGTTCTTAGGGGCGAAGCCCATGAGTCGCCGAAGGCGAAACCATACAATCCGCTGGAGGCACATTGACCCACAAGGAATACCCGATTGGCACTTTTTGAAAGCGCTATGGGAAAGATGAAAGCCGCATGGCTGAAATGATGAGACAAGTATGAAATACGCAGCACAGAACACAAGATGACACGATGACAAAAAACAAGGATGAGGAAGTGGAAGGATGGCGAGACCTCAAAAAACGGGAATAGATTATTTTCCCTTTGATGTGGATTTGCAAAGGGATATAAAACTGAGGAAGCCCAAGCACAAGTATGGATATTTGGCAACGGAGGTGTACATTGCACTGCTGTGCATTTTGTACAAGGACAAGGGATATTACATAGATGGCTGTGACATGGAAGATGTGGCATACACAGTGCTGGATTATTTGCAGGGGAAGGATCAGCCAACTGTGGAAACGGTGATGGAAATTGTGGAGTACATAGTGGAGTGCGAATTGTTTAGCAGTGCGCAGATGGGCAAAAACAAGGTGATAACATCGCACAGGGCGCAATGCACCTTCTACACGGCTACGGCAGACAGAACGCAGGTGACAGTGGATGAAAGCATATGGATGCTGAGCGTGGAGGAGATGCGTATGTTATCCACAAGGCATTCCCTATACAAAAACTGGGTTTCCGGAAGCAAAAACGAAATAAATGGATTGAAAAGTACACAAAGTAAAGGAAAGAAGAGTAAAGCAAACAAAGAGGAGGAGGAAGGCGCGCCGATTGATACGCTGGAATTCTTTGAATATACCTACGGCACAAAGCTGAACAATGGGCAAAGCAGGGAGCTGCGGGGCATGATGGAACGCTTTGGCGAGTATGAGGTGGGCGAGGCCATAGAGCAATTGCGGGGCAGAAACCTGAAGCACCCGCTGGCCTATATGAAAAAATATTTACTAAACGAAGAAAAGGAACGGACAGAAACGAAGCCGTGAATAACAGAAAAAACAGAACAGGGGAAAGAGGAGATTTTATGAAAATGACAAAGAGAACGGGAGCGGCACTGGCCTTGCTGGGGATACTGGCACTGTGGCCAAGCGTGACATATGCAGGGGAGGCGCAGGAGATAGACAAAGCCAGCGGCATAACGGCACAGACATTGAAAGAAATTTTGCCGGAGAGCCTGAAAGAGCACGCAGAGCTATTCTGCGAAATGGAGCAGGAACACGAGGTAAACGCACTGTTTGTAGCGGCGATTGCGCAACACGAAACGCAGAGCGGCACTGTGGGAACGGGTGCATCCAAAAACAACTTGTTTGGAAACCGAGGCAGGCGCGGGTATATGAATTTTGAAAGCTTTGGAGACAGCATTGAATACGAATTTGGGCTGCTGAGGCGGCTGTACTTTGACAACGGACTGACCAGCATTGGCAGCGTGAGCAAGAAATACTGCGTGCCGCCGGAGCATTGGGCGAAGAGCGTGGGAAGCATATTTGAAACCTATACAGAGCAAGCAGAAAAGCAAGGGGAGGAAGCGCAATGAAAGCAAGCACAATGACGGTAATAACCATAAAAGATGCAGAGAAGATGCTGGAACGATACGGTGAACTGAAACGGTTGATTGCCGAGGAACAGGAAATAGTGCGGGAACTATCTGCCGAAAAATATACGATGGTGGACAACCTGCTGCGTGCGCCCACGCACGATGCGGTGAAGGTGAAGGGCGGCGAATGGGAAGACCCGGTGTATAAAACAGTGGAAAAAATGATGGATGTGTATGAAGCCCGCATTAAGAAAGTGATGGAACGTATGCTGGTGGAATGCGCCGAGTATGACGAGCTGCGGCTGGTGATGAACATGGCGGGCATAACGGAGCGGGAGCAAAGCTACATAGAGATGCGGTATGTGAAGCGCATGAAGCTGGGCGATATATCCACCAAAATGTGCTACAGCGAAAGGCAACTGATGCGGCTGCGCAAGAGCAGTGTGGACCGACTGGTGGAGTGGCAGGTGCGGAAGGGCAGTTGAAAGTGGAAAGTGGAAAGTTGATGTTTGCGAGAAAAAAGGGGGAGGCTAGGGGGATTTCGATTTGCGGCAGTAGCTTCTCTCTGTATACCTTCCGCTTGCCAGCCAACCGAAAAGTGCGCTCTTGTGCGAGAAAAATGGGGGGGGGGGGGGGGGGGGGGGGGGGGGGGGGGGGGGGGGGGGGGGGGG
>CAZQBV010000116.1:0-6277 GCA_964592125.1 uncultured Christensenella sp.
TGGCTGGGATAACCCGCCCGGCTTCCAGTTTCGAGCATCATTTTTCGCATTATTTTGAGGTGGTGCCAGTGGAAGGTGAGGCCATAAACAATGCGTTGCACGGTGAAAAGGTGGGTATTTCTACGATTATTGCCGTAAAATATTTTCCCATATTTGCCCGCAGCTTAAAGCGTATTTTTGAGGAAAAGCTGCCCAATCAATTTAATTTGGATGAAGTGTTGGGCTATTATGCCAAGTGCCCTGCGGGGGTGAAAGAATTTATCAAAAAAGAAAACACGCCTACCATCTCCCTAACATTGAAGCCGGAGCTGGTGGAGAAAAACTATGATGAAATTGTTGCAGTTGCGGACACACTGCCTTCGCAGGAAACGCTGCGCAATGTGCTGAAAAAAGTGGGTGGGTATACGGACTATCGCGAAATTGGTATTTCCCCAGAGCAATTTAGGGAAACCATGAAGATATGCTGCTATATTAGAAATCGCTTTACCATGTTGCGCATTGTGTGCGACTATCATTTGTTTGATTTTGATGCAATGGACGATTGATTTGTGCCCAAAAAGAAGAACTGTTGCAGGTTTAGCAGCAGTTCTTTTTTCTTTTATCGCCTTAGGAAATTTTAAAGTTTTATATACTGGGTGTCACCTGCAAAGCAAGCAGCGCCCTTTCCGCTGCGCTTTACCATGTACATTGTAGCATCGGCAACTGCCAAAAGCTGGTCGGCAGTGTTTCCATCTTCAGGATACTGCGCAATGCCTATGCTAGCCTCGCACAGTACATCTTGCGCATTCACTTTCCACGGCTGTGCAAAGCGTTTCAAAATCTTTTTTAAAATGCGGGTTACTTCTTTCTTGCTGATGTTGTCAAATAGCATCACAAACTCATCGCACCCATACCGATAGCTGTTGCCATTGGTGGATTCGTTCTCTTCAAAAAAATCGCCTATCATGCGCAAGAGAGAATCGCCTGCCTGATGCCCCAGCGTATCATTTATCGCTTTAAAACCATCTAAATCTAAAAAGAGAAGATAGCCATTTCCTGCATGTGGGCTTCCGAAACGAAGGTTGCAATCTGCAAGTAGTTTTCGCCGATTGGGCAACTTGGTAAGAGAATCGTAATTGGCCATACGCTTTATGATATACTCGTTGCGCTTGTTTTCCGTAATATCCACGCTGCTGACGATGTGCGCCAAGCGACCATCCATCCATTGAAAAGCGGTGGAAAAAACACGAAACCAAGAACCATCGAAAGGACGCTGATAGTCCCATGAATATACTTTTGTGGGATTGCCTTTTTTGTCAATCAGCCTCTTTTGGGGGCAATATGTACATGGTTCCTGACGGTTATTATACAGCGCCTCGAAACATTTTTTTCCTGCGAAGTAATGCATGCCTCCATAGGGTGCCGCCATAGATTTGTTTACATATAATATGTCGTGATTTTCAAAATCATTCACATAGATATCTATGCCGGTATTGTCCAAAATACTTTCCAGAGTAAGGCGGGAATACTCTATCTTCCTCTGGTAAACTCGGTTTGCAATATGAGCGGACACAGCTCGCAATATTTTTTGGATGGTAGACAGTTCCCGTTCAAGCAGAACGGCATCTACAATCGAATCCAAAAGACCCACCAGGCCAATCAATGTATTGTTTGCATCTACAATGGGCAACAAAACAAGAGTGTGTGCGTGGAATACACTCAAAAAACCCAGCTCGCTGAGTGTGTTGCTATCGTTTTTATGTATGTAAATGATCTTGCCAAAGCATAGCTGCTGGTTTTGCTGGGGATTGAAAGAATCCAGATGAAAACTAGGGCACAAGGGAAAACTGGTTTTGTTGTAGGCTTCTTGCAACTCAAATACATTGTGCCGGTTTGGCTCATACACAAAGCCGCCGTTTAAATTGAAAACAGTGCCGACTTCTTTCAACACTTCCTGTATGGATTGTGGAGAGGGCAAATTCGCATCTAATAAACTGGCTGTCTTCAACAACAATACGTCCAGAGTATTTAAATTTGTATCATCAAAACAGGTTGCCACAAAAACACCCCCCAAAAAATGAATTCGTATTTGGATATTGCTTTGATTACTTTGTTTTATATCTAATTATACCCTGAAACACAAGTGAAATATCAATATATTATACAGAAAACCTGTAATAAAATGAAAATAAAATAAAAAAATGCAAGGGATTTGGATGTTTTAGGAAAAAGGTTGTTGTTGGCCCAAGGGTCTGCTATAATACTCAAGGCGCAGTTTGGCGCAGTGAAAATAGAAGATAGGCTAGATATTTTCAAAAAGCAAGGCATTGGGTGCCTTGAATAAAATGTAATAGAGGTTTAAATGTTATGTCAAGAAGCGTAGGAACAATTTCAAGAGGAATTAGGACACCTATTATATGTGAAGGTGATGATTTGGCGGCTATTGTGGTGGACAGTGTTCTGGCGGCCGCGTATGAAGATGATTTCAAAATAAATGATAAAGATGTTGTGGCAGTAACAGAAGCTGTGGTGGCACGGGCTCAAGGCAACTATGCCAGTGTGGATGAGATTGCGCAGGATGTGAAAGAAAAATTTGGCGATGCCAACATAGGCGTGATTTTCCCTATTTTAAGCCGCAATCGTTTTGCAATTTGCCTGAAGGGCATTGCGCGTGGCGCAAAAAAGATTACGCTGATGCTAAGCTATCCCTCGGATGAAGTGGGTAACCACTTGGTCTCCTTGGATATGGTGGAAGAGAAGAATGTGAACCCGTGGACAGATGTGTTGACGTTGGAAAAATATAGAGAATTATTCGGGGTAAACTTGCATCCATTTACGGGAATGGACTATGTGGAATATTATGCTTCTATTATAAAGGAAGAAAACGCAGAGGTGGAAATTATATTTGCCAATGACCCGCGAGCGGTATTGGCCTATACGGATAAAGTGCTGTGCTGCGACATACACACCCGCGAACGTTCCAAAAGGAAACTGCGCGAGGGTGGCGCAAAGGTGGTGTATGGCATGGATGATATTATGTCGGCACCGATAAACGGCAGTGGATATAATGAAAACTATGGGCTGCTGGGCTCCAACAAGAGTACAGAGGATAAAGTGAAGCTGTTTCCGCGAGATGCTGAAAAACTTGTGAATAGAGTGCAAGGCCTGTTGAAAGAACGCACCGGCAAGCTGGTGGAAGTGATGGTGTATGGCGATGGCGCATTCAAAGACCCGGTGGGGAAAATTTGGGAACTTGCCGACCCGGTGGTATCGCCAGCCTATACAGATGGGCTTTTGGGTACGCCGAATGAATTGAAATTGAAGTATTTGGCAGACAATCAGTTTGCAAATATAAGTGGTGATGCGCTGCGAAGTGCCATTACAGACTATATAAAGGAAAAGAATGAAGATTTGAAAGGCTCTATGGAATCGCAAGGAACAACGCCGCGGCGCCTTACCGACTTGATAGGATCGTTGTGCGACTTAACATCCGGCAGTGGCGACAAGGGCACGCCGGTGGTGCTGGTGCAGGGTTACTTTGATAACTATGCCGACTGATAGAATATAGATACAAAAGCGCCTTTATTGTGCGTGTGAACAAGGCTGTTGGCAGAGGATTTGCCGATAGCCTTTTTGCTTGGCTTTCAAATAAAGCATGATATAATAAAATAAAAGTGCACAGAAAATGCAAGGATAAACGTAGTTTCACGGTGTGGAGGCAATGAATATGGAAACATCACAAATAGTTATGTCGATTATCACATTATTGTTGTCAATTGGCTCGTTTGTTATATCCTACAGGCAGGCGAAAGAAAAAGGATTTGTATTTAACAATGCTTATTTGTATGCATCCCAAAAAGAACGAGAAACAATGGATAAGAAGCCCGCATACAAGCAGTCTAAAATAGTATTTGCTTTTCTGGGAGTCATTTTTTTGCTTTTGAGTTTGGAAATTATTCTGGATGTGGGTTGGTTGTTGGGTGTTGTAATACTGCTTGCTGTTTGTGTGATTGTTTATGCAATTGTGAGTACTGTAAGAGGTGAACTATCTAAGCCAAAATGAGTATTTGATATCAGTATTGGATCATAGTATAAAATCGCCTTCGTTGTGGAGGCGTTTTTTTCTTTTTGTCTATTGACACCGCTGTTCTATTCGGATAGAATGAAAACAAAGAAATTCTATTGCAATAGAACGGAGCGGAGGAATCCAAAATGCAGGTGAAGCTATTTGATTCGGAACTGAAAGTGATGGAGGTGCTTTGGGAGCGGGGGGAAACGCCCGCCAAAGACATTGCGGCACTGCTGGCGGAGCATGTGGGCTGGAGCAAAACAACCACATACACTGTAATAAAAAAATGCGTGGATAAGGGTGCAGTAACACGAACAGACCCCGGCTTCTTGTGCAAAGCATATATTACCAAACAGCAGGCGCGTGAAGCGGAAACAACGGAACTGATTAACAAAATGTATGGTGGGGATGCAGACCAGCTGGTGGCATCCATTCTGGGACGGAAGAATTTGACGGCGGAGGAAATTAGCCAACTAAAGCAACTTGTGAACCAATTGAAGTGAGGTGTAAACTATGACCTTATTGGAAATGAGCGTTAGCGCAATGCTGTTGGTAGCTGTGATAGCTGCAATTCGTGGGATGGGCATACACAAACTGCCCAAAAAGCTGCTGCTGGTGTTTTGGGGCATTGTGTTGTTCCGGCTGCTTGTGCCGTTTGAAATACAGTCGCCCCTTAGTGTGTATTCGGCAGCAAACCGAGTGCAGTATATACCGGAATTCACACAGGGTATATCTCAGATAGAGAACTTTGTGAAAACGTCAGCCGTGTCCATGCCAACGGTGCAAGCGGTACCCCGAGCAATAACGGACACACAACCACTGGTAGCAGCAAGCATTTCGCCCTTTGTAATCATTTGGATTGTGGGAATGGCGGCATTGGCCATTTATATGATTGCCGTACATTTGCGATGCTTGCGCGAATATAGCGCTTCGTTACCAGTGGAAAACAACTTTGTAGCAATGTGGATGTCGCAAAACAAATTGCGCAGGCAAGTGCAAGTGCGCCAGACAGACAAGATAGTAGCGCCATTAACCTATGGCATTCTAAAACCTGTGATACTGCTGCCCAAAACAATGGACTGGCAGAATGAGCAGCAGTTGCAGTTGGTGCTTGCGCACGAAATGGCTCATATTCGGCGGTTTGACACGTTGTGGAAGCTGGTTTTGGCAACGGCGCTGTGTGTACACTGGTTTAACCCACTGGTGTGGGTGATGTATGTGCTGGCGAACAGGGATATAGAGCTGGCCTGTGATGAAGCGGTGGTGCGCCGAATGGGTGAGGGCGCGCGAGATACATATGCAATGGCTTTGATAGACATGGAAGAACGAAAAAGCAGGTTGTTTTCCGTGAACAGTTTCTTTAGTAAAAACACTGTGAAAGAGAGGATAAAAGCAATTATGAAAACAAAGAAAATTTCGGCAGGTATTTTGATAGCGGCAATGGTGCTGATGCTTGGTGTAACAACGGTGTTTGCTACCTCGGCAATGGATGTGAGCAAGACAGAGTATTTGAAAGTGAATTATTATGCCAAAGATGGCTGGAACATCGGGAGTGACATCGATATGACAGGCAGATGGACAAAGCTGCCCGAGAAAGAGCGAAAGGCACTTGTGCAGGAAACGTTTCAAGAATATGAAGCACACGGAATGCGGTTTGATGCAAAGGAAGAACGGTTCTATTTTGATGGTAAATTGGTGCGTTGCTTCTGGAATCCGCCGGACAAGGAGAAAAACAGGGGAACCGGTTTTGAAAATATGGATGGGGAGATAGACTTGATTGCGGTAAGAGATGATGCCTACCGCTTAACAGGTATTGAAGCAAAACCGAAGAAAGAGTTTGAACGTGAAACAAGCTATTTGGAGGACATTGAGAGGTTGGAAGCACTGGGGTTTGAAGACAACCCCATAACGGGAAATTGTGCCTACCAGGGTAAAACAGTAAATCACATATATATAATGGGAGCGGTTACAACAGAATATGAAGATGGAACGACTACTTGGAGTTATGGATTTGGCAGTAAAGAGATAGCGGAAGATGGGCTCTATTTGGAGGTAAAAAGAGACGAACAGGGAAAAATATTAGAGCTGGTGCCGATGCAACAAGACAACATAAAAATGTTCAAAGAATATTAAGCGTAGCATGAAAAAGAAAAACAGGAACAATAAAAGCGAACTGGGAAAAACAGGTAAGGTGCGGCGGCCTGATTTTTTTGGAAAAGAGAAGGAGGG
>CAZQBV010000117.1:0-6190 GCA_964592125.1 uncultured Christensenella sp.
CCAAACCAACCATTGACATTATCTACTAAATCTACTAATATAAAGATACAGGGCACGCGCCCTGCAAAATATGAATGTAACGCACGGCAGGCCGGAGTGCTGGAACACCCCGACCCTGCTGTAGAAGGTGACCGAACCACCTCAACGCAACCCCAAAGGGGCACCGCGCTAGATTAGTATAACAATTAAACGCGCCAGCTTCAAGAGGGATAATGCATATAGTAAGAAACAACTGCGTATGAGGATGAAATATCTTTATGCGTTTTTTTGTATGGCGCACGCAGCCCTGTAAAAACACAACAACAGGAGGCCACAAAATGAAAAAAGAACTGGATGAAGGAACCTTCCCCGCGGGCTGGAACGATGCCGCCGAGGACGCCATGTTCGACGCGGTGGGCGAATTTGTGCAGAAGAACCAAAGCAATATAAAAAACACCGCCAGCCGCGATGCCATTGCACAAAATTCTTTTATAGAGGGGTTTATAGCCTGTTACGAATATTGCGATACCAAGAAATGAAAGGGAAGCGGCAGTGTTACCAACAAACCTTGTTGCGCCCGCCCTCCTTGGCCAAATAAAGCTGCTCGTCGGCACGCTTCACCAAATCCAAAAATTCTTCATCATCGGGGCTAAACTCCGCAACGCCAAAGCTGGCAGTAATTTTTATTTGAATGCCGTCATCCTCTATCAGCGAATTTTCTATGGCTACGCGAAGCTGCTCCACCTTGTTTTGACCGTTCGTGCCGGTGGCCTTCAGCATAATGCAAAACTCCTCGCCACCATACCGCGCCAGCACATCCGTTTCGCGCAGGCTGTTCTTCACCAAAGCGGCAACGGTTTTCAGAACATAATCGCCAAACACATGGCCGTAGGTGTCATTCACCTTTTTAAAATGATCCAAATCGAAAATGACAATAGAGAAGGGGCTTTTGCCCTCCTGCGCGGTTTGGAAAGCCCGCTCGCCAACGTTGAAAAAATAGCCGCGGTTGTAAATGCCGGTTAGTTGGTCGATGGTGGATTTTTCCTCCAACTCCTGCATGGATTTTTTCAGTGGTGTGATGTTGTTGAACGTGATGCTGTAGCCAATTAAATGGTTCTTTTGAAAGATAGGCGAGTGTATCACATAGAAAATTTTCATTACGCCTTCGTGTTTTCTGCTGAATTCGCTGGTGCTTTTCTGGTTTGCCTCCAAATTTTGCAAGTCCTTTGTTTGGAAGGGCAGGTATTCCATCTCGTCTATACTTGCGCCCAGCGGCAGCGCATCCATAGCGGGGAACATTTCGTGCGCCACAATGTTCGCATCCACAAAAGTACCTTCCTTGTCGAAAAGAAGAATGCCCTCGGGAAGGTTGGTAAATGCCCGTGCCTTAATTACTTCCGAGGAATTTAGCACGCCCAAATAATGCAGTGCAATGGTGAATGCCAGCATGGACAGCACCAAGCCGTAGGGTGTAATATCCACATAATAGTTCCCTATATAAAGGGAATGTGTGAAAGTGTTGAACAGCGGAATTAACCCCGATATTAAAAACAGCACCGCTTGTTTACGAAACCGATGCGTTCCCTTTTTGAAGCAAACAATGATGGTGATAACACCCAGCAAATTGATGGCATTTTGGTATGCAAAGCGAATGAACGAATATGGCCCCGGCCCCACATCCAGATTGCCAAACACACCCGGCGCAACAAAGTGTACATCGGTAATAAACCATTGGTTATACTGCCATGAAAACAGTGCAGCGCAAAAGAAAACGGGTACAATCAGAAATACTCCATAAATCCATCGTTTTTTCCACCGTATGCCACAAAATTCAATCACACAGAAAAACCAGAGCGTTGGCACAAAGGGAATGGCCAGCAGGCGAAGATGCAGCCCGGCTTTTGCAGTTTCCAGAGTGGTTGCGGAAACTTCTATATAATTGCCCGCCAGATACATGGCAACGGTCATTGCCAGTAATATTAAAAAAGAAGACCGCATGGTGTCTTTTTTGTATATCAACCAAGCCAATAGCCCAATGGCCAGTATCATGCTAATTCCTGCTACTAATGTCATTCATTCTCTCAATCTATTTATAGCACAAAACAGTGCCTGCTGTGTATGCCAACTTATTTAGTCGCAAAAAAACGATAAAGCTGTAGATATAATACCATAAAAAGAGAGAATAGAAAAGCATAAATTTTTGTTTTATTTAGATTGCCTTATTTCGCGCATTTTTACAGTGTGGCGCGCTTTAGCTCGGCTCCTCCGGCGGCTGGGTTTCCAGCAGCGCGGCTGCGTCTGCTTCCGGCAGTGTGGCAACCGATTTCAGCTTCCGCTGAATTTGCCGCGTGCGGGTGCCCACCAGCGTTTCTATATCGTTATCCGCTTGGCGAAGCTTGTTTTGCGCCGTGGCCAATGCCGTGCCAAACTTTGCAAATTCGGCCTTCACCGCGCCCAGCACATTCCACACCTCGGAAGAGCGTTTTTGAATGGCCAGCGTTTTGAAGCCCATTTGCAGGCTGTTTAGCAATGCGCCCATGGTGGTGGGCCCTGCTATCATTATTTTGTAGTCGCTTTGTAGCTTTTCTATTAGCCCCCTGCGCACCACCTCTGCATACAGCCCCTCGAACGGCAAAAATAGTATGCCGAAATCTGTGGTGTGCGGCGGCGCAATGTACTTTTGGTGAATGTCCTTTGCGCAGCGTTTTATTTCGCGCTCCAGCAGCAGCCCTGCCTGATCTATTTGCGGCTTTGTGCCCGCATTGTAGGCATCCACCAGCGCGGCATAGGTATCCGCAGGGAATTTTGCATCTACAGGCAGGTACACGCAGCCATCGCCGGATGTGCCCGGCATTTTAATGGCGTATTCCACGCGCTCGCGCCCGTGCGGGTTCACTGCGCAGTTGGTTTCGTATTGATCGGGGGAAAGCATTTGCTGCAATATGGCCCCTAGCTGTATTTCGCCCAGCACACCACGCGTTTGTATGCCCGAAAGCACCTTTTTCAGGTCGCCCACGCCGGTGGCCAGCGTTTGCATTTCGCCCAAACTTTTAAACACCTGCTCCAGCGTTTGGTTTACCTGCTGAAACGATTGGCCTATGCGCTCTTCCAGTGTTTTTTGCAGCTTTTCATCCACAGTGGCACGCATTTGCTCCAGCTTTTTGCTGTTGTCTTGTTGCAACAGCAGCAGCTTGTTCTCCACCGTTTGGTTGATGGTGCCCAGCTTGGTTTCCATAGAGTTCATCATATGCGCTACTGTGGCTTGCAATGTGTCGTTACGCTGCGTTAGCTGCAGGTTTAGCTCGTAAAGCCGCTTGTCCTGCAGGGCGGTGGCTCGTTCCTGCAGCTTGGTTAGCACCTCACTAAAGTGGTTGAAGTTGGCATTCAGGTTGTTTTGATTTTCCTGCTTCAGCTGGCTAAGCGCCGCCAAAATATCCTGCGTGGTCGCCTTGGTTTTTCGGTCAATTTCCAGCAGAATTCTTTCCGTGTCTGCCGTATTTCGGCCGTTTTTTATCTGCAAAAACAGCACTGCCAAAACCAGAACCAAAACCAACGCTATGCCCACCAATAGAATTGTATCTACATTCATATATGCTACACCCAACATTCTAATAATTTCGCTGCCATACGGCACAATTCACCAAATAGTATAGCACATTGCCCTGCCAAAGCAGGTATATGCAAGAAATTTTGTGTATATAGGGTCAAATGCTATATTTGAATGTGTAAATATATGGGATGGGGGGTATCTATAGTATAGAGTATAGTAGAACCAGTATAGTAGAACAATTTAGATAAATAGCTTTGAATGAGGTAGGTAGCTTTGAATTCTATATTTAAAATGCATCCCGTCTATCACAAACATCGGCCACGCATTCATAAGCGGCATGTGCAAAAGGGATTGCTTATTATGATTGTGTTTATTCTAATACTGGTGGCTATCTATCTGTTGGCGCTTCAGTTCCCAGAGCGGTACCAATTGCCCGAGTGGATGATTGCCGGGCTGGACAGCAGCGCCCCCCCTATAACCTATTAGGTAGTTTGCATACAGGCAAGGAGAGTAGTTATGAATTTTGTACACGAGGAATACCGCATTTATGCAACCAACGAGGCCGGAAAAATAGTTGCCGAAGTAAGCTTTCCCTTGGCAGAGCCCGGGGTATACAATATTGACCGCACCTTTGTGGATCCTTCGTTGCGAGGGCAGGGCATTGCCGGCCAGCTATTAAGCGCAGCAGTTGCGGATATTCGGCTTGCCGGTGGCAAAACCAAGGCTTCCTGCAGCTATGCAATTGCTTGGTTTCACAAAAATCACGATCAGCGCGATATTTTGGTTTAGGGCTTGGCGCACGGGTTTATTCTATTAGCTCTAATACTAGTTTCAAATTAAAACATCTGTTTTAATTTGGAATGCCTCGCCGATGGCGCGGCTTGTTCAGCGCAAAGACAGCGCGGAACATGTCTCATGCCATCCCAAACGCGCTTCGCGCTATTACGAAGTATCCCTTGCGGATAAAAATGCAAGCATTTTTAAATGGGATTGGTATAATGCATATTGTAAAAACATCGCTTTGGCGATTGTATCAGTTTATTTAACAAGGAGGCATTGCCGATGATTTGTTAGCTCCCCCGGTGCCACAATCCCGGGGGATTTTTTTGTGTTTTTCTATTTGGAATGAGAAATTGGTATTATTTGTTGCTGTCTATTATCGTATGGTGCAGGCGGGCATATTCCTCTGCCCAGCGGGCTGTGTTTTGGGGCTGATATACAGTGTAGGGGGCGGAACGCTCTGCAATTTCGCGAAGCTGGCGCATATTTGCAATTTCCCCATTTGCAATTAACTGTATGCCAATGTTGCCCAGCATGGTGGCGCGTGGCATGCCTGCATACACCGGCACCCCTGTGGCATCGGCAAACATTTGGCACAGCAACGCATTTTTGCATGCGCCGTTTACCACATACACGGCATCCCGCTTCTGACCGGAAATTTCCTCTGCAGCCAAGAAGCAATCCCGCACCTGCATGGCATAGCTTTCGTACAGGCAACGTGCCAGCTTGCCCGCTGTATCCGGAATGGCCTGCCCTGTTTGCTGGCAAAAATTGCGAATGGCCGCCAGCATGCTGGGCTTCTTTTCCGCAAAGCAGTCGATATCCACAACACTTTGGAAGGGCGGCTGCTGCGCGGCCATGGTTACCATATCGCTATAGTTGTACACCTCTCCACCCGCTGCCAGTTCCTCCATCACTTCTTTCAGTGTCCAAAATCCGGTTACATTTTTATAGCAAAGAAATTTCCTGTTTGGGCCAGTGGTATTTTTAAACCTGTGCGCAATCATGGCATCGTTTAGCAGCGTGGTATCGCTTTGGAAGCCAGTGACCAAATAGGTGCCGCCAGAGATATAGAAAACACCATCCTGAAGGCAGGCCACAGCAGTGGCACTGTCGTGCCCGGCCACGCGAATGACCCGTGTGCCATCTGCCGTTTGCCCTGTCAGCTCGCCGGGGTAGCCCAGCGGGTTTAGGTAGTGTGCGGGCAGGTTTAGCTTGTCAAACAGGTCGAAATTCCAGCCTGTCATACTGCTGTTGAGCAATTGGGAGGTGCCCGCCATGGTGATATCGCTCCACCCCACTTCCCCAGTGAAAAAATAGTTTAGCAAATCTGGTGTGAACATAAGGTGGCGTGCGTTTTCCAGCAGATAGGGGCTGTTTTTTTGTGTTTCGTATAGCTGGTACAGCCCATAGAAGCGGGAACAATCTGAAGCGGTGCTGTGGAACAACTCCTCCATGGGTATTTTTTGAAAGATTTCCTCGGGAATGCCTTTGGTGCGGAAATCCCGCATGTGGTAGAGATTGCCCATTAGCTTTCCGTTTTTATCCAACAGCCCAAAATCCACACCCCAGGTATCAATACCCAGACTTTTTATGCTATGCTTAATTTTTAGGTAGGCCAGCCCTTCCTGAATATCTGCATACAGTGCCAGCACATCCCAATACAGTGCACCGCCTGCCATTACTTCCCTGTTGCGAAAGGTGTGTTCCTCTTGCAGGGCAATGGTTTGCCCATCGAAAGCTGCGGCGGCTATCTTGCCACCCGTACCGCCAATATCTGCAGCGGCCACAGTATAGTTTTGCTTCATGTGCTGCCTCCTACCTATATTTATACTAATTCTTGATTAAAAACGTTATACGTTTTTAATCCGTGCCATAGGC
>CAZQBV010000118.1:0-6176 GCA_964592125.1 uncultured Christensenella sp.
AATTAACATATCCATGGTTCCAATGGGTGTTCCCTTTTTGCGCAGCGTGGCACAGATATTCCCATATTCTGCGGCAGCTTTGTCGTCAAATGCCACGATGTCCAGAATCGAAAGGAATTGCATTAAGGCTATGGCATTCTTTTCCGGATGGGCACTGGCCGCTACCCCGTGCTCTAGTTCTGCCAACGTAATTGCAGAGATACAGAGCCCTTCCTGCATGTGGGAACGCATCGCTTCCAGCACGCATTCGGGTTTGTTTTTAATTGCATAAATGCAAATGTTGGTATCCAGCATATATGTCATAGCTGCTCGCGCGTTGTTGGGGTTCCTTCACTGCGGCCATTGGCGCAAAAATCTTCTGTAAACCCATTCAACCCATTCAGAAAAGTTTGCCAAGATTGCTCTTTTGGGAATAACATCACAGTATTTCCTATTTTTCGGATGAAAACTTCATCTCCTGAAAAACGAAAATCCTTTGGCAATCGAACCGCTTGGCTTCTGCCATTCAAAAAAATTTTTGCTGTTTCCATATGCATCACCTCAACACAAGTATATATCAAGATATATACTTGTGTCAATGTGATTACAACCTGTGCATGAATAACTTTTTTTGGTGGATTATTTCAAATTCTCTGGGTTCAACCCTTGCAATTCGTCTATTACGAAAATGCCATCTTTGCGAATCAGTTTGTCGTCAAAGTAAATTTCGCCGCCGCCAAACTCTTTGGTTTGCACCAGCACCAAATCCCAATGCACGGCACTTTCATTGCCATTGTAGGCATCGTCGTAGCTGGCGCCGGGCGTGAAATGCAGGCTGCCCGCAATTTTCTCGTCAAATAGAATATCGCCCATGGGTCTTGTGATATATGGGTTCACTCCCAGCGAAAATTCGCCAATGTAGCGTGCGCCCTCATCCGTATCCAAAATTTTGTTGATACGCTTGCTGTCGTTGGCCGTGGCCTTTACTATCTTGCCATTTTCGAAGGTTAGGCACACGTTTTCAAATTTGAACCCCTGATGCATGGAGGGGGTGTTGTACGTAATTTTGCCGTTTACGCTGTCCTTCACAGGCGCGGTGTACACCTCGCCATCCGGCACATTAAAGTGACCATCGCACTTTTTGGCGCTGATACCCTTTATAGAAAAACGGATGTCTGTACCTGGCCCCTTGATGCGCACTTGGTCGGTCTTTCCAAACACATCCAGCAATGCGTCCATTTCCACAGACATTTTGGCATAATCTAAATTGCATACATCGAAATAGAAATCTTCGAACGCCTCGGTGCTCATACCTGCCTGCTGTGCCATAGCTGGGTTGGGGTAACGCAGCACCACCCAGTTGGTCTTTTTCACACGTATGTTGTGGTGCACTTCCTTGCCGTAAATGCTTTGGTATTGCTCCATTCTATCGGCAGGCACATCCGACATTTCTGTGGCATTTTCCCCGCCGCGGAAGGCAATAAAGGCCTGCATTTGTTTCATGCGGGCGCTGTCCCAACGGGTTACGTCTTTAATTTGCTTTTCGCTTGCCTGCATTAGCCATGCGCGATCCACTATGGAATGGCTAACTGTGGGGTAAGGAAGGCCGCCCACAGCGTACACATCCTTAATGAGTTGAGTGACCAAATTGTCGGGCACACCTGTGGCATCTATCAGCACACGATGCCCCTTTTTCACTTTGCAGGAATAATGTACTAGGGTATGGCTCAGTTTTTTTACTCTTTCATCTACCATATCTTATTTACCTCGATTTTCTTATGGAATTATAATTGATACGATTTTGTTGGTGTTTCATAGTATCATTATACCACAATTTGCCACTTTCCGACCCATACAAATAGATCAACTGCCCAACAAATGCTCTATTAATATTTTTGTGCCTATGCCAACTAGCACAATGCCGCCTATTACCATAGCCTTTTTCTCGAACTTTGCGCCCAAGCGGCAGCCAAACAGCGCGCCAACAAAGCTGAGTGCAAAGGTGGTAATGCCAATGATGGTGGCACCCGTTACAATGGAGGCATTCACCAGCGCCAGCGTAAGCCCCACTGCCAGCGCATCTATACTGGTGGCAATGGCCATGGTAAACAGCACCTTGTGGGAAAGCATATTTTTGCACTCTGTACTGCCCTGTTGCCGCACGGCATCTACAATCATTTTTATACCAATAAACGCAAGCAGCCCAAAGGCAACCCAGTGGTCGAACTGTTGAATGTATACAGCTACAGATTTGCCCAACAGCCAGCCCAGCACGGGCATTAATGCCTGAAACCCACCAAAGTAAAGCGCCACCTTCAATGCGTCTTTTTTCTTCATATGCGGAGCAAAGATTCCCGTAGAGATTGCAATAGCCAGTGCATCCATAGAAAGGCTGACGCCAATCAAAAAGTAAGACCAAAGTTCCATATTAGGCTCCTCCAAAGCTGATGGCAAGCTTGTTAAAACCATCCGCTATAAAAAGAGACCCGTGCACGGCGAGGCAATGAAACCTTTCCCGTACATGAGTCTCGTTATTTCATCCAAGCCAGACAGCCCATTGCTGTCAGTATGTTGACTTGAAACGCAACTGTTTGCGCCAACTACTCCCCCATGAAGTATGGGATTATTATAGCGGATGCGCCTAGGCGCGTCAAGCGATAATACTGATCCCTGATAGAAATATCGCAAAAGCGATATTTCTATCACTGCCATACGGCAGTTCCAAAACGCTCTGCATTTTGGACGGAATCACTATTGAACGACATTCCTGCTCGAAAAATAAAAAACTATTTTTCGAGTCGCGCATATTGCGCGTGATTTGAAACAAATGTTTCAAATTGGAATTGGTATAAGTGATTTCCTTTTGCTTTATGCCTGGAAGGAATCGAACTTTTCAACACCCTTGGTGATGATGTTGCGGTACAACAGCGCTGCCAGCACTGCCAGAACGGCTGTAACAATGTACAATACGATAGCACCAAAGAACAGTGCCAATACTGCGGGCACTATGGTAATGGCCATGCCCACCAGCGTAACCACCAGCGGCGGCATGCCCCGCTTAATTACGGTAAGCTCTGTATCCCAATCAAACTTGGGAGAGGCCAAGTTTAGCACCATGCCAAATACCGCAGTGAACAGCCCATATATAATGGGTGTTACATACAACAGCACAGCCAGCAGTAAACTGGGCTTCAGCAATATATTGATTAGCGTAGCATTAATCAGGATTGCTACTACCACTAACACAATGTTTACATTCAATTTGGCCTTCAGCACATCCTCTGTGCTTACCGGCAGCGATTTTACAATCCACAGGCTTTTGCCCTCTAAAGAGATAGAGCTTGCCGAGGGGCAGGTCATTGTCATAAAGAACGACATGACAATGGGCGCCACCACAGTTAACCTGTCCATAATATAGCTGCTAACGTCAGGATCGTCAAATCCGGCAAGCGCCACTATTTTTTGTGGCCCCAACACCAGTGCTAGCACGCTAACAATAGTAAGTAAAACTAGGCCAATACCTGTGTTCATTACATAGGTGGAGGAGGAGGAGAAGCGCTTCATCTCTTTTTGGAACAGCGCTTTTTGGGGCGAAGAAGTTTTTAGCTCCTGCATTTTGTAGTCTGACGTGGTGCGGTTTGCTGTTAGCGAAGCGTTCATTTGCTTGAAGAACTTGGACACCACAAGTACAAAGATAACAAACGCACCTATGGAAACCAGCGTGTATATAGCAAATGCGCCCATATCAAAATTGTGTATGGCATTTGTATAGAAGCCCACCAGAGGATAAATGCGGCTGATGGTGCCAATTACTTGCTCGCCATTTAATACAAACTGATCCGCTAGCTGGTTCATGTTCATGCAAAAGGCCATCCACAACAGCAGAATAATAATGGTGAACACCACATTCACGCCATTTTTGCGCTTGAAATGAGAGGAAAGCCAACTGATAAACGAACCAATGATGGTGGCAATGATAACAGGCACGAACGGCACCAGCAGCAGGCAAACAATAAAAATAGGCCAGAAAGCCAATGGCGGTGATGCAAGAATGGCATATACCACAGCAGAGGGTACCATTAATAGCATACAGAACAAGGCGTTCATAACGTACAAAATACACAACCGGCTGGTAATAATGGTGCTGGTTTTTATAGGCAAGCTCATTACCACATCGTAATCCTTAAACCCAAACAGCATGCCATTTGCCTTGTAAATGGTGGTAACCATAGCCATAACGGAGGCAGCCGTCATCATAAGCGCAGGCAGCAGGTGCAACATATTCACCGTTTTCAATCCCATGCCAATTAATAAACTAAACGATGTAACCACAGCCACCATAATAACGCCCAAAACAACCATAAGCGCTGTGTAACCGCCGGTGCCTTTGCTGCTTGCTGGCTTTATCAGCTTGCCCGGCTTGCCCCCAACGGGTGCTTGCATAGGTTTTGCTTCTTTTTTTGTTTCGCTCTTGCGCGGCTTTAGAGTAGTCCAAAGCTGCATTTTTAACAATAACCCAAGTTTATTTTTCATTACTCTGTCAACTCCAAAAATACATCTTCTAGGCTAGAATCGCCCTTTACATCCTCAATGGTACCCACTCGTATTAGCTTGCCCTGTTTGATAATGGCTACTTTGTCACAAAGTTTTTCCGCTACTTCCAATACGTGTGTAGAGTAGAAAATGGCGCTGCCGTTGTCGCAAAGATCCCGCATCATACCCTTTAGTATGTGCGCGGCCTTGGGGTCCAGCCCAACAAAGGGCTCGTCCAGTACCAGCAGCTTGGGCGAATGAATGAGTGCAGAAATAACTGCCAGCTTTTGTTTCATTCCGTGAGAATACGAAGAGATGATATCTCCTAAATTTTTGGTGATTTCGAAATCATCGGCAAACTTTTTGATTAGCTCTTCGCGCTTTGCTTTGGGTACTTCGAAAATATCGCCAATGAAGTTTAAATACTGAATGCCTGTAAGATGCTCGTACAAATCCGGATTATCCGGAATATAGGCTGTCATTTTTTTGCAGGCTACGGGGTCTTTTTTAATAGAAACGCCATTGATTTCTATTTCCCCCTCCTCGAAGTCCAAAATGCCCACTACAGATTTGATAGTGGTGGTTTTACCCGCGCCGTTGTGACCAATGAATGCAAAAATGTCGCCATTTGCAACTTCCAGCGATAGATTGTCCACCGCCTTTTTGCCACCTTTGTAGGATTTGGTCAGGTTTTTAATTGTTAACATATACACACCTTCCTTTTTTGTAAAGCCCAAATGATTGCTTTACATAGTAAATAAATTATATTGAACAGTCGCTTGACTGTCAACTACATTTTGCAACTTGCAGTGAATCTATTTTGCAGCCTGTTTATCGTTGCTGCTTTCTTATTTCGTGGCGCTGTTTTGCCGCCTGCCATTCCGCCCGTTCTGCATCTGTTTCCAGTAGCAACTGCGGCACCCGCTGCGGGCAGCCCTGTTCGTTTACTGCCACCATTAGCATATAGGCACTGTTTACCTGTTTTCGTGTGCCATCCAGCGCTTCCACATAGGTATCTACACGCACCTCCATAGAGGTTTTGCCCACATAGGTAATATAGCCTATCAACAAAATAGTATCGTTTATTTTTGCGGGGGCTTTAAAGGTGAGCCTGTCTACCGATGCCGTTGTTACATCCGAATTGGAATGCCTGCGCGCCACCACTGCCGCCACAATGTCTATCCATTGCATCAGCACGCCACCAAACAACCTGCCTGTGCCGTTAATATCGGCGGGCATTAGTATGTGCACTTGCTCGGTTTTAGAATCGGCAACTCTTTTTGTATTCTCTTCCATAATATCCTCGCTTTCATATGTGCAAACTGCTACTGTGCAAAGTCACTTTAAGATTATACATCAAGCGCACATCAAAATACAGACCTTATTTGCAGTATGTATTGACAAGCTGTGAAAATAATACTACAATATGTGGTATATATGTTTCAAAATAGTACTATTGATAGATATATACGCCAATTATTTTTAGCCAAGATGTGCAATGATGCTCCGCGGCATTTAATCAATACACATATCTCTCTTGGTTCAATGGCTTGCATGCCCAGCGCAGTTTTTGTGTTGGGTGTGTTTTTTTGTGGGGCGGGGTTGAAACTTCCATATTGTTGATATTATTTACAATCGTTTACTAATTTTTGGTGGAGTGTTAT
>CAZQBV010000119.1:0-5949 GCA_964592125.1 uncultured Christensenella sp.
CGCCGTAACTCAAGCGCCTCAGCTCCGGTGCAGCAAGAGCTATAGCCCGCTGCAATTTACTGTTCTGGATTTGTTGCGTTGGAATGCCCGTGAGGGGCATTTTTCAGAACAAGAGATTTGTCTGGCGCACTAACATCTCCAGAGCGCCCTCCAACATTCGTCATAGTGCTTGAATATAGTTTTTTCATAAATGTGCAATCCTCTCATCATAAAATTTCTATTTTTTAAACATGATAGATTTAAAATAGATATAGTATGTTCAGTATATAAACATCAATGTTTGCAAGTAAACTGTTCTGACGTTACGATGTTTTTATGAAAGTATGAAATAAATAAATTGCACGATATAAAAGAGTAGAAGATACAGAAAAAAATGATAAGTAATGCGTAACAAATTATGAAAATAAATACAATAATTTAATTTAATTTCATTTACTAGGAATATTAGGTATGCTATAATACAAAATATATTCTAAAAGTCAATTAAATTTTGCAGAAGGAACCAGACAATGGAACCAGAAACTAAGAACTATTTGCCAACTAAACAGAAAAGGCAAATGTTGTTACAGCTTGCCTTTGGTGGTGTGGGCACTGTGATTTTTGTTGTATTGATTCTGTACAAGACGAATTTATACAATTCATACCCAATTGGCATGCGCGTTCTTTTTTCTTGCCTGTTTTTGCTTGCCACAATTATGTTGCTGTACTGTGCTCGTTCTTTGAACATGGTTCTGCTGCTGCCTTTTTACAAAAAAGTGAGAAGCAAGCTGCAGCATACTGGAAGTGTTTCCATTCGGGATTTGTGTAGTGAAAGTGGGAATTCTGTTGGTACTGTATCGGGCTGGATATATAAACTAATTTGGTTTGGACTTTTGCCACAAAACTGCATGGATATTGAAAACGAACAGATTAGGCTGGCAACAGAAAACTTGCCCAATAGCAAAGCAGAAGGCACCAGTACAACGGTGCTGAGTGTGATGGAAAGCAAATTGACAACCCCGATTTACTGGATAGGCGCAGTTTGGCTGGCATATTCTATGGCATTTCCCATGCTTCAAATTTACGATTTTTTGACCGTAGCGATTATATCTGCCGCTGTATATTTTATAGCGGCTAAAGCATTGCCGCCTCGAAAAATTCTGGTAGAACAGAAACGCTTGGATGCGTTTGGTGCAGAGGATAGACCCACGAAAGAGTTTTTGCTGACAGCAACAAATTATTTGGAGCAGCTTGGTGTGCTTCGTCAAGCCATTCAAGCACCCAAAATGAAAGTGGAGGCAGCGAAAATATTGGAAACTGCCATAGAAATTTTTGATTTTGCAAAGGCGCACCCGAATAAAATGCATTCTTTAAATCAGTTTATGGACTATTATTTGCCATTAACCATTAAGCTGCTGGGCGAATACCGAGAGATGGAACTGATTGAGGAAAAAGGCGATAACGTTGTAAAGTCTATTACAAGTATAGAAGAGTGTATGGATACTGTGGTTCAGGCATTTCGTCAAGAGCTGGATGGATTGTATAGCGACAGAGCGCTGGATATTTCTACGGATATAGCTGTTTTGAAAAAGATGGTAAAACTGGATGAAATGGATGATATGTTCAAAAAAGTATAAAGTAAAGGTGGTATGACAAAATGGAAAATGGTTCTCCTAGATTAACATTAGTGGTGGAGGAAACGGTGCCCATGATTCCCGAGCCTGTGCAAGAGGCTGGGTTGGCGCAGCAGGCGGGGAACGATATCAATTCGTTGCTGAAGGCAGAAAAGCCCGACGACAGTAGCCTTACACCAGAAGAAAAGGCGATGATTATAGATTTTGCACAAAAAATTGATTTGAACGATTCTACTCAAATTTTGCAATATGGTATCAATGCACAAAGCAAGGTGTCTCAATTTTCAGAATCGGCTTTGGCGCACATACGTACCAAGGATATGGGCGAAGTGGGCAGCATGATTACCAACCTAACAGTGGAATTGAATGGTTTTTCTCCGGATGAATCTGAAAAAAAGGGCTTGATGGGTTTATTTAAAAAAGTGGGGAACCAAGCGGCTCAGATGAAGGCGCGCTATGCAACGGCCGAAAAAAATGTGGATAGAATATGTGATGTGCTGGAAAATCATAAAATGACAATGCTGAAAGATTTGGCAATGTTGGATGAAATGTATAAGCTAAACTTGGCATATTTTAAAGAGCTGACCATGTATATATTGGCCGGGCGGGAAAAGCTGGCAGATGTGATTCAAACGGATTTGCCTGCACTACAGGCAACGGCGAAGCAAAGCAACAACAGCGAGGATGCCCAATCAGCCAACTATTTGGCGGATATGTGTAATCGTTTTGATAAAAAGCTGCATGACCTAGATCTTACCCGTACCATTTGCATGCAGATGAGCCCGCAAATTAGGCTGGTGCAAAGCAACGATAGCATGATGGTGGAAAAGATACAGTCTACATTGGTAAATACGATTCCGTTGTGGAAAAACCAAATGGTAGTGGCACTGAGCCTGGTGCATTCCAAAAATGCCATAGAGGCGCAGCGGGAAGTGACAGATACAACAAATGCATTGCTTAGAAAAAATGCGGATATGCTGAAAACCAGTACAATAGAGGCGGCTGTAGAATCGGAACGCAGCATTGTGGACATTGAAACACTGGTGCACACAAACGAATCGCTTATTTCCACATTGGATGAAGTGATGCAAATACATCAGGACGGAAGAGAAAAGCGACGTGAAGCAGAGGTGCAGCTGGCGCAAATTGAAGAAGATTTAAAAGCAAAACTGCTGGAGATACAGGGCGTAGCCAGAAACTAATTGGCTGCATATGCAGGAATGAACTGGGAGATTTGGCTGTATACACATACAGGATAAAACGCCCAGTACTGGAGCTGGAATGGAAAAATTTTGGGAACTGATACATAAACGCTGGATGGCGTGTGTAGTAACTGGTGCTGTGATAGTTTGTTGCACATTGCTGGGTTTCTCGTCCTCTCTGGAAAACATGCAAAAATCCGCAGATGCCTATTTTTGGTATGGAGAGGGAAAGGATAGGGGAATTCAGCACCAACTGGATGTTGTGGCCGGGGAAAGCCGTGCCATGATCTTGTTGCTGGAGAAATACCTTCCGGCGGCAGGGGAAACAGTGAAAGCATATCAATTGGACGCGCAAGCACTGGGTGAAGCGGAAAGCATACCGGATAAAGAGCTGCAGCTTCGCGGCCTGGTGGCCGAGTTCCAGACGCTTTATGACGAAGCAATGAACATGCCCATGGACGAAACCCACAAAAAATTTATGAGTGACAGCTACCAGCAGATGCAACATGCCATGATAGCGATTGAAAATAGCCGCTATAATAAGGAACTCTATGCATTGCATGAATTGCTAGGAAGTTTCCCGGCAAACGTGCTAAGCCAACTGTTGGGAATAGAGCCTGCAAGTCAATTTAAACCTTAGAAATTTGAACATAAGAGATTTAAACATAAGAGATTTTTATTACATAAGCCCGCGGAGGGGTACATGAAAAAGATAGCAACTTTTGGTTTGATTCTGGTAATAAGCATAGTTTTGTTTTGCGGATGTGCAACATCGGAGCGCTATAGCGCTATATATCAGTCTGGCTATGATGCGGGCTATACAGTTGCGCAGAAGGAAAATGAAGCCAATATGCTTTTGATGGAAAATGCTGTGCCTCCTGTTTCGGATGTGGAAGAAACGGTGGCTTTGCCAACCGCTGTAAAAACCGATATAGCGGCTGAGGAGGAAATGGATGCTGTGCCGACCGAAGAGCCGGAAAACGAGCCGACAGAGCCTTCTAAGCGGCCTACATCAAGCCCGAAGCCCAAAGCAAGCGCAAAATCGAAACCGAAAGTATCTGTTGCTCCGGGGGTGTTTGACGAAGAAACGGTTCTTTCCCAAATTGAGGTAACAGAATACAAAACCAGCGGACGAACATATGACTATGTGGCCTTTGAACTTGCAAACAACTCGGAATTTGACATTAGGTTGGAAATGAACCTGCTCTATAAAGATGCAGATGGAAATGTAATTGGCGCAGACAATGAAACGTATATCCTAATTAACATTGGCGATAAAGCGGCAGTGTATTTTGCTGTAGATGAGTTGCCGGAAACGGCTGAATATACACTTTCCGCCATGCAACAAGAAAGACTATTCAGTGGAGTACAGTATCTTTCTTATGAATATGCCATGATGAGTGATAAAGTGATTGTTTCTGTTACAAATGATGGGGATATCCCAGTTCAGTATGTAGAAGCAACGGTACTGTTTTTTAACAAAGGGAAATTTGTAGGAGCAACTGACAATTTCCTAATTGATAGCCAAAGCGAAATAAAGCCTGGAAAAAAGATATCTAAAGAGTTAGAATTATATGATCAAGTTTTTGATTCGGTGCAGATTTATTTAACGGGAAAGATAGAGTAACCTATAATGCTATTTGTATAGCCCAATAGCCTGCCTAACTTGGGTAAACAACGCGGTTCTTGCCGGTTTCCTTGGCAATGTAGAGCTGCTTATCGGCTTCCTGCAGCAGCGACTTTGCAGATTGACCCGGTGTGTGCATTACCACGCCGAAACTGCAAGTAAGCTTGCCAACCTCTTCGAAGGTGTGGCTTTCAATCTGAGCACGCATGCGCTCGGATAGCTCTACAGCTTTTTCCAAATTGGCCCCCGGCAATAGAAGCACAAACTCCTCTCCGCCCCAGCGAGCCAGCAAATCTGTAGAACGTACAGAAGCCTGCAAAAGCTTTGTGCATTGTATCAAAACACTATCTCCTGTGGGGTGACCATAGGTATCGTTCACTACTTTAAAATTATCAATATCTGTTATTACAAGTGAAAAAACTTGGTCTTTTTCTGTATTGGCACACCAATCGTTTAGAGTTAGGTCAAACCACAGTCGGTTGTAAAGCCCTGTAAGCGTATCGGTAACAGACTGTGTTTCGAGCTGCTTTTCGCGTAGAAACTTCTCGCGTTGGTTTAAGTTCGAACGGTATTGGGCGGCAATGGCAAACACCAGGGTTGCAACCAAAAATAGCAGAACGATTAAATAATCGTAAGTTGCTATATTTTTAATATAGGTTGGAACTATGGCCAGAAAACCAACCGCCATAAGAATGTTTATAAACATAAGATTGATCCAGCGGTTTGGCATTAAGGTGGTGCAGAAGATAATAACCATTACAATCATTGCCTGATAAGCAAATTGTTGATTTTTTGTTAAAGCCGCAATGAGAATAGAACAAAAACAGAGAATCGGCGGAAAGAAGGTGATACAGCTACAGGTTACTTTTACAGTGGGATTTTTTCTAATGGTAAACCAGCTGATTAAGGCAAAGAAAAACACCACCAATCGCACCACAAGCAATTGTAAAAACAGTGCTGAGCTGTAGGTGGAAAAATCTAGAATAGCAAGAGCCAAATAAACAATGCCTATAACAAGCATAATATGACGTATGGAATGCTTGAACGTTGTGATTTGCTTTTCATAATATAAATCTTCCAGTTGTTCATCGTTAAATTCAGCTCTTATATTGATCAATTGCTTATTTCGTAATTTAGACAAAACTATCCTCCTGTGGTGACTAGATACATTTGTAAATTTTCAAATAGTTTAAACTATCAATGCTATTATATCAGAAAACACTATAAATTCCAATTTTAAACAGGGTTTTATGAACATATGCTGTTTACGAATACAAGGATTTATCGGTGGATATCTCTGTGTAATAAGCAAGAGAGCCAGGGGAACTGACCGTTTTTTTGGAGATGTCCCTTTTGATAATGAAAAACCGCATTATTGTGTAATAATGCGGTTCTTGTTTGGTGGGAGCAACAGGGCTCGAACCTGTGACCCCCTGCTTGTAAGGCAGGTGCTCTCCCAGCTGAGCTATAGCCCCATAAGTTTAATCTGGAGCGGGTGAAGGGGATC
>CAZQBV010000120.1:0-5896 GCA_964592125.1 uncultured Christensenella sp.
CCGACGACCCCCTGACTGCCAGTCAGGTACTCTAGCCAACTGAGCTATACCCCCACAAATGCGGTTAACATATTTCATTATACTAACCGCAAAGAAATATATCAATAACTTTTTGCAAAATACATCATTGTTTTTGCAGGCTTGCCGCAGTGCGCACAAACATCCGAAAGTTGCTTTTGCTCAAATGGCATGCAGCGCGTGGTTACGCCCGTCTTTTCCTTTATCTCCGCCTCACAGCCAGCATCGCCACACCACATAGCACGCACAAACCCCTTGCCCTGCTCTATGCCCTGCATAAATTCATCCCAATTTGCAGCGTCAAAGGTGCGCGACTCGCGGAAGCTGCGTGCAGTTTCCAGCATATTTGTCTGTATGTCCGAAAGCAATTCCTGCACTTGGGTTTCAATGTTTGCCAGTGGCTTGTTTTCCTTTTCGCAGGTATCGCGGCGGAACAGCATGCAGGCATCGTTTTCTATATCACGCGGACCAATTTCCAAACGAACCGGCACGCCTTTCAGCTCCCATTCGTTAAATTTCCAGCCGGGGCTTTGGTCTCTGTCGTCCAAATCCACACGAATTCCAGCAGCTTTCAGTTGGTCATAAAGTTGCTTGGCCTTCTCCAGCACACCCTCTTTGTGTGCAGCAACCGGTACAATTACGCACTGCGTGGGTGCCACCTTGGGCGGCAGCTTCAGGCCGCGCTCGTCTCCATGCACCATAATAATGCCGCCTATCATGCGGGTGGAAGTGCCCCAGGATGTTGTCCACGCATTCTTCAGTTTGTCATCCCTATCCAAAAATTGTATTTCATACGCCTTGGCAAAGTTCTGCCCCAAAAAGTGCGAGGTTCCCATTTGCAGTGCCTTGCCATCCAGCATCAGTGCTTCCATTGTATATGTATGCACTGCCCCTGCAAATTTTTCCTTTTCGCTTTTGCGGCCGGAAACCACAGGAATTGCCAGCACATTCTCTGCAAAATCCACATACACGCCCAGCATCCGCGCGGTCTCTTCCTCCGCTTCCTGCTGCGTAGCATGTACGGTGTGCCCCTCCTGCCACAAAAATTCGGAAGTGCGCAAAAATGGACGAGTGCTCTTTTCCCAGCGCAATACGTTGCACCACTGGTTCAGCAGTATTGGCAAATCCCTATAACTTTGCACCCATTTGGAATACATGGAGCAAATAATGGTTTCGGATGTAGGGCGTATGGCCAATGGCTCGGCCAGCTTTTCGCTTCCACCGTGGGTTACCCATGCCACCTCCGGTGCAAACCCTTCCACATGCTGTGCCTCTTTTTCCAGCAAACTTTTGGGTATCAGCAGTGGGAAATATGCATTTTTATGCCCCGTTTCTTTAAAGCGGTCATCCATCTCGCGCTGCATCAGCTCCCATATGCCATAGCCATATTGCTTTATTACCATGGCACCCTTCACATCGGAATAATCCACCATATCGGCCATTTTTATTACATCGGTGTACCAGCGGGAAAAATCCTCTGTTTGCGGTGTAATATGTGCCACAAATCCATCTTTTTGTTTTGCCATTCCTGTATTCCTTCCATTTTCCAGCTTTGCCGCATACTCAATGCACAAGCTGTTATAAATTCTTCGATATCATACCATTATTATGGTAGTTTTTCAAGTATGCGCCAACTGTTGTATTGTGATATAATTACTTTTAGAAAGAATGCTGTTATCAGCTATCATAAATACGGAGGTGTTTGAACAATGAATCTATTTCCTTTTGCAGTAACATCCATTACACTTGCACTTGTTTTTTACACTGTGGGCGTATGGGCAGAGAAAATAAAAGGGCGGTTGCTTCCCTGGCATGTTGCTATTTTCTGGTGCGGCTTTGCCTTCGATACACTGGGCACTACGCTAATGAGCGCTTTGGCAGGCGGCAATGGCACTGTTGGGCTGCACTCTGTTACCGGGGTAATAGCCATATTGCTCATGTTGGTTCATGCCGTATGGGCCACAGTGGTGTTGCGCCGCAAAAACGAAAAGTCCTCCATGCAATTTCACAAATTCAGCATTGTGGTATGGGCCATTTGGCTGGTACCGTTTATTTCGGGCATGGTTGTGGGCATGCAGGTATAATTATTTGGAACGAACAAGAAATTAGCTATTGCATAATTATGCATCATATTGTATTATTATTAAAATATAATTGTAATTCATGTAATTGAAAGGGTATTAGAATGATAAATGTAGGTGTGGTGGGTGCAACTGGATATGTAGGCGCAGAACTTATGAGGCTGCTGCAGGCACACCCGCAGGTAAACATTGCGCTGGCCATTTCCAAAAACTTTGCAGGGCAGCAAATGGCAGATGTGTATGCAAACTTTTCCCCGTTGGATATTGTGCTTTCCGAAGGCGAGGTAGAACAAATTGCACAGACGTGCAGCGCTGTGTTTTTGTGCCTGCCACATGGGCAATCCATAAAAATGGCGCCCAAATTCATAGAAAAGGGGCTGCGGGTAGTAGACCTTTCTGGCGATTTTCGCTATGAAGACACCGCTGTATACGAAGAATGGTACGGCATGGCACATACCGAAAAGCAGTTGAACGCACAGGCTGTGTATGGCATGCCCGAATATTACAGGCAAAGCATTGCCGGTGCAAAGTTTATTGCAAACCCGGGCTGCTACACCACCACCAGCATATTGGCACTGGCACCGCTTCTAAAGGCGGGGCTAATAAACAGCAGCGGCATTGTGATAGATGCAAAATCTGGCGTGACCGGTGCAGGCAGGCAGGAAAAGCTGGCCTACTCCTTCTGCGAAACAGCCGATAACTTCAAGGCCTATTCCGTAGTGGCACACAGGCACACATCCGAAATAGAGGAGCAACTGGGCAGCATTGCGGGCGGTGAAATTCGCCTGCTGTTCACCCCCCACCTGCTTCCCGTAAAAAGAGGCATTTTGGCAACCGTTTATGCAGATTTGCAAGATGGCGTAACCGCCGAAAGCATTGCAGATGCGTATGGCAAGGCCTATGCAAAAGAACCTTTCACCCATGTGTTGCAGCATGGCAAATTACCAGAGCTAAAGTATGTGGTGGGTTCCAATAACTGCATGATTGGCTTTCAGGTTTCCCAGCGGCTGGGCAAGGTTGTGGTGGTGTCCTGTACAGACAACCTGCTGAAGGGTGCCGCAGGCCAAGCGGTTCACAACTTCAACATCATGCATGGTCTGGAAGAAGCAACAGGGCTTTCCAACATTGCATGGTATCTGTAACTATAATAAGACAAATAAGAGGTATCGATAAATGACAGACGAAAACAAAATGCATCAATATTTAAGCAAAGCCAACATGCTGGTGGAGGCACTGCCCTACATTCAGCGCCTGTTTGGTAAAACCATAGTAATCAAGTATGGCGGCGCAGCCATGCTGAATGAGGAACTGACGCAAAAAATTATGCAGGATGTAACGCTGCTGAAATTTGTGGGGATGAACCCCATACTGGTGCACGGCGGCGGGCCGGACATCAACAACATGCTGAAAGCATTGAGTGTGGAACCCAAGTTTATAGATGGCCTGCGCGTTACCGACGACCAAACCATGGAAGTGGTGCAAATGGTGCTAACCGGCAAAATAAACAAGGAAATTGTGGCCAAGCTGAACGGCATGGGCGCCTCTGCTATTGGGCTGTGCGGTATAGATGGCAATATCATAAAGGCGGAAAAAGCGCCGCCCAAAAACGGTGTGGATTTGGGGAATGTGGGCAGCGTGGTTTCCATCAACACCACATTGCTTAGCACTCTGTGCAGCGACCAGTACATCCCGGTGATTGCGCCGGTGGGCATGGGTAGTGGCGGCGAAAGCTACAATATAAATGCCGACACCGTGGCGGGGGCAATTGCTGCGGCATTGAAGGCGGAAAAGCTTATTTTCCTAACAGATACAGATGGCATACGCACCGATGCGGACGATCCCGAAACATTGCTGTATGTCGCTTCCAAAACGGATATACTGAATATGATAGACGATGGAAAGATTGTGGGCGGCATGCTGCCCAAGGTGCAAAGCTGCCTTGCCGCACTGAAGCAAGGGGTAAACCGCACACATATTTTAAACGGCACCATCCCCCACCCCATTATACTGGAAATTTTTACAGATTCCGGTATTGGCACTATGGTAACCGGCTGAGGAGGAATGACCTGTGAATTTAAATGAAATAAAGCAAATAGACCAGCAACACTTTATGCCAGTGTTTGGCGAGCGCTTGCCTGCCGCTTTTACGCATGGCAAAGGCATGTTGCTGTACGATACCGAAGGCAAAGTGTATACAGATTTTCTGGCGGGCATTGCCGTGAATGCACTGGGCTATTCGGATGAAGGCTTTCAAAGCACCGTAAAGCAGCAGGTGGATAAACTGATTCACAGCTGCAATTATTTTTACAACCAAGAGCAGGCCATGCTGGAGCAGGCCTTGTGCCAGAAAACAGGGTACGACAGGGTGTTCTTTACCAACAGCGGTGCAGAGGCCATAGAATGCGCCATTAAGCTGGCGAAAAAAAATGCCTACAACAAAGGATCTGCTTCCGCAAATTTTGTGTCGCTAAAGGGCAGCTTTCATGGGCGCACGCTGGCGTCACTTACCGCCACCGGTCAGGATAAATTCCACATTCCTTTCCAGCCGGGCACATACAGCTACAGCTATATAGAGGCAAACAATTGCGAAGCGGCACAGGCCGCTATCCACAATGATACCTGCGGCGTTCTGCTGGAGGTCATTCAGGGCGAAGGCGGTGTGAACCCGCTGGACATGCGCTTTGTGAAAACGGTGGAGCAGCTATGCAAGGAAACGGGCGCGCTGCTCATACTAGATGAAATACAAACGGGAATGGGTCGCACAGGGCGCTTTTTGGCACAGGAGCTATACGATGTGAAAGCAGATATTGTTACCTTGGCCAAGGCGCTGGCAAACGGTATACCCATGGGCGCTTGCCTTGCCACGGAGCAGGCAACCTCATTTGCAGTGGGCGACCACGGCAGCACCTTTGGCGGCGGGCACTTGGCCTGTGCTGCGGGGCACTACGTGGTGAACGCCATAGATGACGCCATGCTGGCGCATATAGAAACCGTAGGAGCATATTTCAAAGACAGCCTGCGCGCATTGAAGAAGAAATACCCCAGTGCAATCACGGAAGTGCGGGGCGCGGGGCTTATGCTGGGGGCGGAACTTTCCGAGCAATATTCCGCAGCGCAGATGAAGGCAAGCCTATTTTCGCAGGGCATTATCATTGGCACCGCCGGTGCAAACACACTGCGCTTCCTGCCACCCTATATTGTAACGGAAACGGAAATAGATATTCTGATAGCCGCTTTGGAAAAGAGTCTTGACAAGTAAAAACGCACCGTGTAGAATCACTAGCAGTTTTGCAGATTTGTACGCTTGCCACGGCCACTGATGCAATGTAATAACACTAGCAGTTTGGAAACATCATATTAAGAAGTAAGTCGATTGACGAAAGGAAACCCATGCCAAGGATACAAGACATAGAAAAAATACTGGTAATAGGCTCTGGCCCCATCGTAATTGGGCAGGCAGCAGAATTTGACTACAGCGGTACACAAGCCTGCAAAGCGCTGAAAGAAGAGGGCTTCGAGGTGGTGCTAATCAATTCCAACCCCGCCACCATTATGACGGATATGGAAACTGCCGACAAGGTTTACATAGAGCCCATTGTGCTGGATACCGTGGTGCGCATTTTGAAAAAAGAGCGCCCACAGGGCATTATTGCCACACTGGGTGGGCAAACCGGCCTGAACATGGCCATAGAGCTGGACAACTGCGGCATATTGGACAAGCTGGGCATAAAGCTGCTGGGTACCTCTTTGGAATCGATACAACTGGCGGAAGACAGGGAACTGTTTAAAAGAACCAT
>CAZQBV010000121.1:0-5751 GCA_964592125.1 uncultured Christensenella sp.
CCTTTGCGGCGGTTTTTACGCCATATACTTTACCCCCTAAAGGGATGGTATTAAGGTAAGCTTCCAGTATTTCATCTTTGGAATAGTTTTCCTCCAATTTCATAGCAAGATATGCTTCCTGCAGCTTGCGTTTATAGGAACGCTCGTTTGTGAGCAATTTGTTTTTCACCAATTGCTGCGTAATGGTGCTGCCCCCCTCTACTGTACCAGAGCTAAGATTTGCGGCAAATGCACCTGCAAGCCTGCGAAAATCCACACCTGTATGCTCGTAAAAACGTCTATCCTCTATCGCAATAATTGCATTTTGCAAATTTTCCGGAATTTCGCTAATGGGTGCCCAGTCTCGATTTTCCGAACCGGAATAGGTAGCCAATAAATTTCCGTGCTGGTCATAAATATAGGAGGTAAGCTTTTGATCTTCAATTTTACCGGTATCCAGATCGGGAGTGGTTTCCAGATATGCGTTCGCAACGCCTACAATACTGCCGAAACCCGCGGCAACGGCTATGATAATGGCAATGAAAGCAAATTTAACAATGGTAAGCAAAATGCTTAACACAAAATTGGGCTTTTTGTCTCGAGGCTTGAAAAGAGAGGTAATTCTATTTTTTTGTTGCGCTTTTAGTATGGGTTGTGTGTCTTGGCTGACAGGAACACTGCCTTGGTACAACTTTGAAGGCGTTTCCTGAAATACAACAGTTTCCTCTGCAGGTGGTGCAGAGGCAGAAGTTTTATGCTGAGGAGCTGGCCGCGCGGCAGATGCCGCCGGAGCTTTTCTATTCGGGGTAGAACTACTTGCAACATACCTAGGTGCACTACCCGAAGCACTGCTACCTTTGGAAGGGGGCGGCGTTACCGTTCGTTTTGTAGCATCGGTATGTTCCAAACCTGTTTTTTGATTGGGAACGGGGGGGGTTGTGCCCCGGTTTTGGCTATTTGGATCTTGACTTTTTTTATCCATCGCGAATCCTCCGCGTTTTTTGCATACTATTTCTATGCTATTCTACCACAATAAAAGGTTGAAACCCACAGTTTTACATCTTATTAAAGAAAAATTCATATGAAAAAGCTAGTGAACTCAATAATAAATACTTAATAGATACTTATAGAAGAATTACATACACCAAATATAAAAAACAACCAATCAAAGAAACAATTTTGGCAAGCATAAATCAAATCGTGAAAATAACAGATTTTTTTTATAAATGAATGCATATAAACTACACAATTTGTGTATATATAAAATAATAAGGGTTGCGGACTGTCCGCTGAAAGGAGAAGGTATGAAATACAAAGTGATTGTTAGAGATCCAGAAGAGGGAACAGAACAATACATTGAAAATCTAAGCAAGGCAAAATCTATTGAGGAAGCAGCAAAACAAGCTGCCGATGAATCCAAAAAAATTTATATCGAATGGACAGATAGCAAGGGTACAAGTGGGTACCTAAATAGGGATGGTGGTATGGATTGCCCGGGAGAGCCCTGGTAAAACCAAAAAAACTATAGAAAAATAGTAGCTTATAAACAAGTTGCTCCAGTTGCGGGTGACTTGTTTTTATTATATTTTAAGATCAATACCCTGTGAAGTGATATTTACAAAAGGGCGCTGCTATGGTACTATCAGTATGAAAATATTGATAGAGGTGATACAATGTCTGGACATTCTAAGTGGTCTACGATTAAACATAAAAAGGGCAAAGCGGATGCTGCGCGTGGTAAAATATTTACGAAAATAGGAAGAGAACTTGTGGTTGCGGTAAAGGAAAGCGGGCCAGACCCAGATTCTAACTCCCGATTGCGGGATGCCATTGCAAAGGCGAAGGCAGCAAATATGCCAAATGACAACATCAACCGTTCCATAAAGAAGGCCTCGGGAGAGCTGGGCAATGTGGAGTATTTAGAACTGACCTATGAGGGATATGGTGTGGGTGGTTCGGCTGTGATTGTGGAGACAATGACGGACAACAAAAACCGCACGGTGGGTGAAGTGCGACATGCTTTTGATAAAAATGGTGGCAGCCTAGGCACAACGGGCAGTGTTGCATTCCAGTTTGAGAAAAAGGGTGTGTTGGTGATAGACGCCGAAGGCAAAGAGGAAGATGCCGTGATGGAAGATGCCTTGGATGCGGGCGCAGAAGATTTCTCCAACGAGGGAGAAGCGTTTGAAATTATTACAGAGCCGGGCAGTTTTTCAGCGGTACGTGAATTGCTGGAAGCCAAGGGCTATGAATTTCTTTCGGCAGAAATGGATATGATACCGAGCAACGAAGTGACACTGAATGAAGAACAGACCAAGCAATTTAACAAGATGATAGATATGCTGGAAGACAATGACGATGTGCAAAATGTGTTTCACAATGCAGAGCTGGCAGATATAGAATAGATTGTGACTATTTTGGCCTATATGAACATAATAATAAAACCTCCAAACTTGAGTGCTGAATTAGCGTGGTGAGGAGGTTTTTTGCATGCTTATTTTGCACTGGCAGGAAGGTAGAAGAAGATGGATTTTTGAATATAAAAAAATCACACACTATATTTTTAATGATGTGTGACTTTTGAACTGCATGTGTTTCGTTGATAGAAATGTTGGCGCTTGCGCGCGGGATACAAAAATCACGCACCATCACAGATGATGCGCGACTTGTGGGCGGATTCATATCCGCTGGTGCGGGCGAGAGGACTCGAACCTCCACGGTTGCCCACTAGATCCTAAGTCTAGCGCGTCTGCCAGTTCCGCCACGCCCGCAAATACATCGGCTTTTTTTGCCTACCAAATGATTATAGTATATATGAACAGTAAGTACAAGTATAAATTATACAAATAAGCAAGTAATAAAAAACTGCAATAAAAAATAGTATTGTAAGTGCCTAATTCTATGGACTTGCTGAAATCCATATTAAAAAAACCTGAGTGCTATGCCTTTTTCGTTTTTACAAAAGCTGGGCATATGATTACTGGATAAGTTGGTTATGCTGTATACGCCGACTGAAACAGCCGTGCTTTGCCAATGCGCCGGCCATCTTGCAGATTCTGTACGGTTTGCGTGCTCATACAGTTTCGCAAGGATGGTCGGTGCATTTTTAGTAGTTCCGTTATCAGTATTAATGCTCGCTTTGTGCATTGTATCGGGAATCCTCCTTAACAATTTTGAAGGCGGAAGCTTGCTGAGAAACTATTGTTAAATCTAAACGAGTCCAATTTCCGGAATTGGTAGGCACATGCTGGGCAATTTCACCATCTTCGTTTAGCCACACCATATTCCATGCGTGCAAAACCGGCTCGGGCAAATTGGCATCCACATAGCCAATCACCAGCTTACAGGGAATTCCGTTTGCACGCAACAAAGCAGCAACCAAAGAGGCGTAATCTAGGCAAATGCCTTTTTTCTCTTGCAAAACCTGATCCAAATTGGAAGATGGCTCTCCTGTAGTTGCCTTTAATTTCTCTGCTTTTTCTGTATCATACTTTATGTTGGTTTGCACCCAATGGTAGACCTGCTGAACTACTTCCAGATCACTAGACGCATGTTTTGCCAAATTATGCGCCAATTGCGTTACGGAGGATTGCTCATCGTAGCCAACCAATGGGCTGGGAATGAGGAAAGGCACCAGTTCATCATCAAATTGAACCTCTGCTTTTTCGGATAAAACTCTGGAATAGGTAGTGCCTTCCACATGCTTGAATATCTCTACTGTATAGGTGCCGCTGCCCATTGTTAGTGGAAAATACTGGGCATCTCCGTTGTTGCTTAAAGTGTAGTGAAATTTCTTCTCGCCGTTAGTGATTAAAATTTTGGCTTTAACAGGGGATTCACAAACAGCACCGACGTACCCGGCTGAAATATTGCTGAGATCTAGCCGAACTTTACAATTGTCGGATTCAGAAACAACTTCTGTTTTCCCAGTGTATTTAGGCAGCCTTACTTGGTTTGTTGGACGGATATAGTTGGGATTGGAAAGCGTGGGAGCGCCACGAGCAAATGGGGATTGACCACAACCCACAAGCAATGGGATGATCAAAAAACAAGCGAGAAAATGCTGGATTTTTCCTTGATGTTGTAGTTTCATACGACCCTCCTAAGAAGAAAAAAAGAATATTATGCCTAGCCGCTGCTACTTCTTATCTCGCCCACAGTTTCTATTTTCAGCTTTTTTGAGTACAAAAATAAGCTGGGTTGATATCGACTCCCCATGCAATATCAAAATATTTTTTTGAAACTGTTGGAACTTTACTTATACTATTATTATACGAAAATGCAGAAGGGTAAACAAAGAAGTGTAAAAACGATAAAACTAGTGGAGTTGTATTAAAATGCGACCAAAAAACAAAATTGGAGTTAGTATGTACTACTCTATAGGAACGGAGACTGGCTAGGAATAACTATAGGGCTTTTTATGAATCTACATGATATATAGTTACAGTTTATTCAAATTTTATTCACGAGCACTTCACAAATGGATGGTATAGTTTATTTATACAAAGAACAGTTGCAAAAACATTCTGCGTATACAGAGCGACAGAGAGGTGGTGCATTATATATAATAAAAGAAAAACAATACCTGTCCAACTTATTCGCTTGTGCGGGCAATACACCTGCATAGAAATAGTGAACTTGAACTGTAGAAAAAAGAAATGAATCAATTGGAATACCTGAAACAGCAATAAAAGTACAATATTACAGGAGGATAGTCCAATGTTCCGATATAGAAAAGGCAATTTACAGAAATAACTGGATTTCATAAACCAACCTTATAGTAGAGTTACCCCGTGCAAAGCAACTGCGCGGGGTTTTCTCTTGCTGGGGTAAAGTTGCTGGGAAAAAAGGTTGTTGGGTTATTGGTATGATGATAATATATGGTGTATTGGTTCTTTAGAAAGTGAGACAAAGAGAATGGAAAAGCGAAACATAGGCAAGACCGGATTAAAAGTTTCTAAAATTGGCTTTGGCGTGCTACCTTTGCAACGGACGGAAATAGACGAAGCGGTGCGGATACTAAAGCGAGCCTATGAAGCGGGGATTGATTTTTATGATACGGCGCGTGCCTATACAGATTCTGAAATAAAGATTGGCACAGCACTTGCCGATGTACGAAAGAATATTATCATCGCATCTAAGGTAACAGGTGCGGCCGATGGTAGGCAGGTAACAGAATATATAGAAAACAGCCTAAGGCAGTTGAAAACAGACTATGTGGATATTATGCAATTTCACAATACTGGATTTGTGCCGCGCCCCGATGGGGAGGATGGCATGTATGAGGCGATGCTGAAAGCGAAGGAACAGGGAAAAATTCGTTTCATTGGTTTTACCAACCACAAAATTTCACTGGCGAAAGAAGCCCTTCTATCTGGACTTTATAGCACGGTGCAGTATCCGTTTAGTTACCTATCCAGCAAGGAGGAGCTGAATCTTTTGACGCTTGCAGAGCGTGAGCAGGTGGGGATGCTTGCCATGAAACCATTGGGGGGAGGCTTGCTGAACAATGCAGCGGCAGTTTACTATTTTTTTGAACAGAATAAAAACCTGCTACCACTTTATGGAATGCAGCACATGAAGGAGCTGGAGGAGTTTTTGGAACTGGAAAAAAACCCGCCGGATGTAGAAAAGGCACGTTCTAAAATAGAGCGTGATAGGCAGGAGATGGAAAAAGAGTTTTGCAGAGGTTGTGGATATTGCCTGCCCTGCCCGGCAGGTATCAGATTGGAAATGGTGTGCCGCATGTCGCTGCTGCTAAAACGAGCCTCT
>CAZQBV010000122.1:0-5550 GCA_964592125.1 uncultured Christensenella sp.
CCATCCTTCATTACAAATATCACATCCGCATTGCGTATGGTGGAAAGCCTATGCGCAATTACAAAGCTGGTGCGCCCTGCCATTAATGTATCCATGGCTTTTTGTATCAATATTTCAGTACGGGTATCCACAGAGCTGGTCGCTTCGTCTAGTATCAGCATTTTGGGATCAGCCAATATCACGCGGGCAATGGTTAAGAGCTGCTTTTGCCCCTGCGATACATTGCTGGATTCCTCGTTAATAATGGTATCGTAACCCTCTGGTAGTGTACGGATAAAATGGTCTGCCTGCGCCGCCTTTGCAGCGGCAACCACTTCCTCGTCGGTTGCATCCAGCCTGCCATAGCGTATATTTTCGCGTATGGTTGTATTTTCCAGCCATGCATCTTGCAGCACCATGCCAAACATACTGCGCAAATCTCCTCTTGTAAAGTCTGTGGTTTTTATGTCATCCACCAGTATAGAGCCCGCGTTCAAATCGTAAAAACGCATAAGCAGCTTAATGATAGTGGTTTTGCCAGCACCTGTGGGACCAACAATTGCCACCTTTTGCCCTGGCTTAATGTGTGCGGAAAAATCGTGGATAATAATTTTATCTTCATTGTAGCCAAAGCGCACATTGTCGAAATCCACCTGCCCTTTCACATTGTTGTTCTGCACGGGCACTAGTGCCTCTGGCGTTTGCTCTTCCGCTTCTAGGAAGTCAAACACACGCTCTGCAGCGGATACCGTTTGCTGCAATACATTCGAAATGTTGGCTATTTGCTGCAAAGGCATGGTGAACTGGCGCACATACTGTATGAATGCCTGAATATCACCCACAGAAATGGAGCCCTGAATAACCAGCCAGCCACCCAGAATACAAATAGCCACATAGCCCAAATTTCCAATAAACTGCATTACAGGCATCATCATTCCAGAAAGAAATTGAGATTTCCACGCACTACTGTGCAGCTTTTCATTCATTCTGTCAAATTCTTCTACAGAGTCCTCTTCGCCATTGAAGGCCTTCACCACAATATGGTTGCCATAGGTTTCCTCTACATGCCCATTTACATGCCCCAAATAATCCTGTTGGGTGGAAAAGTGCTTTTGCGATTTTTTTACAAGAATCGCAACAAAAATCATGGAAACAGGAATGATGGCCAGCGCGATCAAAGTCATTTGCCAGCTCATGGAGAACATCATAATTAATATACCAACAATTGTGGTTACCGAAGTGATAATTTGCGTCATACTTTGGTTTAAGCTTTGCGTAATCACATCCACATCGTTGGTGATAAGGGACAACACCTCGCCGTAGCTTTTTTTATCAAAATAGGCCAGTGGCAGGCGGTTAATTTTAGCCGAAATATCCCGCCGCATGTTGTAGGTAATTTTCACCGACACCCGCGACATAATTAGCCCCTGTATGTAGCCAAACACTGCACTGATGCCATAAAGAATTACCAGCGTGATGAGTATTTTGGCAATTGCGTCAAAATCTATTCCCGTTTTGCTGCCATCCACCATGCCCATAATGTCGGTAAAAATTTGGGTGGTGGCATTGCCCAAAATGCGCGGCCCCACTATGGCAAATATTGTGGATGCCACAGCAAACAGCATAACCACAACCACTGCCGCTTTGTATTTACCAATATACTGTACCAGCTTTTTAAATGCGCCTTTGAAGTCGCGTGCCTTTTGACCACCCACCACAATACCGCCATGCGGACCACCGCCCATGGTTTGCGGCTGTTCTTTTTTTACTTTTATATCCGATGCTTTCATATATTTAACCCTCGTTGTTTCGCCAGTTTATTACACATCAGGGTCAATACCCCGCCCCTTGGGGCGTTTCCTTACGGAGTAGAGTGCTGACCTATGAATTCTTCCTTTTGTATCCAACATACCCCGCTGCTTGCGATGGGGGTGTTGATTTGTGTCGCTTTCGCTTCGCCTGTTCAGGCTCCTGCTTCTCCTGCTCCCAACTGAGATTTGGCTATTTCTATATAGGTAGGGCAGCTTTGCATAAGCTCCTCGTGCGTGCCCCTTCCCACAATTTTGCCATTGTCCAACACAATAATTTGGTCGGCCTGCAATATGGTGGAAATACGCTGCGCCACAATTAGCACCGTGCTTTTTTTAGTGAATGGCGCCAACGCCCGCCGCAGCTTTGTATCTGTCTGATAATCCAGCGCGGAAAAACTATCGTCAAAAATGTATACATCCGCTTTTTTGGCCAGTGCCCGAGCAATGGAAAGCCGCTGCTTCTGACCGCCGGAAACATTGGCGCCGCCTTCGGAAACTGGCGCATCCAAACCTTCTTTTTTGGACTGTATGAAGTCCATTGCCTGCGCAATTTCCGCTACCTCTTTTACCTCTTCGTCCGATGCATCCCGCCTGCCATAGCGCAAATTGGAAGCAATTGTGCCGGAAAACAGCGTTCCTTTTTGTGGAACATAGCCAATTTCATCACGCAGGTTGTGCAGCGTAACCTCCCTTACATCCACACCAGATACGCGCACCTGACCCTCTGTTGCGTCGTAAAACCGAGGAATGAGATTGATAAGAGTGGATTTTCCAGAGCCCGTACTGCCAATAATGGCTGTGGTTTGCCCCGGCCGTGCCGTAAAGGAAATGCCGGCCAGCACATCCTCCTCTGCACCTTCGTATTTAAAGTGTACGTTGTCAAATTCCACAACACCTATTTGGGTTTTGTCAAACTGTTTGGGTTGCGGCGGGTCTACAATCACCGGCTTCACTTCCAGCACTTCCGAAATACGCTCTGCCGAAGCTGAAGCGCGGGGAACCATAATAAATATCATAGCAATCATTAGGAACGACAGAATGATAATCATTGCATACTGAATGTAGGCCATCATATCGCCCACCTGAATGGCCGCCTGCTCTATTTGCTGCGCGCCCACCCAAACAATCAGTAGCGACACGCCATTCATTACAAACATCATAATGGGGAACATTGCTGCCATTACCTTGTTGATGAAAAGCTGTGTTTGGGCTAGGTTTTGGTTGGCAGTATCAAAGCGTTCTTCTTCATACTTTTGCGTGCCAAAAGCGCGAATGACCAACATACCCGCCAAGCTTTCCCGGCTGACTAGGTTCAACTTGTCTATCAGTTTTTGCATGCTTTTAAATTTGGGCAGCGCTACTACAAAAACCACCACAATAAGGCACAACATCACTATAATTGCCAATGCAATGACCCACGCCATAGAGGTACTTTTTTCCAGTGCCATAATAATGCCACCCACGCCCATAATGGGGGCAAATAACAGCATTCGCACCCCCATAGTAATAAAGGTTTGTATTTGCGTAATATCGTTGGTAGTACGCGTAATTAACGACGCTGTGGAAAATTTGTTGTACTCGTTTAGCGAAAAGCTCTCCACCTTCTGAAACAGGTTTCGCCGCAAATCCCTAGATACCCCAGCCGCAATACGCGACGAGAAGAATCCCACAGAAATGGAGGCTGCCGCACTGATTGCTGCAATCACCAGCATAATAAGCCCTGTGTTTACAACGTAGTCTTGTTGCACCCTTGTTACGTCAATCCCCAGCTCGCTATAAAACGCTTTTGCAAAAGCAGTGCCCGTTTGCTGGCGCAGCATATCCGGCACTTTTTCCGCTTTTGCCTGTGCGTCCTGCATTACCTGCGGCGGTATTTGGGGTATCATGGGCAGCAACTGGCTGTACAGCGGTTCAAAATTCAGGTTTTTCAGTTCATCCGCTGTTCCTCCGGTATCGCCAGCAGGCATGGTTGCCTGCATTACGTTAATCAATGTCCATGCCGATTTACCAAATGCATCGTTCAGCTGCATGCTGGTTTCTTCGCTCATTCCAGTGTTTTTCACCAGAGTGCCCAGCCCGGCGCCCTCTGGCAACGCAGGGTATTCCTTTGGGTAGGCCGCGCCAAGCTTTTCGTAAGCTGTATAATTGCTGTTTACCAGCGCCCTGTCCTCTTCTGTCATAAAGCCCTGTATCAAATCCATACCATTTTGCGAAATGACGGATGGCGCAGCGTTTTCTATACCGCTTTGCTGTATGCCCGTGTTCACAATGCCCGACATATAGTTGGGCAGGTTTAGCTCTGCAAAGGCCTGCACAAACAGCAGCGCCACCACTGCCAGCAGCATAATGGCAAATGGCTTAAAATAGGGTATCAACTTTTTCATGTGTTCGTGTTCCTCCGTTATATCTTCTGGATGCTGTCGTCTTTCTGTTCTCTATAAATTTCTTCTAACACCAGATACAGTCGGTTAAACAACCGTATCAGTGTTTGTGTATCCTCTGTTCCCAATTTGCCCACAACCTTTTCCACAAATTGCAGCATGGTGCATTGCGCCTTGGCCAATATTTCATGCCCTTTCTCCGTTAGTTGTATACGCACAACACGGCGGTCACTTTCATCCGCACAGCGCTCCACAAGCCCCTTTTTTTCCAGTATGTTTACCGTTTGGGAAATAGCGGGTTTGGAAATATCATGTTGCAGGCTTAAATCCGAAACCATCACACCACACTTACCTGTGGCCTTTTCGCTATCCAAAATGGACATCATCATGCGAAACTCACCTTTGCTAAGCCCAAAGATATCCATTTTGTGCATGTGCAGCTTCTTCATCATATCCATAGACTGCATCAGCTGCCGTACCATATTGTCTTCCAGCATTGTAAAACTCACCTCAACTATTGCTTAAGTTGGTTAATAGTTAATACGCTTAATTATTATACAACTTTGAAAGAGCTTGTCAACCTAATTTTATTGCCTACAGTCATTTTTATTTCATACTAGGGATAATAACCCACATCCTCTAGCATGAACCAATAAAATTTTCTGCTGGCATCCACCACCGGCTCTGCTTGCGGTAAAATTATGGTACTGATATAAACAAAATGAGTTTGTGCGACAGTATAATGATTGCGAGACAGCAAACAATGCCTTATACTATATCTATGAAAACAATCCCATATGAAACAATAATAAAAACCGTATACAACTTGTTTTTGCAGGCATGTATAGCACCGGATGCCGGTGTGATGCAGCTGCTGGAAACTGCCCAACAAAAGGAAAACCTGCCTCACGCGCGCGAAATACTGCGCCAGCTTTGCGAAAACAACCGCATCGCCTTGGCAGAGCATATTCCCGCGTGTCAGGATACCGGGCTTGCCGTGGTGGTGCTGGAGCTGGGGCAGGATGTGCATGTGGAAGGCGGCTATATAGAGGATGCAGTAAACGAAGGTGTGCGCACCGCCTACGAAGATGGCTATTTGCGCAAATCCGTACTGGACCCCCTTACGCGGCAAAACACTGGGGACAACACCCCCGCAGTCATACACACGCGCATTGTACCGGGGGAACTGCTGAAAATAACCACAATGCCCAAGGGCTTCGGCAGCGAGAATATGAGCCAGATTAAAATGCTGAAACCATCGGACGCTGCCGAGGGTATTGTAGATTTCGTGGTGCAAACAGCACAGCAGGCCGGTGGCAGCCCCTGCCCTCCCGTGGTTTTGGGTGTGGGCATAGGCGGCACATTTGAAAGCTGTGCCC
>CAZQBV010000123.1:0-5515 GCA_964592125.1 uncultured Christensenella sp.
AAATGCAGAGCGTTTTGGAACTGCCGTATGGCAGTGATAGAAATATCGCTTTTGCAATATTTCTATCAGGGATCAGTATTAGTGTTGTTCGACAGAGATGCCGTTTACCGTAATTGTCACTTCCATTGGTTATACTGAATACACGCAATAGAAAACGCCATTTGGGCAATTGAATGATACACGATATAGAAAGGAAACCGCCATGTTAGAACTTATTTTTTCGCCACGCATTATTGGCCTAACCGCAACCGTATTTTTACTTATCTTTTTGGTGAGTATCAGTGGCTGGCTGCTGGAGCGCCACCCCAAAAGAAAACCCGCCGACCAATGGAAAAAGAAATGGCTCTATACTAAAGATTGGGGCAAAGGAAAAAAAGAAGAAGCATAGTGCTTCAATCGTATAAAGGCGATACCGCACAGAAATCGAGTCGTTGGCATCGCGAAGGATTTTTGTGTGAAACAAGAACAAAAGCGCAAGAATAGCAGCGCTATTTGGAGCATTTTGGAACTGCCGTATGGCAGGGATAGAAATATCGCTTTTGCGGTATTTCTATCCGGAATTAGTATTCATATCTACTTTAGTTTACTTGCCTACCCCAACCATTGACGTTGAGTCAAAAATTCCATTCGGCAGGGCAGTGTATGTTTCTGTTTTTGTTTTGGGTTACAGCACCCGTGCCGCAACCTCTCTTAGCGCCGCTTCAAATTTGGTGGCGCAGTTGTCCAGCCGATATTTTTCCAGCACATCCTCTCGTGCCAGTGCGCCCATTTTTTCCAGCGCTTGCGGATTTCGCACAGCCTCCGCCATTTTTTCGGCACAGGCATCCGTATTGCCAGCCTTCACCAAATAACCCGTTACGTGGTTCAGCACATACTCGCTGGCGCCAAAGGTATCGGAAGCCACCATGGGCACGCCACAGGCCATGGCCTCCACACCCGATACGCCAAAGCACTCTTCCTTCGTCATTTGCACCACCAAATCCATTGTGTTTATCACATCCGGCAGATCCGCATTTTTTACATAGCCCAAAAATTCCACGCTGTCGGCTATTCCCAAGGCCTGCGCCTTGCTTTTCAGGTCGGCCTCCAAAACGCCGCTGCCCACCACCTTCAGCTTGGCCTCTTTTCCGGTTTTTTTCAGGTATTTGCCAAAGGCCTCCAGCACCAAATCCACACTGTTCATAAACTCCAAAAACTTGATAGAACCAAAGCAGGGAACGCTGCCCTTCTCCACTTCCTTATTCTGAAATAAATTCATATCCACGCCAAAAGGCACAGTGTAGTAGGCTTTCTCTTTTTTATACACTTCCTGTATTTTGGTAATCACATTGGGCGCTGTGGCCAGCACACCCCGGGCATGCTTTATAGCCTTTACAACAACAGCCTTCTTGCCGGAAAGCGCCATCTGGTAAATATCTATACCTGTGGAAACCAGAAGCACATTTTGTGCTCCTGCCTTGGCTGCCATGTAGCCGTAATTGGTCATGTCTATGGCAACCACCGCGTCGTACCCACCGCCGGAAAGTGCCGCTTTCAGCTGTGCTGCGTTCTTTTTTGCTCCATTTTGGGCTTCGTTCAGACCCAAATACTCCACCCGTACATTGGGCGCAATTTCCCCATATTCGTCTTTGTGATTGGGCATGGAATACAGCGTTACCTGGTGCCCTTTGCTTGCCATAGCGTTTACCCATTTTATTGTATGCGGGCTGCCCGCTGCTGCCACAAATGCCAGTTTCATAAAATATACCTCACTTTTTTTATACTAATTTTCATTTAAATCATAAATTTAAATGATGCGCGTTTTTGCGCAAGCACAAAATTGCTTTTTACAATTTTGTGTTGAAAATGTCGTTCAATACAATGAACTGCCGCGTAAGCGGCACGGCACATCTGCGCCGATCTAAAACATAGTTTGTCTATGTTTTAGATGTGAAGTAGTATTGTTATAGGCTCAACTTTTGCAGGCGTTCTATTGCCCGCTGCGTATTTTCTTTCGTATTGAATGCTGTTAGGCGGAAATACCCCTCGCCGCAGCTGCCAAAACCGCTGCCCGGTGTGCCCACCACATTGGCCTCGCCAATCAGCTTGTCAAAAAACTCCCAGCTTTTCATATTGCCCGGCGTTTTTAGCCACACATAGGGGGAATCCACCCCGCCATAGGCCTGCAAGCCAATGGCCTGTAGCCCCTGCCTTATTATTTTGGCGTTTTCCAAGTAGGCGGCAATGGTTTCATCCACCTGCGCCTTGCCCTCTGGGGAATACACCGCCTGTGCGCCACGCTGTATGATGTAGGAAACACCGTTGTATTTGGTAGATTGCCTACGCAGCCAAAGTTCGTTTAGCGAAACCTTGTTGCCCTTTGCATCCACAGCGGCCAAGGCCTTGGGTATTACGGTATAGGCGCAACGCGTGCCTGTGAACCCTGCCGTTTTGGAATAGCTGCGGAATTCAATTGCACAGGTTTTTGCACCCTCTATTTCGTAAATGCTGTGCGGCACATCGTCGTTGGTAATAAACCGTTCGTAGGCTGCATCCATCAGTATCAACGCACCGTTCTGGTTGGCCCAGTCCACCCACTTTTTCAGCTCTGCGCGTTTCATGGCTGTGCCGGTGGGGTTGTTTGGCGAGCATAGGTACACCACATCCACCTTCGTGTTGGGCAGTGCGGGAACAAAGCCATTTTCCGCAGTGGTGGGCAGGTAGGTAATGCCGGTATATTGTCCCTTTTCCTTATCATACCCGTGGGTGCGCCCTGCCATCACGTTTGTATCTACATACACAGGGTATACAGGGTCTGTTACCGCAATGCTACAGGTTTCGGAAAACAGTTCCTGTATGTTTGCCGTATCGCTTTTTGCACCATCCGACACAAATATTTCATCGGTGCCAATTTGCACGCCGCGTGCGGCATAGTCGTTTTGCGCAATGGCCTCCAGCAAAAAATCGTAGCCTTCATAGGGGCCGTACCCCCGAAAGCTACTGGCATTGCCCATGTCGTCTGCGGCACTTTTCATTGCCTCTATTACAGCAGGGGGCAGTGGCCGCGTTACGTCACCAATCCCCAGCAATATCAGTTCTTTATCTGCATTTTGTGCTCTAAATTCCGCTACCCGCCGGGCAATTTCCGCAAATAAATAGCTACCCTGCAATTTTTCGAAATTTGAATTTACTTGAAACATTTTGTGCTCCCATCTGTTTTATTCTATCCATATTGTATGCGTAATGTACGCATTTCTTGAAAATAGTATAACCCAAGATACTTTTCTTGGGAAGTCCCGCATTGCAGAAAATATTCTGCGTTTGGCGTTCTGAAGCCTTTCGGAAAACAAAAGGAACGGCAGTTTCTGCCGTTCTCCGGTTGGTATAATACTCATGTCAAAAGCGCTTCGCGCTATATGAAAGCATTTTTAAATGGGATTGGTATAAAGGCATTTTTGCAGTGCCATTGGCAATTGGCATCATTCCTTTGGTTCTGCAGATTCTGAAACGGGTATTTCTACCACCCGCACCACAAAGCTGCCCGCATACACATCGCCATAGCGCACCTCTATTATCGTTTCACCGCTTTTTAATGCCGTGTATTTCTGCCCCTTTATTTCCACCAACTGGTTGCCCGGTCGTTCCGTTAGCACGGCGTTTTTTGCTATGCCTGCCTGCTGATGGGTTTCCCCCACCACCATGGTAAAGTCTTGAAATACGGGCAGTGTTACATCCACATCCAGCAATGCAGCCTGCTGCCCACCGTACAGCACCTTCACCTTTGTTTTTCCCGGGCTTTTTCCCGTTAGCTTCAATCCTTCTATGGAAAGCAGTTCGGCACCCTCTTCCTCCATACTTGGAGAGTTTCCCGCCGCATAGCCGGGCAGCTCTTCCTTTTTCAGTGTGTGCGATGTGCCCAGCTCTATCTTCAGCGCTTGCATGGGCGCTGGCGTTACTTCCACAGGCAATGTGGCGGCAAGTTCCGCACCGCTATACACCAGCAAATTGCCCTTGCCCGGGCGGTTTGCCGTAATATTCATACCGCTTATTTGCAACAGCGGCTTATCTCCCATTTGTTTGTCTTCACGCAGGCTCAGTTCATCCCCCGCAAGGCCTGTGTTGCCGGGAATTGTTTTGGGGTCTATTGTGGTGCTGATGCCCACGGGAATGCTGATGGCAGCCAGCGTTACAGGGGTTACCACCACCTGCATCCGCATGCACATCCGCCCGCCATACATCAGTTCAAATTCTGCACTGCCGGGCAACGCGCCCGAAAGCATTAGGCCATCCCTACCTGCCAGCATTTTGCCGGTACCCACCTGTGCCAAGGTCATATCCTTACGGTTGATACTGCTGGGCAGTTCGCTTAGCAATGCTGCCACATCTTGCGTGCCACCCAATGGCACACTTACTTCCTGTTCCAGCTGCTTGGCTTTTATGCGCACAGGGTACATTGCCGAAACACTGCCGTTTGTCACTTCGTACAGCGTGGTTTCGCCCGTGCCCACTGCGGTATAGCTTTGGTTTTCCACCAACAATAGGCTGGTATCCTGTGCCACCAGCAGCGGGGTCTTCGCCTCCGCTGGTTTCTTTGCGGGTTCTACTGTTGGTTCGGCTGGCTCCTCTGCGGGTTCGGGACTATGGGTTTCGCCAAACACCAGCTCCACACGCTTGCCTTGCGCAGGTTTGTTTGCTTCTGCGGCTTCCGCGGTGACTGCCACCAGCGCAGTTGCCATGCGTTTGCCCGCAAGCAACACATCCACAATGGCTGTGCCTGTGCGCTTGGCTTTGGCGGTTCGCCCCTTTATTTCCAATAAATTGGTGCCGCGCTCTGCCAGAGAAACATCCGCAATTTTGCCATTGATGGCGGGGTACAACGCTTCCAGTGGCAGCAGCTCGCTTTCGCCAAGTGCCAGCTGAAGCTGTGGTAGCTCGGCTTCCCCCACCCACACACGGCAGGTGGCCACCAGCTCCTTGTTTTGCAGTATTCCCAGCTCTGTACCGCCCGGGTAGGCGGCCGTGGCGGCCGTGCCATCTATATGCAAAAGCGGCTGCGTTTGCGCCATGCTTACACTGCCATTGCCTGCATCCTCCCCCAAAAAGGAAATATCCGGCGCCAATGTTTCGCCCACGTTGCAGCTGATATCTTCCAATTTTACAGGCGTGGCCTGCACTTCTTTTGCGGCAAAAGCAGGCGATGCCATTGCAAACACAAAGGTTACGCCCAGCGCCATTGCTATAAAGCTTTTTTTCATACATTACCCTCGTTATACTACTATATAGATTATACACTGCGTTCACGCTATAATACTAATCTCTAAGGCGATACCGCACAGAAATCGAGTCGTTGGCATCGCGAAGGATTTTTGTGTGAAACAAGCACAAAAGCGCAAGAATAGCAGCGCTATTTCGAGCATTTTGGACGCAGTGTCACGCAAAAAGACTAGTGATGACGACGTGCGCGGTTTGTGCGGTGTTGCCCTAATAGAAATCGTTGCAAAAGCAATGATTTCTATAGCCGCAGCAGTAGCTTCCT
>CAZQBV010000124.1:0-5482 GCA_964592125.1 uncultured Christensenella sp.
TCGTGCCTATGGCACGGATTAAAAACGTATAACGTTTTTAATTAAGAATTAGTATAAATGGTGGATTTTAAATAGATGAAAATAGGAATAAATGAGTTTTTGCCTACAACGAAAAAAGAATTAAAACAGCAGGAAATTGAACAGCTGGATTTTGTGCTGGTGACAGGAGATGCCTATGTGGATCATCCTTCTTTTGCGCATGCCGTGATATCGCGTTATTTGGTGGCGCATGGCTATAGTGTGGGTATTATTTCCCAGCCAAACTGGAAAATTGCAGATGAATTTAAAACATTGGGCAGGCCAAAGCTGGGATTTTTGATTAGTGCCGGGAATATGGACAGTATGGTGAACTTGTTTACGGTGAACAAAAAACGTCGTGCACGGGATATGTATACCGCAGGGGGGAAGACGGGCAAACGTCCCGCGCGTACCACGCAGGTGTATGCAAAGAAGATACGCGAGGCCTATGGCAATATACCTATTATAATAGGGGGGATAGAGGCTAGCCTGCGCAGGTTTGCCCACTATGACTATTGGGACAATCGTGTGCTGCCTTCTATTCTTACCAGCAGCGGAGCGGATCTACTGGTGTATGGCATGGGGGAACGAACCATAGTGGAAATTGCCGAAGCGCTTGCCGGTGGGCTGGATGTGGCGGACGTTACCTATATAAATGGTACGGTATATAAGGCGGAAACCTTGGAACGGGTATACGATTATGTGGAAATTCCCGATGAAAACAAAGTGGTGGGTGATAAAAAACAGTATGCGGATGCTTTCTTGAAACAGATGCACGACAGGGAACATGTGCTGGTACAAAAGCACAAAAGCTGCTATGTGGTGCAAAACCCGCCTGCAGAGGCTCTTTCTTCAGAGGAATTGGATTTTGTATATGAACTGCCCTATGTAAGAATGGCGCATTCCCGTTATGATAAACCAGTGCCTGCTCTGGAAGAAATAAGATACAGCATTACGGCAGTACGGGGATGTGTGGGTGCCTGCAGCTTTTGTGCGCTTTATTATCATCAGGGAAAAGAAGTTGTGTCAAGAACACAAAGCAGTGTTATAAATGAAGCAGTGCTTTTTACAGGGGAACCGGAGTTTAAGGGGTACATACACGATGTGGGAGGCCCTACGGCGAATATGTATGGTCTATCTTGTAAAAACCCAAAAGGAAGGTGCAATAAGCGCCGTTGCCTGACGCCGCAGCCATGCAAATGGCTGGTGGAAAACCATGGGGCATACCTGCAGTTGCTGGGCAAATTGCGGGGATTGCCAAAAATAAAAAAGGTGTTTATTCGCTCGGGCATACGGCACGACCTTGCGTTGCTGGATAAAAGCGGCAGCTTTATTCGTGAACTGGCAAAGCACTATGTAAGCGGGCAACTGAGACTGGCGCCAGAGCATGTGGACGAAGTTGTGCTGAAATGCATGGGGAAGCCAAACATAGAAAAATACGAGCAATTTTGTGGTCGGTTTGATATGGCCTCCAAGAAGGCAGGTAAGCAGCAATATGTGTTGCCCTACTTTATGTCTTCGCACCCGGGTTGTACAATGACGCAGGCGGTGCAACTGGCTGAATATGTGAGGGATGCCGGCGCAACCCCGGAGCAGGTACAAGATTTTTACCCTACACCGGGTACTTTAGCAACCTGTATGTATTACTTAGGGTTTGACCCTGCAACAGGGAAGCAACTGTATGTGGAAAAACAGCAGGAACAGAAGGCGATGCAACGTGCCCTGCTGCAGTATAAAGACCGTGCAAACAGGACTTTGGTGAAAAAGGCGCTTAAAATGGCGGGACGTGAGGACTTGATAGGGCGCGGAAAACGGAGTCTAATAAAAGAGTAGGGGGGTACGTTTACAAAAAATAGCTTATTTAGAGGAAGTTGTGTGTACAAAATGTTAAATTTCCTTGCGGGAACATATATCATAAGATATAATAAATAAGTATTGTTTAAAATAATGGTATTGTCAGGAGGACGGCTATGACGTCGAAATTGGAAAAAATAGAAACAAATAAAGTGAAGCTGGAAATCAATGTTGCTGCGGAGCAATTTGAAGAGGGGATAGACAAAGCCTTTTTAAAACAGAGGAAGAAGTTTAATATACCCGGATTTAGAAAGGGAAAAGCCCCCCGCAAGATGGTGGAAAACTTTTATGGCGGCCCAGAGCTTTTCTATGAAGATGCATTCGAGGAAATTTTCCCTGACGCATACCGGGAAGCTGTGGAAGAACACAAGCTGGAAGTGGTATCACGCCCGGAAAATGTGGATATAACAGCCATTGGTATAGAGGAAGGCGTTGTATTTTCTGCGGAAGTATACCTAAAGCCGGAAATAAAGCTGGGCAAATACGATGGTATAAAAGTGAAAAGGCCTATTCCGGCAGTGGCAGACGAAGATGTGGAAGCAGAGATAGAAAAAGCGCGTGAGCAAAACTCTCGTTGGGTGAATGTGGAACGCGAAGTAGCAGACGGCGATACTGTGATTATAGACTATTCCGGAAGTGTGGATGGAGAAAAATTTGACGGTGGCACAGCTGAAAAGCAATCCTTGGTGATTGGATCGAAGCGTTTTATACCTGGCTTTGAAGAACAGCTGGTGGGTATGAAAAAAGACGAGGAAAAGAAAATATTTGTAAAATTCCCCGATGAGTATGCGCCGGAGCTTGCAGGTAAAGATGCAGTATTTGAAATAAAGCTGCACGAAACAAAAGAAAAAGAGCTGCCGGAACTGGATGATGAATTTGCAGAAGATGTTTCGGAGTTTGATACATTTGCTGAATACAAAGACGATGTGAAGAAGCGCATGACAAAGCAAGCGGAAGATAAATCACGCGTGGCTGTGGAAAATCAACTTTTGGAAACCTTGGCCAAAGATGCCGAGATGGATATTCCGGATGTGATGATAGAAAACGAAATTGAATACCAATTGCAGCAGCTTTCGTATCAGATGATGTATTCCGGTTTGAAACTGGAGGACTACTTGCAGTACTCTGGAAAGACGATGGAAGAACTGCGAGAAGACTATCGCTTTACATCTACCCAACAGGTGCGTATGCGACTGGCGGTGGAGGAACTGATTAAGGAACTGAAAATAGAGCCCACAGAGGAAGAGGCGGAAGCACGGCTGGAAGAACTGGCAAAGGAAGCTGGAAAAACCGTGCAGGAATATAAAAATATGATGGGCGCACAAGAGCTGGATTACTTCAAAGACAGGGTGGCTATGGAACGAGTATTCGACTATCTTTCCGGTAAAGCGGAGATAGAAGATGTGGATGCCGCTGAATATTACAAAGAAGATGCTGAAAAAAAAGCTGCAAAAGAAGATGAAGAGGCAGCAGAAGACGCGCAGGACGAGCAGGAAACTGCAGATAAGAAAACGGAAAAGCTGGAGAAAAAGAAAAAAGCAAAGAAAGAACCAGTTGCCGAGTAAGGAGTTCGTTATATGAGCAGTTTAGTACCAATGGTTGTAGAGCAAACAAGCAGGGGAGAACGGTCTTACGACATTTTTTCCAGATTGTTGAAGGATAGGATTATATTTTTGACAGGCGAAGTGAACGATGTGTCGGCTGACCTTGTTGTGGCACAGATGATTTTTTTGGAGGCGGAAGACCCGGATAAGGATATTTATCTTTATATTAATAGCCCCGGTGGATCTATCACATCAGGCATGGCGATTTTTGACACCATGCAGTATATAAAGTGTGATGTTTCCACAATTTGCATAGGTATGGCGGCATCTATGGGTTCATTCCTACTGGCTGCAGGTGCAAAAGGCAAGCGAAAATCTTTACCCAACAGTGAAATTATGATTCATCAACCACTGGGTGGTACGCAGGGGCAAGCAACAGATATTGCGATTCATGCGCAGAGGATTTTGGACATTAAGGATAAGATGAACAGAATTTTGAGCGAGAGAACCGGACAGGATATTGAAAAGGTAAAGAACGATGTGGAACGCGATTACTTTATGTCTGCGGAGGATGCTCTGAAATATGGTATTATAGATGAGATAATACCGCCAAAACGGTAATTTGAAAGTAGGATATGAATGTTTAGTAACTATGATGACGGCATAAAGCAGGTGCGCTGCTCATTTTGCGGGAAGGCACAGGATCAAGTGAAGAAACTGATTGCTGGCCCGGGAGTTTATATTTGTGATGAGTGTGTAGAGCTGTGCAGTGAAATAATTGAGGAAGAATTCAAAGAAGAAAAAGAATTTGAACTTAAAGATTTTCCTAAGCCTGCCGAAATGGTTCGTATATTAAATCAATATGTAATAGGACAAAAAAGTGCGAAAAAGAACTTGGCAGTAGCGGTTTATAATCACTATAAAAGAATTAATGCCGACAACGTACAGGATGATGATACGGAAATACAGAAGAGCAATATTCTGATGTTGGGGCCTACGGGTAGTGGCAAAACGCTTCTGGCGCAAACATTGGCAAGAATATTAAATGTGCCTTTTGCTATGGCGGATGCGACCTCTTTAACGGAAGCTGGCTATGTGGGCGAGGATGTGGAAAATATTCTTTTGAAGCTGATACAGGCGGCAGATTTTGATATTGAGCGTGCACAAAAAGGCATTATTTATGTGGATGAAATTGACAAAATAACCCGTAAAGGCGACAACGCATCTATTACACGCGATGTTTCTGGAGAGGGTGTGCAGCAGGCCTTGTTGAAGATTCTGGAAGGCACGGTGGCCAGCGTGCCCCCGCAGGGCGGACGAAAACACCCGCATCAGGATTTTCTGCAAATTGATACCACGAATATATTGTTCATTTGTGGTGGAGCGTTTGGCGGGCTGGAAAAAATTATTGAGAGCCGTACCAACAAAAAGAATATGGGATTTGGCGCAGAGGTAAAAAGCAAGAAAGACCAAAATGTGGGAGAAATACTTGCTAATGTTCGTGCAGAAGACCTGTTGAAATATGGGTTGATTCCGGAATTTGTGGGCAGGCTGCCGGTGGTGGTAAGCTTACATTCGTTGGACGAGAAGGCGCTTGTGGATATTTTGAAAAAGCCCAAGAATGCTATTACAAAGCAGTTTAAAAAGCTGTTTGCAATAGATGGTGTGGAGCTTGAATTTGAAGAGGATGCTTTGGTGGAAGTTGCTAGGTTGGCAATTAAAAATGATACAGGGGCACGTGGCCTAAGGAGCATTATTGAATCCTCTATGATGGATATTATGTATGACTTGCCTTCGCGTGAGGATGTGTTGAAATGTGTTGTAACGAAAGATACAATTCAGAACAACAAGCCAATGCTGGTGGTGGGTGAAAAAGAAAAGCCAAAGAAGAAGGAACCAGCACAAGAAGAGGAAAGCGCCTCTTAAATAGGCTTTATGCAGATAGCTGGTGCAGAGAAGCAAATGAAAGCAAAATTCGAGGAGCTGGTCAGTGTGAATTGGTCGGCTCTTGTTTTATGTTTGCGGCAGTAATGATATGCCGATGGAACAGACTGGGTTGCGGTAAA
>CAZQBV010000125.1:0-5186 GCA_964592125.1 uncultured Christensenella sp.
AGCTACTGCTGCGGCTATAGAAATCATTGCTTTTGCAACGATTTCTATTAGAGATCAGTATTATACCTCAAAAATAACAGGTCTTTTTTATGCCACATTTGATACGACGATAGAAAAATCGTTTTAGATGTTTCTATCAGTGTTTCGTATGATTACATTCCTTTGCTCAAACTGCACTTTGTTTCAACTTTGGAATTGCGGTCGTACCGAAAGACAGCATAGAAAAAAAAGCCTTTTTTTTCAATGGCTTTTGCATAAACAACCCAAAAAGCTACATAAACAGCAATGTTTAACGTTTTACAGAGTAAAAAGAATTGTATCGCTTATATTGTCCAATCTTATTCCACTCTTTCTATACACTTTACAGCAACCTCCGCCCTAAACATGCCGTCTGCTTGTTCGAAGCGGCTGAACCCTTCATACTGGCTGGCTATCTGCTCTAGTATTTGCAACCCATGCCCATGCTTCCATGCATCTTCACCTGTTTTGCTGGTGGTAATTTTTCCGTCTTCCGCAGTTACAAAGCCCTCGAAACTGTTCTCTACCAAGACATACAAGTAAGGAGGGTTGCTTTTCACTTTCACGCGCAACAACCGATTTTGTGCGTGTGACATTTTCTCGCAGGCTTCCAAGGCGTTTTCCAACAGGTTGGCAAACAGGCTGACCAGCTGCCCATCTGTTATGGCAAGAGGCGGCAGCGCGCCAATATCCAGCCCCGGAACAAAGCCCAGCTTTGCTGCTTTTGTAACTGCTCGTGCCAGAAGGGCATCCAAAATGGGGTTGCCGCTGTACTCGGCTTTGGGCAGCGCTTCATGGCTGTTTTGAAGTTCTTTCAGGTATTGTAGCAGCTGGCTGTATTTTTCTTCCCGGCACAGCGCCTCCAGCGCAATAAGCTGGTGGCGAAGCTCGTGCTCCAGCTTTGCAAGCTGCTGCCTGTGTTCCTGCAAAAGGGTATAGTTTTCCTGAACATACTGATTGCGAAGCTCCAGCAGCTCGTTGTTGCGTTTGATTTCCCACATTTCTTTGGCGTTGTCGTACAGCAAAAATCCCAGCATATAAAATACGGTGATTGCCAAGGCATTTTTATAGCTGTCGTGAATATAGAAACCGGGCTTGTACATAAGCATAAACAGAAGAATGGCCTGCACCACGAAATACAAGGCAGCATAGATGCGCAAGGCAATGGCTGTTCGCCTTTGCGAAGTGGAAAACACACCTGCTAGCAGAATGACGTTATAGACCAGCACCATCAGCACAGTATACCCATCGGCAGGAATTTCCATAGACGCAGACGGCCACAGCAGCAGACACACAGAAAACAGGCTGTATACACTAACCGCATACAACAACGGCCAGATGCGCGCTTTTGCCTTTTCGCTTAGAAACAAGAACAGGCAAGCAATTATAGGCGGCGAATAAGTGAAATAGGTAAACCAATAGAGAAAATAAACTGCCGCTGGTGAAAGGATGCTGTGGCTGTATTCGGTTAATGCCCAAACATTTAGACCAAACAGCAGTGCAAACGCACCCACCAAATACAGCTTGCGCCCCGGCAGGCGGCTAGCCGTGCGCACCGCACCGGCCAATGTGCTGATAACCCCCAGTATGATACAAAGGAAGGCCATCATTAGCTCGGGCATACCCCAATTGGCAGCATAGGAACGATAGGGGATTTCGCGAATATACGCATCGGCAAGAAGACCGGTGCGGGGTGTCCATAGCTGCTGGCCAATGGTCAAAGCGGCCAAAAGAATGGGTACGCCCACAATAACGATTACAGCCCAGGGTTGCAAAGCAAACCGTTCTTTCAAGCTACGCATTGTTCTACTTTTTCCTTCTCTTTTTCCTTGTTTGCAGTAGTTTATGCGGCAATGGAAAAACCGTGTTAGGTTTTTCTATCTCTTTTCTATCAGTGTTTCGTATTATTTTATCATACATGTTTTAAGCAAAAAGTACATCTTTTTCAAACAAACAACACAAAAGCCAACATAAACGACATGACACAGTATTTGACAAAGGTGTGCCTGCGCTACTGCTGTGTTGTTCTAAAAAGAGATGCATGTTAAAATATAGTTAACTATAAAGAGTACTATAAAAAAATGACGGGGGTGATAGCGGGATGCTGAAACTTGCACTATGCGAGGATGACCCAATATTCAGCGAATCGCAGGAGCAGCTATGCCGCGAGGTTTTGCAAACACTGGGCTGGAAAGCAGACCTAACTGTTTATTTATCTGCCGAAGACCTATTGACAGACTGGGAAAACGGCATCCGCTACGATGTGTTGCTGCTGGATATATTAATGGAAGAAATGGACGGCATAACCCTTGCCCGCAGGCTGCGGACCCTAGAATCCGAAGCGTCCATTGTTTTTATTACTTCAAGCCCATCCTTTGCCCTTCAAGGCTATGACGTGGATGCACTACACTACCTGATGAAACCCCTAACAAGCGAAGCATTGACCCAAGTTCTACAAAAAGACCACGCCAAACGTCACGAGCAAAAGAAGGTGTGTTTCACGATTGGGGCTCATATGGTTTGTGAAAATCTAGAGGATATTGTTTACCTAGAAACCAAGGGACGATATGTGGATGTGGTGCTGAAACACAAAACCCTGACCGTGCATGGGAAGCTAGCGGACCTGCTGGGCAACCTGCCTTCAAAGCTTTTTCTGCGCTGCCACCAAGGGTTTGCCGTGAATGCCGTGCATGTGCAGGAGATGAATGTACGTTCTGCGCTACTGCATGGGGGACATTGCATTCCCATAGGAAGAACATACAAAAAAGAGTTTCGGGATGCTTTTTTAGGCTGGCTGGGGCAATAGGCTTTGTGAAAAAATGGGAACTACACTATACAAAAGGCCATTGGCTGGATATGCATGATGCATGGAGCCAATGGCCTTTTTTATTTAGAGATGCTTGCATTTTTGAAGGATCACTCTATCTTGTCCTCTTTTTCAATGCTTTCCGTGCTGGCAGATTCCACACGATCCGCAGGTTTTGTTTCACCTTGTTTTTTGCCCAGCCTTCTGTAAACCAGTATTAGCATTATGAAGTTTAGGAGTCCTAGTGCTCCTATTGCCAATATAATCCACAGATAGCAGCAGCAATTTTGCGTAGCAGTTGCTTCCTGAACAACAGGTTCTTCTACTTTTTCTTCCGCATATGGCACCCTTGTTCCTGTAACAATCAAACGGTGTGTATTGACCATATAGGGGGTGCAGGTAAGCAAGGTAATAATATCTTGCCCCGGAACAATTTTAAGATCCGATATATCGTTTGGTTCAATGGTTTTAATGGCAACTACTTTATATGCATGCATTTCATTCAAAATATTTACATAAAACAAGTCTCCATCCTTTACTTGGGGTAAATCGGAAAACAATTTGGCTGTTGGCAGCCCCCTGTGGCCAGTAATAACACTGTGGGTGCCTGCTTCACCTATTGGCATAGAGGTGCCCGGCATTACACCCACGCCCCTTTGCAATTGCATTTCCGATGTACCGGTGAATATGGGAACATCCAGATCAATGGCAGGAATGCTTAGCACACCAATGGGTTTTCCATATTCTTCGCCCAAACTATCCAAAACCAAATCTGCGCCCTTTGTTCCTGTTTCCTCTTCGCCAAAAGGATCGCCCATTTCGCCTATTCCAGTTTCCAAAACTTTATTGTACTCGACCATATTCTGCCGGGATTGTTCAATTTCTTCGGATGTACGCATGCCTATTTCTTCTTTGTACTTGTCTATCGCTTTTGTTTGAGTGATATCCGAATACAGATTGCTAACAATGGGATATGCAAAAATTCCCAAGCCCACTATGAATATGATTATTTTTAAAGGCAAATATTTTTTTTTCATAGCTTCTCCAATCAAAAATGCAACATAAATGCAAAGCAGTACAAAATGATATTGCGGGAACAACAATTGCTGTTCCCGCAATACGCAGTGTTATTGTTTATTTGGCTTCCGATTCAGATTTTTTCTTTTTACGCGATGTGACTACAACAATAGTCATTATGATACCACCGGCAATAAAGAAGATGAGTGTGCCAATACCACCGGTAACCGGAATGGTTGGGCGGTTGGAGTTTTGTACAGTAATGACGTTTTCATCCTCATTGCTCTTGGCATCTATCATAAATTCAACATCCTTGGGCAGCAAGTTATATCCCATCGGCGCTTTTGTTTCCTTCAGGTAGTAATCTCCATAGGAGAGACCAAATGCCTGGAAGGTTCCATCTGCTGCAGACGTAAATTCTGTTGCACCAGTTTTGTTTTCAACCCATTTTGCACTTTTTTCAGAATCTTGTTGCAAATAAAGTCTCTGATCATCTTTGGTTTTGTAGATTACAAATTTAGCGCCTGCCAACGGTTGCTCGGAAGTGTTCACTTTCAAGAACTTTCTGGCGCCTGTTGCCACAAATGGTACTTGCGGAACAGTGGCCGTGTTTGTAACATAACCATTGTTGTAGGTAAGTTTTGCAGAGTTGGGAATGTTCACGCCCGGGGTTGCTGTTTGATTGATTTTTGTATCAAAAGTAACCACCAATTTAGACCCGGGAGTAACCGCTCTCAAATAACCGCCAAAGTCGGAATTGATCAAAGTAACTGCAAATGTTCCTCTATTACTTTGAGGTGTTTTTATTTGATATGCTGCGGGATTCAAGGCTGTGCCTCCAATTTTAACCGTAACATTACCTACATAGTCCAGCTTTGTATCAATTTCATCCGTTATGACATATTGCTTGTAGTGTTCAATATCGGCAGGAATGTCCGAGGTAATTTCCCATGTATTCTTTTCTCCAACATCAGCCGTGCTATTTGTGGTTAATGTTTTTGTAATGGTGGGTGCCTTATAGTTGGGTACGCTTCTGGAATCCTCAGGTGCACCAACGCTGATTAGCTTTGTGGGCTCTATATCGCCTCCCGGCGTAAACGCGTGGTCTGTATCGGTAATCTTGAAAGTATATTTTGTGGTGTTCAGCACATAGCCGGAAGGGGCACTTGTCTCTATGAAATAGTAATTGCCCTTAACCAAGTTGCTAACCACAGGGGTGTAGCCCGTATCGTCTGTTACAATGTTGGTTTCAATTGCTTGGTCGTGCTCGCCTTCTTTGCCCGAAACAGCATACAAGTCGAATTTTGCGCCAGCCATAGCCTTGCTTTTGCCAATTTCACCTTCA
>CAZQBV010000126.1:0-5123 GCA_964592125.1 uncultured Christensenella sp.
ATCCTATTTGGAATCATTCTTGCCGGCGCGGTCATTTTCATTATTATAAACGGTATGCGCAGGCGCAAGAATCCAAGCAATACTGCCCCGGGCGGCTCCAAGGCATGAATAGGAAAAGGAGATAAAATGAAATGATAGCAACTATAGGTATTGTGTCAGTGGTGGGGTTGCTTTTGTTTGTGGCAGTCCGAAAGCTGTACAAAGATAGCAAGGCAGGAAAACGTGGTTGTGGTTGCACGAGTTGCAGTGAATGCGCTGCCAATAAAAAGAACAATGAAAGCGAGAGTGATGCTTGCCATGCGGGTCATCGGTAGCGGTTGTGAATTTTATGGGCATTATGCCTTTTCTTTCACTGTGCCTTTGCGGTAAGCGTGCAGCAGTGCCGTCAGGTCGTTTATATCTTCCATCAACTCGCGTCCGTCGTCGGTTTCGCGAACGGTAATGCGGTTTTCGGCCGTATCAAACACCACAAAGGTGGAAAGAATATCCTTGTTTTTACGAATTGCATCCGAAAAGCCGGAAAACGGTTGGTGCGATACCAGACGTATGCCATACGAGCTGTAGAACATGGTGTAGCCTGCAATGCCAGTTTTGGGCTGGTAGGCACGGCAAAAACCACCGTCTATCATAATCAGCTTGCCACCGCCACGCACAGGCGCCTCGCCCTCCTTCACCCGCACGGGCACATGCCCGTTAATGATGTGCGAGTATTGGTTTGTAAGGCCAAACTCGGCCAATATTTTTTCGCACACCTCTTTGGATTCTATCAGGCTGTAGTAGGGGTTTTTGGTTTCTGCCCAGGTACTTTCGTCGTCAATAAACATGCGCTCAAATGTGGTCATTTTATCCCGCCCGTAAAGTGGGCTGTTTCTGCCACACCACAAGTACCAAACAAAATCTTGGCACTGCTTTTTTTCCGGATCATCGGGCGATGTATAATAGGCTTTTCGAACGGAAATATCTGCATAATCCATAAACTCTCTGCTGGATAGGGTTGCCCCTCCCATATCAAACTGGTGGAAGCTGCCATCCGGCTCCATGGGAATGCAGCCGTGAAACAACAGATTGCCATTGAATATTTTGTACATACTGCCGTGAGAGTACAAAAAACGCATGTGTCGCTTTAGTTTTTCGCTTTGTGTAAAAGAATAAATCAGCTGGGAAATTACCTCTTGCTCCTGCTGTGTTAGGGCATAGGGGTCTTTTGGGTCTATGGTGGGGAAGTCGCTGTCGTTCAGCGGATGGCTTTTGCCATCTATTTGTACAGTCATGTTTTTGTAGTTAATTTGAGACAGAAGCAGGCGATCTTTCATATTGAACTCTGGCCGCCGCCTAATCACTTGCCCTTCCAGTTTAAACTGAATGATGGCAATGGCCTTGTGCATATGCCCCAATATGCCAGATTCTTGCGAATAGGTTTCCTGTGCAAACATGGCCAGTGGGCGCAGGTTTATGCCATAGGCATTTTCCACAAAATCTATATTGCCATACTTTGTGCTAATATTCAGCACCCCTGCAATGCAGGCGGCGCTGCCGCTGGCCGCGCCCATCCACAGCACATCGTGGTTGCCCCATTGTATATCCACAGAGTGGTGTGTTATCAGCCTGTCCATAATCACATCCGCATGGGGGCCACGGTCGTAGACATCTCCCACAATGTGTAGCCTGTCCACCACCAGCCTTTTTATTACTTTGGCAAGTGCAATAATAAAGGCATCGGCACGGTCTATATCTATAATAGTAGAAATAATATTCTCGTAGTAATTTTGTTTGTTTGCAGATTCATAATTGGTGTGCAGCAGCTCGTCTATGATATATTCAAAATCCTTGGGCAATGTCTTGCGCACTTTGGAGCGGGTGTATTTGCTGGCGCAAAGCTTGCACACTTCTATCAAACGGTACAGCGTAATCATATACCATTCCCGCATGTCCTCCACTTGTCCTGCAATTTCGCCAATTTTGGGTTCGGGGTAATAAATAAGCGTACATAGCTCTGTGCGGCTGCGGCTGTCCACCGTTTTGTCAAACAGTATGTCCACTTTCTCGCGAATCACCCCAGAGGCATTGTTTAAAATATGGCAAAAGGCTTCGTCCTCCCCATGTATGTCACTCACAAAATGCTCTGTGCCCTTGGGTAAGTTCAAAATGGCCTTCAAATTTATAATTTCCGTACAGGCAGATTGTATGGTAGGGTAATTTTCGGATAAAAGCTCCAAATATTTCTTGTCGTGCCCCTGTTCCATAAGCCCCTCCTTCGGTATTTTTTCGTCTTTATTCTAACATGTATGTCCCAATTATGCTAGAATAAGCATATGAAACTAATAGGGCAAAATTTAAACAGTTCGGTGGCGCAGACATACGCAGCCATGCAAAACAGGGATGAAAAAGCCTTGCTGCGGTTGGCACAGGAACAGATAGACGCCGGTGCGGCATATTTGGATATCAACACTGCTATGTGTACAGACGAGCTGGCCACAATGCTTTGGGCAGTGGAGCTGGTGCAGGAACACTGCAATTGCGGCATTTTTGTGGATTCCACAAATGCCAGTGTGGTGCGTGCCTTGTATAAAGCGCTTCCTATGCAAAATAGTGTACTCAACTCGATTTCTCTTACGCGGAAAAGCCAGAGTGAGCTGCTGCCCATTGCGGTAGAGTATGGTGCGGGTGTGGTGGCCATGCCGGTGGGCAGTGTGGGAATCCCTAGGAATTCTGTGCAGCGTGTGGAACATTTGGAAGTGCTGATTCAGGCAATTTCCCAAGCGGGAATACCGCAGGAAAATATCTATGCGGATGTGGCGGTGGTGGCGGCAGTGGCGGACTTATGTGCGCCTGCGCACTCGCTGGAAGCGGCACGAACTATGCGTAAGGCATATCCAAAGCTGCATCTTCTGGCCGGGCTTTCCAATGTGTCCTATGGTTTGCCGCGGCGGGAACTGCTGAACCGCAGCTATGCCAGCTGTCTTATCAGCAGCGGGGTGGATTGCCTGCTTTTGAACCCGCTGGATGCAGAGCTAATGCAAGAACTGAGCGCTGCACAGCTTTTGTGTGGGCAGGATGAACTGTGCGCCTCTTATATTCGCCAAAATGGCTAGGACACTTTCCAATTAAAATGTTGAATACTGCAATTGCAAATGCATATTTCTATCAGGGATCAGTATTAGTAATTTGTATGATTTCTGTTTTTGCGGATGGAACACCCCGCAGCCGCGCCAATGTAGCCCAGCACAATATAGGAAAAAATATAGGGGATAGCAGTTTGGTTGTAGAAAAGCAAAATAGAGGGTGCAAATAAAACACCTGCCAGAAGCGGAAAATACCACACAAAGCCATGGCGTGTGGCATACATAATGTTTAAAACAAAGGTTAAGGCGGGGTTGAAGATAAACAGCATATAGAATAGTAGCCCAGATTCCGCAGCCTGCATATCCAGCATAGAGATGGCGGGGGCAATGTAAAACAATGCTGCGAAGCCCAAAAGGTAGGGTAACATTTGCTGCAAGTTTTGCTTGATATCCCGCTTGTTCATATCACAAAGCCTCCATTGGGGCTAAGCACCTGCCCCGTAATAAACCCTGCCTTGCCGGAAGCAAGGTATAGCACTGCATTGGCCACTTCCTCGGCTGTGCCCAACCGCCCCACGGGTGTATTTTCTATCAGCTCGGCTAGGTCTTCGTTGCGCAAATTGCTGTTCATCTCTGTATCTATTACGCCGGGCGCCACGCAGTTTACAGTAATGCCGCTGGGTCCCACCTCCTTGGCAAGTGCCTTGGTAAATCCAATTATTGCGGATTTTGTAGCGGAATATGCCACCTCGCAACTGGCGCCTGTGATGCCCCAAATAGAGGAAATATTCACAATGCGCCCTCGTTTTTTGGGGATCATATCTGCCAGTGCTTCGCGGCTGCACAAGAAGGTTCCGCGTACATTCACTGCAAACAGTGCATCCCACTCTGCTGTTGTAACATCTGTTAGCAAGCCTTGCGCGGCAATGGACGCATTGTTTACCAAAACATCTATATGCGGAAATTGCGAGCGCGCGACTGAAAACATGGCGTGTACCTGTGTCTCATCTGCAATATTGGCCTGTATGGCCAGTGCAATTACTCCCGTATTGTCATTAATGCGCTGCTCCAGCGCCCGTGCCTGCGCCTCGCTTTCGTTGTAGTTCAGTATCACGTTGTAGCCGCTTTTTGCAAACAGTTCGGCAGTGGCAGCGCCAATGCCGCGTGATGCGCCGGTAATCAGCGCTGTTTTATTATTCATGTAAACAAAGACTCTCCTTTGCTGTCTATTCCCACAATCAATGGCATATCCTCTACCACCAGCCGGGAAATTGCCTCTGTGCCCAGCTCGGCAAAGGCCACCACCTCTGCGGATTTTACGCATTTGGAAAGCAGTGCGCCTGCACCGCCCGTGGCGCACAGGTATACCGCCTTGTTTTTTACTATGCTATCCACCACCTGCTGTGCCACTGGCCCCTTGGCTATGGTGCAAACAACGCCGTTGTCAAACAGTATGGGTGCATAGGTATCCATGCGCAGTGCGCTGGTGGGCCCGCACGAGCCTATCACCTGCCCCGGTTTTGCCGGGCAAGCACCCACATAATAAATGGCTGCGCCCGCAAGGTTTACGGGAAGCGGCCTGCCCTGTGCAATCATGGCGGCCAATCGCCCGTGCGCCGCATCCCGTGCGGTTAATATTTCACCCGAAAGCAGCACGGTATCGCCTGCTTTCAGCTTTGCTAGTTCTCCCTCTTGAAAGGGAAGTTGCAGTTTTTTCATTGCTTCTCCCTTGGCCGTCCTTGTATCACAGACGCAAAAAAAATGCGGTTCGTTCCACTTGTTCACAATTCTTTCATTTATATACTGGCCTTATACCATTAATATTACAGTATGGCTTCCGCATGACGCAGCATATGGCAGCAGTAGTTTACCGCCACGGGCAGGCCGGCAATGTGCGTGGGTTGTTTTGCCATGTGTACGGCAAGGCAATAGGTTTTTCCTCCCAAACCCATTGGCCCCATGCCCAGTGCGTTAATGCGCTCTTTTATTTCCTGCTCCATTGCTGCAAGCTGAGCATCTTTGCTGGCTTGACCGGGGCTGCGCAGCAGCTGCCTTTTTGCC
>CAZQBV010000127.1:0-5109 GCA_964592125.1 uncultured Christensenella sp.
GGCAAGAATCGTTTGGGGGGTTAAGGGAGGGGGTCTAAGGGGGAGGCATAGGGGGGCAGTAGCTTTCATCCAATCACGCTTCGCGCTCTTGGGAAAGCCTTGCATGGGTGATACCAGCGTCTCGCAAGCTCGCCGGGTATCGCCGCAAATCGAAATCCCCCTAGCCTCCCCCTTTTTTCTCGCACAAGAACCCACTTTGCGATTGGCTGGCAAGCAGAAGCACTCTGCCATTCGCTATTTTCACATCTGCCTCTAAAACAACACAATCTTTAGCAACCACCACGACATCACCAGCCCAAGGCAAGACAGCACCAAATAAACAATCACAGATGTCTTTCGCCCGTTCGTGTGTTTCAGCTTCGCCAAATACAACACTGCCGCCGCAATCGATACAAAATATAGTGGCCAGTTATAAAGCGGCGGAAAACTTCCGCCTACAAAAAATACTCCGCTCACACTTTTCAGCACTTCCAGCTTGGGTTGCCTGGTAACAATCGTGATAAAATATGCAATTAAAGCTGCCATCACATACAAAAGAATCATAATAATCAAAATGACGAATTCATCACCAAGGCAGAAGATATCACCCATTAATTCTACAAGGGGCAATACCCCAAAAAATATCAATACAACACTCCCCAGCACCACCCATGCCCTCACGGGCACTGCTTTCAGTTTCTCCATACAACACCTCACCACACCCCGCCATTTGCTATCTTCACATAGCCCACTTCATATTCCCAGTCCACGCACCACAGCCCATTTTCGTCCTGCCACGGCGCAGCGTAACGAATTGCCGAATCTCCAGCATATGCAATCGCTTCTATATATTGTTTGTTTTTATGTTTTATTGTACCGATAATTTTAGTTGGTTGCTGGTCAATATACTTGCAGGCATACACCCAATCTGCTGTTCTATCATTATACATTTTTGCACTGTCAAATTCCAGCATCTTCATGTTATGCTTATCATAAATTACAATACTTTGCTCAAACTCGTCTTCCTCACAATAGAATCCGTTTATCAATATGCTGCTTTCACCACCGAAATAGCTTTTCCCCGGAAAATGCTTACCCGTCAATAAAAACATCATGGACTCGTAGACGGAGTTTGTGTAGTCTCCCATCCATATACGGTGAGATATCGTCTTTTCCACAAGTTTTCCATTTTTATCTATGGTTTTTATTTTCCCCTCTGCTTTAGGCGAATACAAGTTGAATCCCATCACAATCAAAGACAACACGTCGTATATATCAAAGTATCCAAATTTCGTTTGCAACTGCAAACCATGATTTTTCGAATGATAAATCATTCCCGTCATCGCATCAACTTTCATACCAACAAGCGCCCCAAATCCAATTTCTAAAAGTGGTATTTCAGCCACCCACTTATTCAAATCATCTCTACTCGGCCGTTCACCGCTGGCATCAACCAACTCAATCTCTCCACGGCAGTTCTTGTGGAAGGGCGGCGCCGTCATGCCAATTTCATATTCATCTTCAGTAAACACTTTGCCATCCATCGCCGCACACACACCGCACTGTGTTTCATCGCCAGTCTCCACAATTCTATAAAATAGCATCGCACTGCTCCTTCCATTTTCCCTGCACAAAAAAACCGCCTGCTACAGCGGTTTTCATATTTTTCACTCTACATATTCTGTCCAATTGCTTTTATACCAAATACAAATAGAAAGCGATGCATCCTTTTCAGTTCTCCCCCGCCCTCGGCAGGGGAGAACTGAAATCTATCAATGTTTTTAATATGTGAATGGTATTACCTGTACAGCCCATTAGGGTAATGTGTCTTCAGCATCCACAGCGAAAACGCCAGCCCCATGCAAGACAGCACCAAATAAACAATCACAGATGTTTTTCGCCCGTTCGTGTGTTTCAGCTTCGCCAAATACACCACCGCTGCTGCAATGGATACAATATACAGCGGCCAATTATAAAACGGTGGAAAACTTCCGCCAAAGAAATAAATACCACTCACACTTTTCAGTATTTCTAGTTTGGGCTGGTTTGTTTTCAATGTGATATAGTATGCAATCAGTGCCATTCCCAAATAAGTAAGCTCAAAGCAAATAGGCAAAAAAAGCAGCATACCAAGAGGCCCTCCTATAAAAACCAGACCCACCACCATCAATACCGCCCCGGCAATCCACCACCAATTGTTTTTTTCAAACTTCCTTTTCATTGCCACGCCCCACCATTCTGCCATCCTTGTGTTTACAGCGTATTCACTTAACATAGGTCGCTAGCGCGACTTAAAAATGTGCGCTGCATAGCACTTTCTTGCAAATGGTTGGTTACCAACCATTTGAGAAACTGCAATAAAACATATTATCTACATTATATATAAATTTCACATATATTTCCACCACAGAACACATTCACAACATCGCAACTAGGCAGCGGGGTTCTCTTGCACTTGTAAATCAAATTCACACAATCTGCCCCGACATGTACTTTATACTTAAAAACTGCTTGCACCATCCATCGCCGCACACACCCCGCACTGTGTTTCATCCCCATCCTCCACAATTTTATAAAACCACATCGCGCTGCCCTCCCGTTTTTTTCCACAAAAAAAGCCGCCTGCTACAGCGGTTTCCCATATCCCCTATGTTCTCATTCCCATACAGCTATAATTCTCCGGGATGTCGCACCTTTACCATCCACAGCGAAAACGCCAGCCCAAGGCAAGACAGCACCAAATAAACAATCACAGATGTTTTTCGCCCGTTCGTGTGTTTCAGCTTCGCCAAATACACCACCGCTGCTGCAATGGATACAATATACAGCGGCCAATTATAAAACGGTGGAAAACTTCCGCCAAAGAAATAAATACCACTCACACTTTTCAGTATTTCTAGTTTGGGCTGGTTTGTTTTCAATGTGATATAGTATGCAATCAGTGCCATTCCCAAATAAGTAAGCTCAAAGCAAATAGGCAAAAAAAGCAGCATACCAAGAGGCCCTCCTATAAAAACCAGACCCACCACCATCAATACCGCCCCGGCAATCCACCACCAATTGTTTTTTTCAAACTTCCTTTTCATTGCCACGCCCCACCATTCTGCCATCCTTGTGTTTACAGCGTATTCACTTAACATAGGTCGCTAGCGCGACTTAAAAATGTGCGCTGCATAGCACTTTCTTGCAAATGGTTGGTTACCAACCATTTGAGAAACTGCAATAAAACATATTATCTACATTATATATAAATTTCACATATATTTCCACCACAAAACGCATTCACAGCATCGCAGCTAGGCAGCGGGGTTCTCTTGCACTTGACCTTCGAACTTTCCACTTTCCACTTTCAATTTTCCACTGCCCTTTTACTTCCACTTTCCACTTTCAAACATCGCAACCAACGGGGTTTCCTCGCCCTTTTGAACCCAATTCACACACCCCGCCCGCGGCCTGTGCTGTGCTCTGCCGAATCTGCTTGTGATTCTGCATTGTCCTCTTTCTCATCGCCTTCCGCCTTGTTGTTTGCATCTACTGCCTTCTTCTCCACATCCGCTTCCTCCAGCATTTTCTTTGCCTCGTCCTCGCCCACGCGGTTCCATTTGCACACTGTGGAAAGCTGGCTCTCCACTGGCAGCCCACCATTCGCAGCCATCAGCAATTCCAGCTCCTCGCCCGGGTCATTCGGCAGCCCATCGTTCCACGTCAGTGCAATGTCCTTTGTTTCCAGCGCAATCCCCTTTATCTTTGCAATCAGCCGAATCAGTTTTTTCACCGTTCCCGAGTTTATTCCCGCAATTCGCTGCGCCTTAATCACTGGGCTGGTCATGCGCAGCTTCAGTGCCGTGCCGCTTTGCACCTGCCCAGTGCCGCGGCCATCCATAAAGGCCGCTCCCATTTCAGAAATAATATACAGTTGGTTTATCAACAGTTCAATTTCTTTAAAGCTGCTTTCCAGGTTGCCGTCCCATGTTAGGTATTCCACCCGCGCATCGCTGCTGTCATTCACTTTAAAGTAGTTTCCCAAATCCAAATACCGCAGTCCCGTTCGTTCATCATAGGAAAGCGCACTGGCAGGGCCGGAAAGGCTGGGTTCGCTGTGCTTGTCCAGCACCATATCCACACAGTGCAGCCGCCAAATAATTTTGCTCACCAGGCTGGAAATCGCAGTGTAATCATCCATGCCAAATACGTTTTTGGAATGCGATACATTTTTCAGCACCACTATCGCAAAATCGTCAAGGTTGGTCTTTATCACTTCACATTTCACCAGCTCGCCAAATTCAATGCTCCTGCCGTCCGTGCTGTAGCTCACGTCATAGCTACGCACCTCCACACTGCCAATGTCGTGAATTTCCACATACAGTCGGGTAAAGTCTCCGTTTTCATCCATCTGTGTGGGGAATGCCACCACATGCTGGGTTATCCGCTTTACATCCGTTGGATCCACAATGGGGAACCAGCAGTCCGGCGCAATGCTGCTCACCCTGTCACCCATCATTTTTATGGGCGCATCGCCAAATCGAGATACATCCATCACCGCTTCATACAGCAGGCTGTCAAATTGCAGTTCATCCAGCACACCTCGCAGTTTGTCTGTCTTTTTTCCCGCACCAATTTGCACAGGTTCGCCACAAACAAAATCCGCAGTTTTCTTAGTCAAAAGCTGCGGATAGTTGAACACCGTTCCCACATCCATATGCCGTTTTTTCAGGTAGCTTTCTATTTTTTGAAATTCTCCCCGAAACACCTCGGTGTGTTGCCCCAAAAACAGCTTTTCATTGTTTTTGTACTGCTGCAGTCTTTCCTGCTCCGCTTTGGGGGGGAAGCTCTTCCCCGCCGCAATCCAATTCGTATTTGTTAACATATGCTCTCCTTATGCTCCTTGCTCTGTTCAGCGCTCGCCTGCTGCGCAATTGTTTTTCTTTCTATATCATTAAAGGTGAAGTTTTATTCACCCCAAATTTTCGTATGCTATTTCTTAATCAACAACATTATTTTTTTCATCCCGCCACACATCGCAAAACCCAAAACATCGCAACTGGAGAACGGGGTTCTCTCGCCCTTGTGCAACTACTTTACATAAACCGCCCGCGGCCTGTGCTGTTCTTCACCAAAGCTGCTGGCGCT
>CAZQBV010000128.1:0-5057 GCA_964592125.1 uncultured Christensenella sp.
ATGGCCCAACACGTTTAAAAAAAGCATTAGTTCAATCGAAAAATCTAGTCTCTATACGTATCCTTGATGACATCGGCATCAATTACACCATAGATTTTCTGGCCCGCTTCGGATTTAATAAAAAAACATTACCCAAAGCTTTCTGTGGTGCAAAAGGAACAGGTGATGCATGTGGAAAACCTGTGTAATAAGTTTTTGAAGGGCATTAGCTTTTCGCTAAGAAGGGGTGAAGTGCTGGGGATTGCCGGACTGGTGGGCAGTGGCCGAAGCAGCCTTCTGAAGGCAATTGTGGGGTTAGACAAGCTGGATTATGGCTATGTGGAGGTATTGACCGGCAAAGAGGGAAAAAATAGTTCAAAGACACAAGTACAGCAGCAATCTAGCATAGGATACATGCCAGAGAACCGGGATGAACAGGGTCTATTTGAAGAATTTTCGGTTATGCAAAATATTACCATAAAGCGGCTGGATAGGGTTTCACGGTGGCGGTGGATTAGCCCCAAAAGCGAAGAGGAAGCGGGAAACGATACGGTGTATCGCTTGGGCATAAAAGTGCGGGATATTCACCAAAAAGTGTTGTATTTAAGCGGTGGCAACAAACAAAAAACATTGGTGGGTAGAAGTGTTTTTTCCAAGTGTACCATTTATGTGTTTGACGAGCCAACTAAGGGTGTGGACATCGCGGGCAAGGTGGAAATATATAACATTATGAATGATTTGATTCGCAAGGGTGCGGCAATTATATTGGTTTCATCGGATTTTTCCGAACTGGCGGGTATGTGCGATCGTGTACTGATAATAAAGAAGGGCAGTTTGGTTGCGGAACTCAATCAAAAGGAGCTGAACCAGCAAACCCTGTACTCTTTGTGTAAAGAGTAATTAGATATCTCGATGGTCGGATTCTTAATGTGGGATATATGTTTACAATGATTCTTTAAGGAGTAGTTTTATGAATTGGATAAAAAGAAGCATCAGAGGGAAAATTGTAATGACTGTTTTTTTGTGTATTATTGTTTTTGCTGCGATTGCTTGCCCGAGTATATTGATGACCATTCGGTCTATTCACAATAATAATTTGGTGACACAGGCACAAAGTGTACAAAGAGCCAGCGAGAATTTACTGAAGACAACGCAAGAGATTGCACTGGATAAATTGGTTACATTTGTTGCCGATGCCGATGCTGATATTACGATGTGGGATATACAGAATCAAAAGCCGTCAATTGGCTTAGATTTTTTGGTGTTGGTTGATAACAATGCTTCTGTAATAGATAGTACATGGGACAAAATAAAAATTGGTGCAAGCTTAAAAGATAACGCGATGTGGCAAAATGCAGTGAAGGGGAATGAACAAATGGGTGCCGCTGAAATAGTGGACTCTACTTTGGTGTTGGGTGCAGCAATACCTGTGTATGATACTAGGCTAGATGTTAAACATATTGTTGGTGTACTAATAGGCGGATTCGATTTGTCTTCTGGCAGTATTGTGAATGAAATGCAAAAGATTCATCAAGTAGACAGTGCAATATATTTGGGAAGTCAAGGGATATCATCAGCAACACTGGATAGCAGTACAATATCCCTTGAAAACATATCTGAAAAAATGGATGCAATTACAGAAAATGGACAGGGCATTATTGTAAAGGAACAGATGGGCGGACGTTCTATGCAAAGTGTATATCTACCTATCACGGATGTAAACGGGGATTTAATTGGTGTTTTTTATAATGGCATTGATAGAACACAAGAAGATAGGATGGTAACTACATTTATTATTGTGTTGTTAGTGGGGATATTCTTACTTTGTATTGTAGCACTTTGGATGATAGATCGTGTGGTCAAAGGAATATCAACACGTGTGAATAGCATGGTTGTTTCTGCAAATAAAATATCAACGGGAGACATGAGTGATCATATTTCTGTGGAAGGAAATGATGAAGTAGCGAAATTAGGCGAAGCATTTTCAAATATGATGCAAGGAATCCAAAAACAGGTACAGGTTGTAGAGCGCATGGCTGCCGGTGATTTTTCTTTGGATATACCTGTGCAGAGCGATAAGGATGTGATGGGTAAATCACTTAAGCAAATGTCTGATAATTTGAAGCGGATATTGGATAGCATTGGTAAAACGACAAAATATGTAAACAATGGTGCAAAACAAATGTCGGCAGGCGCCAGCCAGTTGGAAAATACGTCTGTTGAGCAGGCACATGCGGTAGAAGAGTTATCCGGCTTGATAGAAGACATCTCTTGTTTGATACAGGCGAATGACCAAAAAATGTCAGGAGCGGCAAGGCTGGTAGATAACATACAGAATATGGCACATGAAGGTTCGGTAAAAATGGAACAAATGATGCATGCGGTTACAGATATTGATCATGCAAGTGGTGAAATACAAAGTATTATGAAAGTGATAGAAGAAATAGCGTTTCAGACAAATATATTGGCACTAAATGCTTCGGTGGAAGCGGCGCGTGCGGGAGAACATGGAAAAGGATTTGCTGTGGTTGCAAATGAAGTGCGAACTTTGGCCGCGAAAAGTGCACAAGCTGCACAAGAAATACATAGTTTAATTGAAGATTCTGTTAAAAAGGCGCAAGTCGGCACAAATATTGCACAAGATACTTCAGCATATTTTGGGAAGATTGTGGGTGGCGTGGAGGAAAGCGGTCAAGTGATTGCACAAGTTTCTGAACAAGCAAAAACCCAAGCTGGAATGATTTTGGAAATTCAGGATGGCGTGACACATGTTTCCAATGTGGTTGAACAGAATAACTCAATTGCACAACAAAGCGCATATTTATCTCGTGAAATGAGCGAGCAGGTTCAGAAACTGGAAGCATTGGTTGCACAATTTAAGAAATAGCAAAGAAAACAAATAAACACAGGAGGCTACAGCGCAGCCGCAGGCAGTGCTGCAATTTGGTTGTTGCTCAATCTGTGGTTTTTGATTGCAACACAAAATATGTCTTATACTAATTCTTGATTAAAAACGTATACGTTTTTAATCCGTGCCATAGGCACGAAGCACGAAACACTTTTGTGTTTTGTGCTAAGAAAGCCGTTCAATACTGATCTTTCCAAACAGCGAGCTGTTTGGATGCCGCATCATATGCGGCTATAGAAATCATTGTTTTTGCAACGATTTCTATTAGAGATTAGTATTATACCAATTCCGATTTAAAACATCTGTTTCATTGCCCTAAAAAATAAATAAAGGAAGCGGTATATTTCGTAATAAATCGCGCGCAATATGCGCGACCCCCAAAATGTTTTTTCATTTTTTGAGTGGGAATGCCTTTCAATAGTGATTTCTTCCAAAATGCGAAATAAGCAAAGCTATTTCAAAAGTTGCACAGCATCCAAGCTTTTGGTAAAACGCAGGAACGCAAATTTACCCTGCTCGGTTCGCTTGAACACACCTGCATCTTCCAGCACCTGACAAAATACTTTTCCAATTTCATTCTGAATGATGGCATCTATTGTAGTGGGCGAAAGTGCAGGGTTTTTTGCAATGGTTTGCAGTGCCCAATCCGCATGCATTGCAATGCGTTCGTCTTGGCGAATGTCTGCATTTGAAAGAATTGCATCAGCCAGCAGATCCATCTCTATTGCCAATCTGGAAGGAAGCACGGCAAGCCCCATCACTTCAATTAGGCCAATGTTTTCCTTTTTGATGTGATGCAAATTCTGATGTGGGTGAAACACGCCCATAGGGTGTTCTTCTGTGGTAATGTTGTTGCGTAGCACCAAATCCAGCTCAAACCAATTGCCTTTTTTACGTGCAATGGGTGTAATGGTATTGTGGGGAATGCCATTGGTTTTTGCAAACACAAATGCACTTTCATCTGTATAGTTGCGCCAACTGTCCAATATATCATTGGCAAGCTCTACCAGTTGGTTGCTTTGCTTGCTGCGCAGCCGTAATACGGAAAGCGGCCATGCCACAATGCCTGCCTGCACATCGGTATAGCCTGCAAATTGCAGAGCAGTTTCTATCGGTGCATTTTCCATAGCGAAACAATAGCGTCCGCCTTGGAAATGATCGTGGGAAAGAATAGAGCCGCCCACAATTGGCAAATCGGCATTGGAACCAATAAAATAATGGGGATACTGCTGTACAAAATCCAATAGCTTAGAAAAAGTCGCTTTTTCTATTTTCATGGGAATGTGCTGTGCGTTTAGCACAATACAGTGTTCGTTGTAATACACATATGGAGAATATTGCAAAAACCATGGCTGTTGCTGCAGCATAAGGGGAATGATACGGTGGTTTTGGCGCGCGGGGTGATTTGCGTGCCCCGCAAACCCTTCGTTTTGGGCGCAGAGCAGGCAGGTGGGGTATCCGCTTTGCGGTGCTTTGCCCGCCGCAATAATATCAGCCGGGTCTTTTTCAGGCTTGGCAAGATTTATCGTAATATCCATCCATCCATAGGGCGTTTCCACTTTCCACCGTTTGTCTTTTTTTGTGCGATCTCGGCGAATATAGTTGGTATTTTGGCTGAATTTGTAGTAATAATCTGTTGCATCTTGAGGGGAGTGCTGATACAGTTCAAAAAAACGTTTGTTTATCTGAGAGGAAAGTGGCGTAAGGCATCCCATCAGCTTGGTATCAAACAAATCCCGACAGGAAGTGGTGTTTTGCGGTAGCAGCCCACGCTGGTAAGCATCATCTGTTAATATATGCAATATCTCGTGCAACTCTTTTGTGGCACATTCTTTGGGCTCGCTGTATTCATACAGGCACAACACCTCTAGCAGGCGGTTGGTTGCCAAATAGCGGTCATCCTCTTCTATTAAATCAACGCGGATGGCATAGTCTACCAATTGTTTGATTGCAGTGTTTATCATGTTGTTCCTTTCTGGCACCGTACTTGTTTTAGATGTGAAGTAGTGTTACAGCAACACAGTGGCCCCTGCAGAGCGAATGTGCAGCACATGGCAACTGCCACTTCCCAAGATGGCCTCAATCCGAAACTGAAATTCTTCCAATAGATCCTCGGGAACAAAGGCCTGAACTGTTCCGGCAAAGCCACCACCGTGAACCCTATACGCTC
>CAZQBV010000129.1:0-5040 GCA_964592125.1 uncultured Christensenella sp.
CATAGTTTTGCAGCACGGCGTTTTGAGCGCGATTCACATTGCAGAAACCCGTGGCGGCATGTTTTAGCAATGTGTCCTTTTTCAGTTTTCCCCGGGAAAGTTCAAATGCACCCAATATGAAATCTGCAAGATTGCTTTGCAGCAGGCCACGTTTCGCCCCCGTATAGCAGGGAATGTTTGCAGCAGTGAAGCGCTCCCTTATCAATGGCAAATAGCTTTCGGCATTGCCGCACACCACTGCCATATCTGTGAAGCAGTACTTGGCTTTTTGCTTTAAATATGCTATCTGCGCTGCCACACCATCCACCTCTTCCCGCATATCGCAGGCTGTGGATATGCTGATATCCTTTGCTACATCCGCTTTGCCTGCGGGGTAGGCAAATAGGTTGTGCTGCACATGCAAAATATCCGAGCTCTGGGGTGCATCCTGCAATACAATTTCCGTTTCCAGCCCCAATGCCTGCGCTGCTTCATAAAATCGCATTCGGTTTTCACTGCATATGCCATAAACACCACCATCCGGCGCATTGCTATCTGCATACAAAAAGGACATTGTGGTGTGTTTCGCCGTTTGCATCACTGCCGTGATAAAGCGCACTGTTTGTTCGTTGTACATATCAAAGCCATGTATAAATACATGCGCTGTCTTTATAAATTCCGCCTCCAGTACATATTGGGTTACCAGTTCCAGCTTATCTTCTGTATCTACATACTCTGAAAGCAAATCATTTAGCTGCTCGTATACCAGCGCTATATCCTGAAACTTGTGCGCCGTATCGCACCCCTGCACTTCCAGTTCACGTAGCATATCTGGAGAGATGGCCAATTGCTTCAGTTCTGTTATCACATTGCCAATCAAAGGAGGCAAAGCATAGTTGGAACGCGCGCGGTTCAGAGAAAGCAGCACATCCGCATTGTCGTCCAATATGTGGCGGATCACCATGCTTTTGCCAGCTGCGCCCACAGTTTTTTGGGGTATGCCATGCACTTCTTCCTGTATACGTTGTGCTACGCGAGAAATGCTCACAACATTTATGCCCATAATGCCCTCTGTTCCCAACCGCTCCATCAGCATACACTCTATAGAGTAGGTAGATTGCGGCGGCACAATAACAAGCACAGGCACTAGGGAATCCTCTTGCACAATTTCCCGTATTTTATCTACCCACACGCCCTCGCGGTTGCTGGCTGGCCTGCCCAGCACAAATGTTACACCCATCGGTTATCCCTCTCGCAGTATGATTCCATAGTGCATCAAAGCCTACCTGCAATGTTGGTACACTGCGGTAGGCTTTTTCCATTTCTATTACTATCCTCTATTGTCCACGTTATTCCGGCTTGTTTCCTGCTTCCCAGCTGGGTTCCAATTCAGCATCCATATCTTCCATAATCAAATCCATATCCGCTGCAGAGATGCTTCGGCAATGCATTTGCACCCGACTCATTTTGGGCTGCTTGTAAAAATTCCGGCGCAACCTGCCCGCCACCACATCACAGTTCTCCTGCTTTATTTCCATTAGCATCAGCAAAAACTGTGTGGGGCTGTAACGTGTATATACATCGCCTTTTCTGCAAGTTAGCCGCACTGCCTCACGCGTAGCAGCAATCACCTTTTTCATACGCGTTCCCGTTTTCAGTGGGGAATCATCCATTTCACTTAAGGAACACAACATTAAGAACACCGATTTTCCGCTTCTGTCCATATGCCGCACAGCAAATTGATATATGTTGGCAAATGTTTCCAAGTTGCAGAAGAAAGAACCTTTTTCGGTTGCCATTTCATTCATCTTGTTGCGAATGTCCACAATGGAATCACTCACCTGCTGCACACCATCTGTTATTTGAGTATATAATTCCCTCAGCCTTTCAGATGGGCCAATTCCCAAATCATCAAACAAAATAGCGGTTACCAGCTCATATTCTGCTACGGCTTCTTTTATTTTACCCAGCTCGTGTAGGCAGGATATATGCATCAAATATACTTCCTCTTCATAGGGGTATATCTGTGCCGCCTTTTTTAGCTGTGGCAATATACGTTCGTATTCACCCATTTCGGAGGCAATTTCGTACGCTTTTTCCACAACCGCCAAATACATATCCTGATAATAGAGTGAATTCTTCATAACCCAGGGCTCTCCGGAAACTTTCAGTAAAAATTCGCCCTTGTAAAGATCCATTGCTTCAAAACAAAGCTCCAGTCGCTCCGCTTCGCTCATCTTTTTGCTGCGTATTTCGTTTGCCAAAGCTGCAAATTTCTCTATATCAATATCGCAAGGCAGGTCAGAACAAAAGCCATATGCGCCCTTTTTATAGATAATGCATTCCTTTTCTATCCCGCCCGCTACCAGCAATTTCCGCAACCTATACACAATGTTTTTCAGTGTAACCGCGGGATTTCCCATTTCATCCTCACCCAACAGTACGCTAATTAGCTCATCCTGAGACACCATTTTGTTGCGGTTCACTATTAGGTATTGCATTAGCTGTGTAAGCATGCTATTTCTAGCATCTTTTGTAATGATAGGCATATCTGCGTATGTTACCTCGAAACCACCCAGCATTTGCACTCTCAATACTTTCTTCTTCACAATCATATCCCTTTCCCACTTACCTAGCAAAGCTACAAAACCCTTGCCGGCCTATTTCTATTTTATTACCTGTTCATTTTCTTTTGCAGCATATCTGGGGATATACTATGTGTCAATATTTCTTCTGCAGTTACAATCCCTTGATCATACAATTTTAACAGGCTACTGTCCATACTTATCATACCTTCATTCATCCCAGAGAAGATAGCAGTATCTATTTGATGCGTTTTGGATTCGCGTATCATATTCCTTATCGCGGCATTCACCAGCATTACTTCAAACGCAGGCATAACCTTCTTATCCTTGGTAGCAACCAATTGCTGAGAAACCACACCTTGCAGCACCATGGAAAGCTGTACACGAATTTGCCCCTGTTGGTTGGGCGGGAAGGCGTCTATAATTCTATCTATCGTATTGGTTGCGCCCATTGTATGCAAGGTAGAAATCACCAGATGTCCGGTTTCTGCAGCAGTCATAGCTATACTAATGGTTTCATGGTCTCGCATTTCACCCAATAGCACTACGTCTGGTGCTTGGCGCAATGCTGCCCTAAGCGCCACTGCATAGGTTTCCGTATCTGTAACAATTTCCCTTTGGCTAATAATGCTCTTATTATGTCTATGTAGATATTCAATTGGGTCTTCTAAAGTCACCACATGCGCATTGCGCGTCTTATTAATGGTATCTATAATACAAGCAAGTGTTGTGGATTTACCGCTACCTGCTGGCCCGGTTACCAGCACCATACCCTTTTGCTTTTTCCCCAGCGCCAGTACCATTTCGGGAATTCCCAATACAGAAGGATCTGGTAAGCTAAAAGCAATCACACGAACCACCGCAGCCAATGTGCCTCGCTGGCGGTACACGCTTACACGGTAGCGAGAAAGCCCCGTCATAGAAAACGAAAAATCATCATCCCCCGTTTGCAGCATCCTCTCAGGGCTTCTTTGCCCCAATCCATATATTTCGTGTACCACACGCTCTGTATCTTCCGGCGTCAATTTCTCTTCGCCAAAACGTTCTATCTGGTTTTTCACCTTTAACGAAACAGGCATACCTGTAATGATAAATATATCCGAAGCTTCCTTATCTGCCGCCAGTTTCAATATTTGTTCCGCATCCATCGCCACTTTACTCCTCTTATTCCTGCTGTTTCAAGTTTCAGCTGTCCATACATTCATGCCTTTAGCCGGGTCATCCGTTACCACCACTTGTGTATACCAGCTTTTACGCGCCCACTCACCCGTGGGCATGCCTTCTGTATCCAGCTGCACTTCTATTACCACATATAATGTTTTTATTTCATTTACGGGCACATCATAAAGAATCAACGCCTTATCCTGTGCTGGCTCCACCGTACACCCCAAAGCCTCTACAGCTGTTTTCCAGTCATTCCCACGCACCGCCCCCATCACATCTGCCAGCTTTTCCTCTGCTAAAGCATCTGCAGCATAAAATTGCTGGGAGGACTTTGCGGTTTTTGTAGCTAGGTTATAATCAGCGCGCGCGGAAACAAATGACAATGTTGCCAATGTTGTTAAGCACAACACAACAAAAATTGCCAATATAGAAATGCCTCCTGTTCCCGTACTAATACCCTGATCGTTTTTATTCATCTACGGTGTAGCTCACTTTCCCGTGTACTTTTTAGTCGTAATTGCATAGATTGCCTTGCTGTCCCGGTTCATGGCAATATCTGCTACCAACAAATCCCCTTGGCTATCTACCTGTATTACCATGTTGTATTTTGCACTCGCCTCATCTGTTTCATTCCAGTTTTCATCATAGTAGGCATAATATCCCGTATCTTTTTTTGCATACAGCTCATCCAGCCGCACCAGCTCATCTTCCGAACTACGAATTGTTTCCGCGGCAGTCTGTACGGCCAGTGCAGCATTTGTGGTATCAGTGCTGCTAACACTTAAAAATCTTGCCTGCGCAAAAATGTTCACACACACAGCACTTGCCAATGCAAAAAACAATATGATAATAATGAGCTCAATTAAAACTAATTTTGTTTTGGATGAATTTGTATCCATACATCTATTCCCCGCTGCTCTTCATATACACCATACTATGGAATGCCTTGCCTTCTGTATCTACCACAGTCAGCTCTATCAAACCATTCTGAATTTTTTCCATATCCATGCTTTCTAGGTTCATTATGGTTTGTCCAGAGCCCGGCAATACTTCTGTGCCCTGCTTTACCATAATTTCTCTTAGGTTACCATCTATCACATAAATCCACGTTTCATAAACAGTGCCTTCCATATCCTGCGTAATGACCAATGCACTGCTATCCGCTATATCTTTAATCTGCACATAGCCCTGATTGTCATGCTGACGAATCTTCTCTGTGATATATGTAATCGAAGTTCTTGCATTGTAATTTTCCGCCATATTGTTGGATATACCTTTGTACACATTCGCCCCCAGCACCACCACAAAAAGT
>CAZQBV010000130.1:0-4835 GCA_964592125.1 uncultured Christensenella sp.
TGGCGAGATGGGTGGCAGTGCGGATGTGGCAGAGGAAGTGGCGCGCCTGTTTGGTAACGACAACAGTCCCGCTACCGATGTGCATGTGGGCATGCGCCGTGGCCGCATTTCGGGTGTAGAGGCCAAATCCGATTGTATAAAACACTACCTTGCAGACAATGGCTTTTTCGAGTGCAATACCCATACTTTTGCAGGTGAGCAAGACTATCAAAAGTTGGGCATTCCCATGCCGCCCAGTGTAAAAATACGAAACCCGCTGGGGGACGACTCTTCTGCAATGCGCGTTACGTTGGCAGCGCATATGCTGCAGGTGGCCTCGCTGAATTTAAGCCGAAAAAATACAGAGCTGAATTTGTTTGAAATATCCCGCGTGTATATTCCTGTGCAGGGGGAGGCGTTGCCGGATGAAAAACCTGCGTTGTGTGTTGTGCAAAGTGGCGGGGAAAGCAGCTTTTTCACGCTAAAGGGTGTGGTGGAGAATATTGTGCGGTTGGTTTCCGGTGCGGAAATAACTTGCACTCGCGCCGAAGTGCCCTACCTGCATCCGGGCATCAGTGCCCATATTGCAGTGGCAGAGAATTGCGTGGGCGTAATGGGGGAAATTTCGCCAAATGCTGCAAAAGCTTTCGAATTATCCCAAAAGCTTTACATTGCACAGATAGACCTTTCCGCGCTGTATGCTGTGGAAAAGCCGAAAGCCAGATTTGCGCAGCTGCCCAAATACCCCGCAGCAACGCGAGACCTTGCCGTGATTGTGGATGTGGAAACAGGTGCGGGGGATATGCTGAATGCCATAAAAGAGGCAGGTGGCAACCGCGTGGAACGTGTGCAGTTGTTTGATGTATACGAAGGCGAGCAGCTGGAGGCCGGCAAGAAAAGCGTTGCCTACGCGCTAACCATGCGTGCTGTGGATGGCACTATGAAGGATGAGGAAGTGGACAAGCTGATGGCACGCGTAATGGGTGCATTGGAGCAAAAATTCAATGCCAAGCTGCGCTGATGCCAAAATCAGCATGATTTGTTGTTGTGCCCCGGCAAATTGTATTGTATAATCATACATATAGGGGAAAATCATGCAAAATAGAGTACACTATCTTCTGTAGGCACTGCTAGGCCAGTTTGTTGGCGTGGTGGCGGTATCGGCAATGTTCTGTGCAATGGCGTTTTACGCTTTCAATAAAAATGAGTATAAAAGGGGCAAGCTTGGTAATGAATATGGAAAAAACAAAAACTGTTGTCAATATTGCCGGAAAAGATTATACCATCATTGGTATGGAAAGTGCGGAGTATATTCACAGGGTTGCGCTGAAGGTGAACGGCAAATTTAAGGAAATAAAAAGTGCGAATCACGACCTAAACAACATACAGCTTGCCATGCTTACCTCCATTAATATTGCGGATGAATATACCAAGCTGAAGGACGAGCTGGAGGCCACGCAAAAAGAATTGGAATCGCTGAAAAAAAGCATTGCGGCAAAAAATGCCAGTGGTGTGGGCAGCAGCAATACGGTTCCGTTTCAGGGCAAGTAATAGCAATCTCAAAGAAAAAGCAAAGCCGCCTTTGGTTGTGAAGGCGGCTTTTTGATGCAAAAGAACATGTGGCGTTGGGTCACATAACCTATATCAAAACAAGCTTCATTTGCGGAAATGGTGAGGCTTCCGGCACTTCAAACCCCAGTTTTTCATACAGTGGCCTTCCGGATTCCGTGGTGGAAAGCTCTACATACGATAAATTTTCCTCTTTTGCCTTTTGAATCAGCATGCTTATCGCCTTGGTTGCATAGCCCTTTTTCCGGTATTGTGGGTAGGTGAACACATTTAGAAGGGTGCCTGCTTTTCCGGTGGGGAAAGCTGAACTGGCTGGTTTTTCGGTAATTGACAGAAAGGCGACAGATGCAACCACACCTCCCTCTTGCACAAACACAGCAAAAAAGTCATTGTTGATATGCTCGGCATAATAGTGCCGCAAGCTGTATTCTATTGTGCTGCGCTGCTTGGGGGGAACGGTCCATTTTTCCTCACTGGCAAAAAAATCAAATCGTACCTGTACCAGCATTTCCAAGTCTTCCGAAGACGCTGTTTTGAAATTTACTTCCATAAAAATAAAACCTCTTGTATAGTGCAAATATGCACGGGATATGCCGCAAAAACACAAAAAGCGTATGGTTATATACGCTTTTTGTGCGAAACTATGCGGTATAGCAATTCTGTATGAAAGAATTACTCTTCAAAATTATTCTCTACCAATTTGCAAAGTGCAGCCACGGCTTCTTTTTCGTCCTTGCCATTGGCAAACACATAAATGGATTCCCCATATTTAACACCCAAAGACAGCAAACCCATAATGCTTTTGGCGTTAATTTTCTTGTTGGAGAACTCAATTAAAATTTGAGAGTCGTACTGATTGGCAACCTGCACAAAACTGGCAGCTGCTTTTGCCTTCAAACCGTCGTAGTTGTTGATAATAAGCTCTTTGTAAATCATAGTGATTCCTCCCTTTTCAGTGCATTTGCTATTGTGTTTAATTTCCTTAGGCGATGGTTCATACCAGATTTTGTTGTACCACCCAGCTCGCACAAGTCCTGAAGTGTGGCCTCGGGGTGATCCAGCCGAAGCATAGCCGCCTGCCTAAGTGGCTCACTTAGCTTGTCCAAACCTAAATACTCGTCTATTAATTGTATGTTTTCTGTTTGGGTTATGGCGGCATTTACGGTTTTATTTATGTTTGCTGTTTCGCAATTCACCGCCCGGTTGACATTGTTACGCATTTCCTTCAAAACCCGCACATTCTCTAATTCTAAAATAGAGGTATGTGCACCCAGAAGTGCCAAAAGGGTTGCAATGCCATCTCCTTCGTTTAAGTATAACACATAATTCTGTTTTCGGTGAATCATTTTTGTAATAATTTCAAAAAAAAGCAATAACTCTTGCAGTATTTTTGCGAAAGATTCGGAATTTAGCACAAATTCCAAATGATAATTTTTTTTGGGATTGGAAACACTGCCCCCACCCAAAAAAGCACCGCGTAGCATGGCCACCTTGCAGCACCTGTTTTGCAGCATCTCTGCTGGGGGAAATGCCTGCAAATCTTCTATTTGCAAGATGCGAAACAGAGCCTTTGCATCCTTCACCACAACGGAATATACGTTTCTTTTCTTCAGCGGGCTTTCTCGTATCACCACTTCCGCTTCCAAATGAAACTGCTGGGAAATGCTTTGCAGTATACGCTTTGCCACTGCCATGCTCTCTGTGGTGTAGCTTAGGCTTGTCTTTCCAGAGCCAATGCAAACGCTGCCACACACAAAGGTGGCGGCAAACAGCTCGGCAATGGCACAACAATCCGTATTCACTGCCTTGCATATTTCGTTTTTGGCATCTGCCGAAAAAGACAATGGGCGTTACCTCTTTTGTTTATTTATACGGTTGAAACAGTTCTAAGACTGCAAGTTTTTCTCTAGTGTAAGGTCGCGGTGCTCTATGGTTACTTTCATGCCACTGTCTTTTAGGCGGCGAAACAATTCTTCAGACATGGCAACGCTGCGATGCATGCCCCCTGTGCAGCCAATCCCAATTACCAGCTGTTTTTTATCCTCGCTCATAAAGCTGGGGGCCAGCTTGCTTACCAGGCTGGTCAATTCATTCAGGAAGTATTGCGCCTGCTCGAAAGCCAATACAAAATTCCGCACTTCTTCATCCAGCCCGCTTTGCTGGCGCATGCCTTCCACATAAAAAGGGTTCTCTATAAAGCGCATATCAAATACCATATCCGCATCCAGCGGTATGCCCCGCTTGTAGCCAAAGGATATAATGGATACCAGCAGGCGGTTGTCGTCTGCTTCGGAATAAATTTCGTCTATGGTTCGTTTTAGTTGCAGTACAGAATAGTTGGTGGTGTCTACCACATGGTTGGCCATGTCCTTTAGCTGCTGCAATTTCAGCCGCTCTGCATGCACGCCATTTAATATTTCGCCACTGCCGGAAACCGGATGCTTGCGCCGCACTTCCTTAAAGCGCTTTACCAGTGCCTCGTCGGATGCTTCCAAAAACAGGATATCCAGCGACAGATCCATTTCTTTCAGCAGGTCAATGGTTTCGTATATGGAATCGAAAAAATCGCCCATGCGCGTATCCACAGCCACGGCAACTTTGCTGCAATGCTGCGTGTCTGTTTGGCACAGGCATGCAAAAGAGGGGATCAGTTCGGGCATTAGATTGTCTACACAATAATACCCCAAATCCTCTAGCCGCCGCAATGCGGAGGAACGGCCAGCGCCCGATAAACCTGTTACAATTGTAAATTTCATAGTGGTGTAACTTTCCTTTCTATACAGTACAAAACCAAATGAAAGAATTTATGCTTTGTATTTCCCCAGCCGTAGGCGGGAGAAATACATTTTTTTCAACTTATACTATTCACCAATAAAAACACTACTGTTTTTATTCCGCACCTTCGCGTGGTGTGCATAACGCTTTTTGGCGTTACGCACGGTGAAGCCGTCCAATACGAACACTATAAAATGGATTCCGCTTTTCTATTAGTGTTTAGTATTATTTGCCTCATAGTTGCGCGTTTATTATTTGTTGTGGCGTTAGCCCGGCCTGCTCTGCCTTTGCCAGCGCTACCGCAAAATCCCCCACTCGCCCAGGGGAGTGGGCATCGCTTCCTATTACAAAACGTACACCCGTATCGGCACAAAGTTTCAATTCTTCCACGCTGAATTCCGGGTGTTTGGCGTTTATTTCCAGTGCGGTGCCTGTGCTTGCCGCTGCCTGTGCCAGCCGGGTTTTGTCCAGTGGCACGCCATAGCCCGGGTGCGAGATCATATCTATCTTGT
>CAZQBV010000131.1:0-4434 GCA_964592125.1 uncultured Christensenella sp.
AACAAACATAAAAGGAGTGTTGGAGATGAAAAGAAAACTAACTGTCGTTATCATTGGAATTATAATCATGTTGATGGTTGCCGCTGGTTGCAGCGCACCTAGCATGTCGCAAAGTACGCCAACCATGGTGCCAGAGGCTGCCGCCGCAGATGTAGCAGGCGGGTACAATGATGGAATGGAAACAAACGCCGACTATAAGGCGAGCATGGAAGAAGCAGGTGTAGCCGAGGGGCTGGGCGGTCTTGCCAATGCACCGCTGCCCCAAACAGATCGAAAACTGGTGTATACAGCTAGTTTGGAGCTAAACACAAAACAGTTTGACAAAGACTACAGAGCCATAAAGGCTGCCCTTGCAAAGGTAAACGGCTATGTAGAAAATGAAAACACAGTTTCCAACACTACGGATTATGGCGCATCCCGCTATTCCACACTGTTGCTGCGCGTGCCTGTAGGCCAATACAACAGCTTTCTGGATGAAGTATCGGGTGTTGGCGAAGTGATTAGCAAAAACATCTCTACAGAAGACCTAACCAGCCAATACTTTGATACGGATGCCCGCATAGCCATATTGGAGGAACGCAAAGCTAGATTGATGGATCATTTGCGCAATGCCACCAAAACAGAGGATGTTATAAAGCTGGAGAGCGAGCTTTCCGATGTGTTGTACGAGCTGGATCAGTTTCAGGGCAACAAAAGGCATATGGATAACTTGGTGGAATACACACAGGTAAGTATCTCTTTGAATGAAGTGATTGCTGCTGAAACCATTACAAAAACCGGAGACCCATTGGGGGCGCGCGCTGCCAATGCATACCAGATTTCGTTAACAGGTGTGGGGAACTTCCTGCAAAACTTTGCAGTGGGCTTTGCTGCTGCCGCACCCATTTTAATGTTGGTGGCCATTGTTCTAGCGGGCACCTTTGGCATAATAAAGCTGGTGAAGGTGCTGCGCCAAAAAATAAAAGCACGGCAAACGCAATAGTCAAAGCTAAGCTTTGTGTTAGGATGGTACGGGTATGGGGATAAACGGAAATAGGAACAAATGCCTGTATATAGATCGTTAACGAAGAGTTCACAACTGAAGCCTTGAAAAGGCAAGGGATATCCTATAAAATAATACTGTCTTAAAGAGATTTAAGATAGTTCAATCCCCACCCTTTTATTATTTTGAAAAACCGGGCAAATTGCCCGGTTTTTGCTTTTTAATGGGTCGGATGCTACTGTAAGTATCGTATGATTTTGGTATCAAGCATTGCTGGAGGCGGGTACAGGGCGGATAATCCGTTCGCGGTTGCGTATTAATACGCACAGTACAACTACATACACCGCACAAGAGATATAGGTGATGGGCAAACGGGTTGCCAACAGTGCCAAATAGGGGGTTTCCATTAAAAAATGCAACCATAGCGTATTCAAAAATGCGGAACACAGTGTTTGTATGCCCACAACACCCAATATAATCTTGCTGTAGCCTTGCTGCCGTGGTTCTTTGCGGTAAAACAGCAGGCCAGCCAGTACGCCATACAAAATCATGGTGAGTGTGAAACCTGGGAAATAGACACCGGTAGGCCTTATGAAAAAGGTTACAAGATCTGTAACGGCGCCCGTGATGCCACCATAAAAAGGCCCCAATGCCGCACCCGCAAACATAATAAGGATGGGGGCAAGGGATACGCGCACCACGGTGAAAAAGCCTGAGAGATAGCTAAGTGCAATGGAAATAGAAATAAACACTGCGCAGTAAATGAGTTTTCTGGTTTTTTCAGACATAAAAATACCTTCCTTTCCTAATGAGAGAAGTTCATAAAATGGCAACGCCTCTACAAAAGAAAACAAGGTAGTTCAAATTTTTCTTTTGTGAGCAGCGGACGCGACTTTGCACCGTAAGCTTTCGCTTTTCGTCACGAGGCGACATCCCATCCCCGCGCACTGTATACCTGTTTTTTAAAAAACGGTAAACGCACAAAATCTACTCTGCACATTTTTCTCCATTGTAGCATCGTTCCATCTTTTGTGCAATATGGTATAATGCTATTATTGACAAGATTGCCTTGCGTTATGATTTTGGTGAAGGCACAGATGGTAGAAGCAAGAGAAGAAGGAGATATGCCATGGACTTTAACTTTATTTCGCCTACGATGATTGTAAAACGAGGTGGCGCGGCAACGCTGGGCAACCTGTGTGCCAAACAAATGAAGAAAGCTTGCATTTTTCGGTATGGAGAGCATTTCTTCGCGTCGGGTACTTACGATAAAATTAAAAAATCGCTAGACGAAAACAATGTGGAATCGGCAGTGTTTTACCATGTAACAGGGGAGCCCTCGCCACAGTTGATTAACGATGCGGCGGCATTTATGCGCGAAAACGGCTGCGATGGCGGCATTGCCATTGGTGGGGGCAGTGTGATAGACGCAGCAAAGGCGGCATGTGCGCTTGCGCCCAATGGCGAGGATATTATGGCCTATTTGGAAGGGTTTTCGCCGCAACCATTTGCAAACCAGCCGCTACCAGTTGTAGCAGTGCCCACCACAGCGGGTACGGGCAGCGAATGCACCAAAAACTCGGTGATTACCCGAAAGGGCGCATTTAAAAATAGTGTGCGGGACGACGGCATGTTGCCCATTTATGCGTTGATTGATGCAGAGCTGATGCTGGATGTGCCCAAGGAAGTGACGGCAACAGCGGGAGCAGACTGCATTTGCCAACTGATAGAAACGTATACCAGCAAGTTTTCCAATCCGCTTTCGGATGCAATTGCACTGGGCTTCATAAAAACCGCTTTTGAGGCGCTTGTGCTGGCATACCAAGATGGGCAGAACGTGGAGGCTCGTGAGAAAATGGGAGTGAGCGCCTGCGCCTGCGGCATGGCAATGACCAATGCAGGGCTGGGTGCTGCGCATGGCTTGGCGGCAGGGCTGGGCGCACTTACATCACTTTCACATGGATTGATCTGCGGGGTGGTGTTGCCACATGTTATGAGGTTTAACATAGGCAAGGGGGTTTTGAAATATGCAGATATTGCTTACTCTATGACGGGAAATGCCTATAGCAGCCCAGAAGAGGGTGCGTGGGAAGCTGTGGGGCAGGTGGAACAGCTGAACAGGGCTTTGGGAATACCCCCAAATTTCAAACAATTTAACATAGCCCAAAGTGAAGTGCCGGCAATTGCCAAGGCCTCCATGGGTTCCAGTATGTCTAAAAACGCGGTGGAAGTAACGCTGGAAGAATGTGAACAGTTGCTTTATAAACTGATATAAAGCAACTACATTTGATTTAGCGATGCTAAATGAATGCAAAAATAGATGTATGGATGTTTACTGCTCATCGGATTCATCGGAAAAGAACAGCTCATCCTTTTGCTTCTTGCAGTTGTCGCATTTGTAGCCGCAATTCGCATTTTTGCAGTAGCACACGCCATCCAGAAAGTAAAGGTCACTGTTGCACCTAGGGCAAAAGGCACTGCACTCTGCCTTGGGTGGTGAAGCAATATTTTTTTGATTTTCCATAGGTAATCCTCTCTGTTTTAAAGCACCACAGTGGGTGAAATTAGCGTTTGCGACGTCCTGTGTAGCGGTATTGGGAAATCATGCCCAGTATAGAAAATACCACTATGGGAATGTACATTGCCCAACTACCTAAATCGGTAAAAATGCTGTAGGGAGCCAGTTGCTTGGTAAGATTGGCTGCAGTTGTTGTGGCAAGCACGTCTGGTTGAAACAGCACCCCAATGAGTATGCCGGAAAAATAAACCAACGAATATCCACCGAAAATGGCGGAAAAAATAATCAGCAAGTGTTTTTGCAGCGCCAGCGTAATGGCACCCATAATAACGAAACAAACCACGGCGATGAGGAATACATTCATATCTTCTAGCCGTTCAAAGTAGGCTGCGTTAAACTGACGTATGATGTTGAAAATGACAATTCCAATAATGCCACCTGCCACAAAAATGGCAAATTTAACAAAGAAAAAGGTAAGCGCGCCCGCCACAAGACCAACAATCAGTGCAATTAAAAAGTTGCCCATGCCTAGATCTGGCGCTACGCCAACCATAAAATTATATAGAAAAGTGAATGTGGCAAACAAAGTATAGAAAAAAATAACAATCTTTAAAGCTCTATAGCCCCAAAAACAATAAAGTATGCCCAACACAATTAACAATACAAGAAAAATAAATGATAGAATACTGTTCAAACACTTGCCTCCAATGCGGCATTGCCACAACGTTTATTCCGCTTATTATAGCATTGAAACAAATAGAGCGCAACGCCCCTTTGGGATTAAGCGATACAAGGATTGTCTAAAAAATAACGAAATAACGAATGTATACTATGCACAAAATATGAAATATGATATAATACATTTGCATTTTATACCAATTCCGATTTAAAACATCTGTTTTAAATCACGCGCAATATGCGCGACTCGAAAAAT
>CAZQBV010000132.1:0-4345 GCA_964592125.1 uncultured Christensenella sp.
TAAGGCCTGATTCTCTCCTTGAAACAAGTGTTTGAATCTGCCTTGAAGCTTTAGGTAATCTTCAACGGGCAGCTTGTTTTTGGGATGATACGACAGAGTCCATTTTCCGTCTTCGTATTCGTACAGCGGCCATACGCAGGTTTCCACGGCTGCCTTGCATAAATCCATTAGCATGGCGGTATCGTACCGCCACCCTCTGGGGCAGGGCGCCAGCACACACAAAAACGAGGCACCATTTTTTGCAGTTGCTTTCCTAGCCTTTGTGTGAATATCCTTAAAATTTCCTATAAATGTTGTTTGTGCCGCATAGGAAACACGGTGGTCACATATTATTTTTGTCAGATCCTTTTTAAAGTGCACTTTTCCAGCACTGTTTTTCCCCACAGCGCTTGTGGTGGTATCTGCATACAGTGGTGTGGAAGAAGACCGTTGAATGCCTGTGTTCATATAGGCTTCGTTGTCGTAGCAAACATAAGTGATGTTTTCGCCACGTTCCATAGCGCCCGAAAGTGATTGGAAGCCAATGTCGTAGGAGCTACCATCCCCGCCAAACGCAATAAATTTGTAGTTTACATCCAGCTTGTTTTTCTTTTTCAGCGCGTTGTATGCTGCAGAAACGCCGCTAAGCGTGGCACTGACATTTTCAAAAGCACTGTGTATAAAAGAATCCTGCCATGTGGTGTAGGGATACATACAGGTGCTAACCTCCAGACAACCAGTGGCACAGGCCACCACAGCTTTGTCCTCTTCCTCTATTGCGCGCATTACTGAACGAACGGCAAGCGCTGCGCCACAGCCAGCGCATAGCCTGTGGCCGGGCGCAAAGCGTTCGGGTTTTTGCGATAGTTCTTTTAGGGTATTTGCCATTTTGCTTATTCCTCCTATTTCCGTACGCCAAGGTAGCGCCATGCGTCTGCTTCTTTGCCGCCAGACACCGCTTCCAACTCTTCAAACACCTCGAAAAAGTCTTTCACTTGAACATCCCGGCCGCCTATGCCATACAAATAGTTTATGGTTTTTACAGTGCAGCAGTGATGGGTAAAAAGCGCACTGCGCGTTTCGTTGCCTACAGGCCCACCCCAAGCGGAAAAGCTGTCCGATTTGTCCATAATACCCAGTGTTTTTATATGTGACACAGCTTTGCAAATCTCTTCTGCGGGGAAGGGGCGAAATGCCCGAAGCTTTACAAGGCCTACTTTTTTGCCTTGCTTTCGTAGTTGATCCACGGCTTCTTTGCCTGTGCCGGCGGAAGAACTCATCACCAGAACGGCGTGCTCTGCATCTTCCATTTTGTACGATTCCAACAAGCCATACTGTCTGCCGGTTACTGCAGAGAACTCTTTGGAAATGTCACGTATCACTTCCAGCGCATTTTGCATTGCCATGGTTTGCTGGTATTTGTGTTCCATGTAGTATGGCGCAATATCGTAGGGGCCAACAGATAAAGATTCATGGGGATTTAAAAGAGATTTTTCCGGCTGATAGTGGCCTATAAATTCTTGGACAAGCTCTGTATCTTCAATTACAATATTCTCTACAGCGTGGCTGGTAATAAAGCCATCCATACAAACCATAATGGGCAAGCGAACATCTGGGTGTTCTGCTATGCGGTTGGCCATTAGCAGGTTGTCGTATGCTTCCTGTGCATCTTCGGAATATAGCTGAATCCAACCGCTGTCACGCGACCCCATAGAGTCGCTGTGGTCGTTATTGATATTGATGGGGCCTGTTAACGCGCGGTTTACGCACACCATTACCACGGGTAGCCGAGCAGAGGAAATAACGTATAAAATTTCGTGCATCAGCGCAAGCCCGCAAGAGCTTGTGGCGGTCAATGTTCTTACCCCGGCGGCCGATGCGCCCATACAGGCGCTAATGGCACTGTGCTCGCTTTCCACAGTGATAAATTCGCTGGTTAATTTACCATTGGCCAAGGATGAAGAAACATACTGCGGAATTTCTGTAGATGGTGTAATGGGGAATGCCGCAATCACATCTGGGTCAATTTGCTCTATTGCAATGGATGCAGCTTCGTTGCCGGACAAACGGTCTTTTCTACTCATTTCGCCCCTCCTTTGTCTTTCATTTCAATTGCGCCAAATGGGCAAACGCGTGCACAAATGCCGCAGCCCTTGCAATATTTCACATCAAAATCCAAACGTTTTTGGTCTTTTGCGGGAATGGATACATCTGGACAAACAGGGTAGCACAGCAAGCATTGTTTGCATTTTTCTTTCAGCCAAACAGGATAAACAGAGCTCCATGCGCCTGTTAAAAATTCCGCGCTGTTGCCGCCGCCATAAATCATACCACCCGGGGTTAGCTCTTGTGCGGTGCTGGCTACTGTAATTGGGGGCATTGCATTTTTGTTCTCGCTCATATTGCAGAAACCTCCTTCCAGGCATCCTTTATTACAGCGGTATTTCCTTCAATCACTTCTGGTTTTGAAGCAAACTTGTGTTCGAAAGACTCGGTTACACTTGCGAAAAATGCATCTTCTGGCATCATATTTGAGACTTTTACCACTGCCGATAGCAGTGCCATGTTTGGAAAATTCTTTCCCAAATGTTTTTCGGATATGGCCTTTGCATTTATGATGTATACATTTTTAACGCTGCTGGGAACCAGTTTTGCAATTTCCGCTTTCTCTTTCGAAGTGTTTACAATAATACTGCCGTTTTCTTTCAGTCCATCGGCCATATCTACCGATTCAAACAGCCCATCATCTACCACCACCACAATATCCGGTTCGTAAATGTTCGAGTGAATTCTGATCTTTTCTTTGCTTAAACGATTGTATGCGGTAATGGGAGCACCCATACGCTCGGGCCCATATTCGGGGAACCCTTGCACATACATGCCTGTGGAAAATGCAACATCGGCCAGCAGTAAGGCGGCTGTTTTTGCGCCTTGTCCGCCACGGCCATGCCATCGAATTTCTAGTAAGTTGAATTCGTCATTCATAGATATCTCCTCTCGTTGAGTCAATTAGACAAAATGTTTATGCCTGTTTCTGGGTGAAACATGTGGATACAGTCGGGTGGAAATTCGCAAAGTACGTTGGTTTCAAAAGCAATGGAGTCGTCATTTTTTGTAGCGACCCGAATAATGGTTTCATGGTTTTGGTTGGCCATTTCCGTATGCAAATACACTTCGTTGCCCATAAGCTCTGAAACGACAATTGCTGCCTCTAGGCTGTTGGGTGTGGCTGTCTCTACAAGCTCTATGTGCTCTGGGCGTACACCCATTTTAATTTTCTGGGCGGGTATGTTTTTTTCTTTTAAGTTCTTTGCTATTTTATCGGCCAATGGCAACATTTTGCCTGCATATTGAATCATATAAGTATCGTTGTTCAATACCAGCTCCGCATCAAAAACATTCATTTGCGGTGTGCCTATAAACCCTGCTACAAACATATTGTATGGATGACGATACACTTCCTGAGGGGTGCCAATTTGTTGAATAAACCCATCTTTCATAATCACAATGCGGTCGCCCAGTGTCATGGCCTCTGTTTGATCGTGAGTTACATATACAAATGTGGTGTCTATTTTTTTGCGCAGCTTTATAATTTCCGCACGCGTTTGATTTCTAAGTTTTGCATCCAAGTTGGAGAGGGGCTCATCCATAAGAAACACTTGAGGATTTCGCACAATGGCACGGCCTATTGCAACACGCTGGCGCTGCCCGCCAGACAGCGCCTTGGGTTTTCTGTCCAAATATTCGGTTATATTCAAAACCTTGGCTGCTTCTTCCACCTTTTCCTTTATCATTTCTTTGTCCATCTTTTTCATTTTTAGTGCAAATGCCATGTTTTCATACACTGTCATGTGGGGGTAAAGTGCATAATTTTGAAAAACCATTGCGATGTCCCTGTCTTTGGGGGCAGTTTCGTTTACACAGTTTCCCCCAATACACAGCTCGCCTTCGGATATTTCCTCCAGCCCCGCAATCATTCTGAGAGTGGTAGATTTGCCGCAACCAGAAGGCCCTACAAACACCACAAATTCTTTGTCTGCAATTTCCAAATTAAATTCCTGTACTGCCACAATGTTCTTGTCATATATTTTTTTTATATTTTTTAATGATAAACTTGCCATATGGGAAGGCTCTGCCAAGCAATTTGCCCGGCTTAACTACCTAGCGTGTAGTATTTTAGCAGTTCTCCACACTGCCAAACCGCGAGCCTGCGCGGTATAGATACACCTCCTTTTATATACTTGCCTTCTAAAATATGTGGAGTAGAGAAGCAAATAGTTAAAACGTTTATTTATTTACACATCAGGGTCAATACCCCGCCCCTTGGGGCGTTTCCTTGCGCAGTGGGGTGTTGACCTATAAATTT
>CAZQBV010000133.1:0-4286 GCA_964592125.1 uncultured Christensenella sp.
TGCCATAGTAGAGGGTTCCTCTAGTTTTGCCACTTTGGAAGACGCCATATAGGGTTGATATTCTTCCACCATCAGCATTCGCTCGTCCAGGGTAGGCAGGCAGGCTTCATACACAATGGGAATGGCCAGCGCGCCGCACACCACAAACCCTGCACATGCAACACACAGGCCATTGCGCCATGTTTTTTGCTGCAAGCGCTTTTTAAACACCAGCCACACCAGCAGGAATATGCCTATCAAATATGCTGCAAATAAAATGGCTTGAATTCCTGTGGGAATAGCGGAAAACACCAAAACAATCGCCAGATAAAAGCCCACAATCAAGGCAACGGCCAAAATCCCTATGGTTTTCAGTATTTCTTTGCGATAGCTTTTTTTTCGATTCATCTTGCTCCTCTTTATGTTTTTGGTTTCGCTTTGGCAGTGCCTACCGAATGCCATATAGCTTGGCAGGGGCATCGTACAGCAAAGTTTGCGCCACAAATTTTGCCTCGTCTATATCAAAAAGCCCCTGCTGTGTTTTGGTTGCCAATACCTTTGCTATGTTTTGCCGGGCAACGCACAAATGCCCATATACGCCATCTACAAATAAAAAGTCGCCCCCAAATCCGCAAATCTTATTGTAGGGAATTGCTTCTAAAAATTCGCTTAGTGCATTCTGAGCCGCCACTGGAGAGACAATATGCGACCAACACATGTCTATATAAACATTTGGGAACATTTTGGCCAGCGACAGCAATTCGTTTTGGTAGGGGTAGCCAATGTGAAACACATCAAATGCAATTCCCGGATATTCCAAAAACAGGTTGTTTAGCAGAGAGGGGTTGCTGTTTCGTAAAAGGTTTCCGTTGCCCTCTTGTATGCCGCTGTGCATTTGCAGTACCATGCCATTCCTCTGCGCAATTTCCAGCAAAAAATGCATGATATAGTCCTGAAACGGTTTGCCCACTGTAAACATTTGTTCGTCTTTGCTTTGGAAGTAATAATTCGCCGCGAAAACGGCCTGAAATCCACTTTCGGCCTGCTGGCGGGTAACGCGTTCAAAATGCAGGCCGCGCTCGTAGGCCACCCCGCATTTCAGCAGCTTGCTTTTATGCATATACTTTTGCATAATGCTTTCGCACGCTGCCAAATAGCTTTCGAAGCTGCAAATTGTCACGCCGCTCTGTTGGCTTAGTGTGCGCAGGTCTTTGCCGGTTTTTGGGTAAAGCATCAGGTCTATTCGGTGGGAAGGCACAAAATAGTCTGGGTCTGGGTTGCATTCCACATCCATATCCACAAAATCCAGAATGCTGGCTTTTATCTTGCATGTTTCCTTCAGTATTCTTTGGAAATGCCCTATGCTCAGCTCTTGTTTGAATTTGTGGTTCCACTCCTCCACGCTTTGGTCGTTTACTGCGGCAATGCCATAAAGATCGCGTGCCACTGTTTCTATGCATTGGCCATAGCCGGTGTGGCGGGCATACTTCCAAAATGGCTTTAGCAGTGCCCACTTTTCGCTTATACTCAGCTTGTGCTCCAAAAGCTTCTGGTAGTCTTGCGGGGGAAGGCCTGCGGTTATTAAATCCGTACTAAAATATTGCAGCAAATATTCCGAAAAGATATCCGCATTCTGATCTCTCAGTTCTTCGCGAATGGGCAAATGCTCGTGGGAATCAATAATGGTAAGATTGCTAATGTAATCCAGCAGTTCTTCATAAGTATGCAGCATAAAATAGTCTCCTTTTATTCGGTTTTAAAATAGAGTGAAACATGCCAATACAGAACTTTGTTTAAAGATAGTATCAGTATACTGCCTGCAAATCTGTTTGTACAATAGTATTTTATGTGTGGTGTTGGCTTTTTTGTGCCCACTCCCGCCAATATACTTTAGCAAAAGATGGATAGTATTCCATGTGGATGGTTTATATTCAATACAGCACCCAAAACATTGCAACTGGCATGTATTTTTTCCGTATTTCGTGACGTATGTTTCAGTGCTTTTGCACAAATGAAAGAAATAAAAGAGGCAAACTGTATGGTAAAAAACCACAGTCAAGAGGAAAAAGCATTAAAACTTTCTATTGGTGCCCTCATACTGTTTTCGTTAATGGGCATTGTGTTTGGGTTGTTGCTGTCTTCCGAGGTTATTTTTTTCGATGGTATTTTCTCCCTGTTCAGTGTTGCCATTGGCTTCGTTACGCTGCGGGTCAGCCGTTTTATTCGCAAAAAAGATCACTTCAATTTTCCATTTGGCAAAGAAGCAATAGAACCGGTGGTTGTGGTCATTCAATATCTTATTCTAAGTGCCTTTTTAATGTATGCGCTATACGATGCCATACAAATGATTGCTTCAGGCGGTAGCGAAACACAGCTGGGCAGCGTTATTTTGTATCTTGCTATCACAACGGCAATTTTGTTTTTTGTGGTTAGAAAAATGAAGACCATTGCCGAAAAAGCACATTCAACAATCATAGATGCGGAATTTGTTCAATGGAAAGTAACGCTGAACCAAAGCTTTTTTGCACTGGGCGGGTATTTGGTGTCTTTGCTGCTGGTGGCCTTTTCGTTCAACAACATTTTGCCCTATATAGACCCCGGTGTGCTCATCATCTTTATCATTCTAACGTTTATTACAGTAATAAAGGAAATGTTGGCTGCATTTAAAGAAGTGATTGGCATGAGAAATATTAGCAACCAACTGCAACAGGAAATTGAAGGCAAAGTGAAGGATATTGTTGCCATCTACCAAATAAAGGACTACTATTTGCGAGTGAACAAGGTGGGCAGCACCATGGTGGTAGAAGTGGATTTTCTGGTGGACAAAGAGTTTAAATTTGGCAGTGTGCATCAGCAGGACGAAATTCGAGAGGCGTTTGAAAAAAGCCTTGCCAATATAGAATACGAGCTGTGGCTTAGCATTGCCTTCACCACACAATACAAATGGATCGTGTGAGTTTTTCAGAAGCTATTTTACTGTATAGGCAAATATCCGTTCTGTATTTTTTGTAAAATGCAGAGCAACCCCAAAACCCAATAGAAAAGAAGGGTGTTCTTTTCTATTGGGGTTTTTGTATGCCCTCATGCATTTCGCAAAAAATAGTTTTGAATGATGAGCTAAAAGAAAAAATCTCTCCCGAATTTTTTTACTTTAAAACACGAAGATATATTTTAAATAACATATATTTACAAGGTAGGGAAATATATGTTAGCCAATGTTTTTATCGGTTAAAAAATACATACACGATGCGGATGAATCAATTCGCACAAAAAGTATTTGCGCTTTTATAATACTACTTCCAAATTAAATTATCTGTTTTAATTTGGAAGGCCTCGCCGATGGCGTGGCTATGTTCCGCGCAAAGACAGCACGGAACACGTCTCATGCCATCCCAAAAACGCTTCGCGCTATTACGAAGTTAAAAATGCAGGCATTTTTAAATGGGATTGGTATAAAACATGGCAGAGATTTGAATTTAATGTATTGGAAACGAAAAATTTGATTATCGGAAAAAACTTTGTTTAGGGGGACGAGCGCAGTAAGGGATAGCGAGGCACAATTTTTAAGAGTGAACTTAAATTGCTAAAATTCAAACTGGTAAAACTCTTTTTGCAGGGCAGCACGCTTGCTGAATTTGCAAAAAGTGGATATCACTTAGCAGAAAAGTACGTCTTAAAATTCATTATTACTACATTCTACGCTCAACTTAAGAAAGGAGAGACACAATGAAAGCAAACATCAAAAAGAGGACTCTTTACTTAACACTAACGGTACTGATGCTTGTAGGGCTAGTCTTTGCCCCCTTGCTTACCGTACAAGCAGCGGTGGATCCAGATGCAATGCCCACGGAAGGCCAGTTGCATATTCACAAAGTAGTTTACGATCAACCAGCGGAAGGTGATCCCGATCCTATTATAAATGGAGACGGAACGGAAATTTCAAGCCTGCCGGGAGCTACACCAAAAGAGAACGTAAAATTCAATGTAATCAGAATTTTAAATGAAGCGGATGTAGCAGAAAACCCAAACCAAAAGTCTTCCAAGGAATATTGGGATCAACATCATCAAGATCCAGCATATTCTGCGGTAAGCGGCAAAACAAATAGCGAAGGTGTTTACGATACGGGAATACTTCCCGCAGGCAGATACCTTATATTTGAAGTAAGTGATGAAGAAGAATTGCCTACAACGGCAATGCCTGTGGTGCTTACAATCCCAATGACTACAACAGATGGCACAGGCTGGAACAGTGATGTTCATATCTACACCAAGGATATTTCTGTACTGGGTGCGGCACGGCTGTACAA
>CAZQBV010000134.1:0-3921 GCA_964592125.1 uncultured Christensenella sp.
CAGCAATTGCTGGCACAGAATGCAAAGCACAAGGATTGGGCCTGCACAGAAGAGCTGATGAAACAGACAAAGGACGGAAAAGCATTGTATATGCATTGCCTGCCCGCAGACATTACCGGCGTAAGCTGCAAAGAGGGTGAAGTGGATGCCTCTGTATTTGACCGCTATCGCACACCCCTTTATAAGGAAGCCAGCTACAAACCGTATATTATTGCAGCCATGATATTGCTGTCCAAAGTGCGTGACCCACAGGCACTGTTTGCCAAGCTGGCTAACAATGCGACACCCAGAAAGCTAGACTAAAAACATGCTGCACCAACCGGAATATAGCATTCCGGTTGGTGCCTTGTATTTTGTATGGAGGTGGACATGAGTAAAAGAGTAGTAATTGCGCTGGGCGGTAATGCCCTGGGGAATAACCTGCCGGAGCAGATGATTGCGGTGAAAACGGCTGTAAAAGCAGTTGCAGACTTGGTGCAAAGCGGTTACGAAGTGGTGGTATCCCATGGAAATGGCCCGCAGGTGGGTATGCTGAAAATGGCGATGGATGAACTGGCAGTGAATCATCCCAAATACACCATAACGCCACTTTCGGTTTGTGTGGCAATGAGCCAAGGCTACATTGGTTACGATTTGCAAAATGCGCTGCGGCAAGAACTGCTAAACCGCGGTATTCAAAAAACAGTATCTACCATCATTACGCAAGCCATTGTAGATAAAAATGACCCGGCCTTTCAAAACCCCACCAAACCCATTGGGCGGTTTATGACAGAAAGGGAAGCGATTGTGGAACGGCAGGAAGGGCATACCATCATAGAAGATGCCGGCCGCGGCTGGCGCAGGGTGGTGGCATCGCCTCGTCCGGTGGAGGTGGTAGAAATAGAAGCGGTGGATGCGCTGCTGGCAGCAGGGCAGGTGGTAGTGGCCGGCGGCGGCGGTGGCATACCCGTAACTGCGGATGGAAATGAACTGAATGGCGTGGGTGCAGTGATAGACAAAGACCTGCTATCCTCCCTAATTGCGCAAAAAATTGATGCTGACTTTTTGGTGATATTAACGGCGGTGGAAAAGGTAGCAATCAACTTTGGCAAGGAAAATCAGCAGTGGCTGGATGCCATATCTGTAGAAACTTGCGAAAAGCTGATGGACGAGGGACACTTTGCGCCGGGCAGCATGTTGCCCAAGGTGCAGGCTGCTGTGGAATTTGCCCGTTCCAAGGAAAAGTGTGTCTCGCTGATTACCCTTTTGGAAAAAGCACAGGCCGGTATAGAGGGCAAAACAGGTACAAGAATCCAATAGACAAAAAATCGTATACCAAATTCAATTTAAAGCAACGTTTTTAATCAAGAAATAGTATAGACAGACAAAAGAAACACAACAAAAATAGGGATATCTTTTCCCGAAAAAATTTTCAGTGCTAGATTTTTGTTGCCACAGGCAACACTCCAAATATCATAAAAAAAGGAGTAACCATATGAACAAACAATACGCATCTGTATTTGAGCTGAACGGCGTACCACGGCTGAAAGAGAGCCTGCCTTTGGCTTTGCAGCACTTGGTGGCAATGATTGTAGGCTGCATTACGCCATCCATCATCATATCTGCTGTGGCTGGGCTTTCGCCCGAGCAATCCATTTTGTTGATACAATCGGGATTGTTTCTCTCTGGTATTGCTACGCTGATTCAGCTATTTCCTATTTTTAAAAAAATTGGTGCGGGGCTGCCGCTTATTTTGGGTGTCAGCTTTGCCTATGTACCCACATTGGTGGCCATTGCAGGGCAATTTGACATTGCCACATTGCTGGGTGCGCAGTTGATTGGTGGCTTGGTGGCCATTGTGTTTGGTATTTTTATTAAGAAATTGCGGAAGTTTTTCCCGGCGGTGGTTTCGGGCACGGTGGTGTTTACCATTGGTTTGTCGCTTTACCCCATTGCCATCAACTATATGGCGGGTGGTGTGTCGTCCCCCACGTATGGCGCGCCCCAAAACTGGATGGTGGCGTTTATTACGCTGGGCGTAGTGATTTTTTTCTCTTTCTTTACCAAAGGTTTCTTGAAACTGGCATCCATTTTATTTGGTATTATTGTAGGATACATTGTGGCGTTGTTTATGAATATGGTGGATTTCTCTGGGTTGGCAGGCGCACAGCCATTTGCGCTTCCTCGGCTGTTTGCGTTTGGCATACGGTTTGAGCCTGCTGCAATTGTTTCTATGGTCATTATGTTTATCGTAAACTCTGTACAGGCCATTGGCGATATTTCCGCCACCACAGGTGGTGGTATGGATAGATTGCCTACAGACCAAGAACTTTCCGGCGGTATTATTGGCAATGGATTTTCCAGCATGCTGGGTTCTGTGTTTGGTGCGTTGCCCACCGCAACATTTAGCCAAAACGTGGGTATTGTGGTAACAACACGCGTGATTAACCGCGCGGTGCTGGCACTAACTGCGGTGCTGATATTGCTGGCTGGTTTCTTCCCGCCATTTGGTGCGCTATTAACCACCATTCCCCAATGTGTGCTGGGTGGGGCCACGCTAAGCGTATTTGCATCCATTACAATGACTGGAATCAAATTGATTTCTGGCGATAAATTAACCCCTCGCGTAATGAGCATTGTGGGCATATCGGTGGCGTTGGGTGTGGGCATCACCACTGTTCCCGATTCGCTTGGTTATGCGCCGGACTGGGTGAAAACGGTATTTGGCTCTTCCTCTGTAGTCATTAGCACAATTTCTGCAGTGGTGCTGAATCTGGTTTTGCCAAAGGAAAAGGATCAGACAAAGATTGACAACAAACAGGAAGCGGCAAAACAAGCCTAGCAAAACAGAATAGTATAAGGGCAACACCGCACAAACCGCGCACGTCGTCATCTCTAGTCTTTTTGCGTGACACTGCGTTCAAAATGCTCGAAATAGCGCTGCTATTCTTGCGCTTTTGTCCTTGTTTCACACAAAAATCCTTCGCGATGCCAACGACTCGATTTCTGTGCGGTATCGCCTAAGCTAAAATCAAAATTTAAACGAAAAGGCTTTTGCCACGTAGAATTGGCAAAAGCCTTTTGCTATTCATACAATTATATAAAAAAATAATATTTTGGGCTTTACATGACAAAGAGAGTATGGTATTATAATAACAGTAATTATTATTGTTATGGAGAAGTAATGCAAGCAGTTAGAAAATACAGCCGAAAAAGAGAGGCAATATACAAGGCAATTATGGGTACGAAAACTCACCCAAATGCGGAGTGGATTTATGCGAAATTGAAGCCGGAATATCCGGATTTGAGCTTGGGGACAGTTTATAGAAATTTGACACTGTTTAAAGAAAATGAAGAGATTGTTTGTGTTGGTTCTGTAAATGGTCAGGAACGTTTTGATGGAAATGTGCAACCCCATGCGCACTTTATATGTAAGGCTTGTGGCTGTGTGCAGGATTTGATGGATCAACAAGAACCGCAATCCCCAATTGTGCAGGGCAGGGTGGAAGGCTATCAGCTTAGCTTTTATGGATTGTGCAAAAGTTGTTGTAACAAAGAGGCAGAGCAAAATGCCTTAGAAAAAATATAGAATTAGGAGATAAATGGTATGAAAAAATTTGTATGTTCGGTATGTGGGTATGTTTATGAGGGAGACAGTGCGCCGGAGGCTTGCCCCCAATGCAAAGCGCCCAAAGAGAAGTTTAAAGAGCAAACTGGCGAAAGAACTTGGGCTGCAGAGCACGTGGTAGGTGTGGCAAAAGGTGTTTCGGAAGATATTTTGGCAGACCTTCGTGCAAACTTTGAAGGCGAGTGTACAGAAGTGGGTATGTACCTTGCTATGTCTCGTGTGGCACATCGCGAAGGTTACCCGGAGATTGGCCTGTATTGGGAAAAGGCGGCGTTTGAAGAAGCAGACCACGCCTCAAGGTTTGCAGAGCTACT
>CAZQBV010000135.1:0-3646 GCA_964592125.1 uncultured Christensenella sp.
TTCTCTCTGAAAAGAGTCGTTTGGGGGGTGTATGGAGGGGGTCTAAGGGGGAGGGATATGGGGAAATAGAAAAACCCCTATCCTCCCCCTTTTCACGCAAACGTCCAAATTCACAACCAAATCTTTACAAAGGAAACATCAATGCCAAACGAAACAAGTATCACTTGAGACAAACATAGATCGGCTCGGTAGATTCACCCGCTATACCACGATATGGTGTTATTTTGTAATAAGCAACTTTTGCTTTGTTGGAAGATACCGTACATGTAGTTACATCTTTCGTTACTGTTTTTATTTTAGTGTAAGCGCCGTTTTTTGTGGTTGACCGATAAATATGATATCCATTCGCTCCGGGGGATTTATCCCATTTTAGTTTTATTTTTTCGTTATTTATAGGTGTAGCTGTAAAATTTGCTGGCGCGGATGTAATAGGCGTTGCTTTCACAGATGCTGTTTTGCTCCGCTTTTCTATTCCATCACTCGTAGCGTAAGCTGTTATAAAAAAACTGTGTTCCGTTGCTGTGCGCAAACCTGTTATTTGATAGCTGGTCACATTGCCAATATCCACAGAGATAGATTTCGGACCGTATCCGTATAAAAATCCATCTTTTAAAAAACCATATGTAAGAATGTATTTTTCGGCACCTTTCACCACTTTCCATTTCAAAGAAACACTGTTGTATCCACTGCTTTTTGCCATCAACCCTTGGGGCGTATCCAAAACATAGTTCGGCGCAGGATCAACGGCATAGTCCAAAGGAGCAGCAACGGCAACAGAATTCATAGTCAGTAATAGTAATAAAACCCATATAGCCACTATCTTACATCTTGTATGTTTCATCTCAAAGCCTCCACTTCTAAAAACCTCCACATCTCACCGCGCCCCAGAATGTCTTTCCCCAAAAAATTCTAAAACCCAAAGCATCTCAACTGGAAAACGGGTTTTCCCCGCCCTTCACTTTCAACTTTCCACTTTCCACTTCATCAACCGCCCTACCAAGCATCACAACAGACCAACGGTGTTCTCTCGCCCTCGCGCTTCCATCAAAATCCTTGATAGCTTGAAAAACCCAGCATATATGTCGCCAGTACAAATGGGATGTTGTTCTCTTGCGAAATCATTTGCAACTCACCAAATACCGTGTCCTGCGGCACAGTTATCCCTTCAGAGCCCTGCACCACTCGCTCTATTATGTCCGGCAAAACCATGCACATTTCATAAAACGCATTTGCTTGGCCTGTTACCAGCTCATAAAATTGATCCACGCTCACTCTTCTAATAAGTCGATGCCCCACACTTTCGCCGTCCACGGTTGCTTTCCATTTTATATTCTGCGAACGCTTTGCAATCGCCTCCACCAAAAAGCAAGCACAATTGTCATTTGCTAAAATTTGATTCTGCATTTTAATATATGTTTTTCCGGCAGATGCCGAATTCATGGTGTTGTGCTTGTTCTTCATTTCCACATATATCGTCTTCACACTTCCACCATCGGGAATGTTAATGCCGTTTTCGTTTTTGTAAATCACATCCCACCCCGCATTTGGCACTTCACACCCGCCAATATACGCAAAAATATTCTGGTGAAAATATCCTATGTCGTTGTTGTTTGCTTTGTCTCTCTGCCGGAAAATTTCATTGTTTACTATTTCTTCCCAGTTCAAAGAATACACAGTTTTGTCAAACAAAAGCTTTATGGGGTCTATCATGTTTTTGTTGAATTTTTTTAGGTCATACGACTCTAGCTTTTCGCCATACTTTTTAATGGTTTCCGATACATGCTGGGTCAGGTTTTCTTCCGATATAAAAGGTAATTTCCACATCACAGCATCTCCAAACTTTTTCTAATTTCCTGCGCAATTGCATATGCCAAATGAACCGGCACAGCATTCCCCACCTGTTTGTATTGCTGCCCCACACTTCCGCAAAAGTTCCAATCATCCGGAAAGGTTTGACATCTTGCGTTCTCCCTTACGGTAAAGGGACGTGCTTCCAACGGATGGCATCTATCCGTTTGTTTTTGAGAGGGCGAGGTTAGCACTGTTAGTGATGGTTCGTCCATGCTCAGCCTGCGCAAAATGCCCGTTCTGCCACCACCCATATACCAGCAACTTTTCATGTATTCCTTCGCAATGTCTTGCGGAATATCACGCCAATATCCCCCGGGGGGAACCAGTTCAAATATCTTTTGTTTATATTCAGAGTATTTAGAGCCTGCGCTTTTGGGTACATCATATAGCACATCGCTCAAAACCGGCTTACGTTCATGTTCTTCGGGATATTCAAATGTCATTTTCTCCACAAGATCATTTCTAATTCCCACCACAATCAATCTTTCACGTTTTTGAGGAACACTATAGTTCCAAGCATTTAAAACTTTCCTCTTTATGGCATAGCCTTCCGCTTCAAAAATATCTTTTATCGTTTGAAATGTTTTTCCATTCTCATGCGAAACAAGCCCTTTTACATTTTCAAACAAAAACATCTTCGGCTTCAATTTCTTTAAAAAAATTGCATAGTGGTAAAACAGCGTGCCTCTGGCATCCTCCAGCCCCATTCGCTTGCCCGCATAGGAAAAGCTTTGACAGGGCGCGCCACCCGACAATAAATCCAATTCACCTTTTTTTATAGAGAAATACTTCTCCAAGTCTAGGCAAGAAATATTTGCAATGTCATCGCAAATCACGTTCCAATGGCTGCGGTTTTCCTTCAGCGTTTCAGCCGCATTTTTATCGAATTCCACCAGTCCAATGGTAGAAAAGCCCGCCTTTTCAATCCCCAAAGCCAAGCCCCCCGCTCCCGCAAACAGTTCAATTGCAGTAAGTGCAGTTTGTGGCTGCAGCTTTGGAAATTCAATAATGTTAGTATCAATTTTAATAATATCCTCTATGTTGCAGTTCAGCGATTCGCAAATTTTGCTTAACACATCTGTAGATACATGCTCGTTCTTCCCCAGCTTTGCCAAAGCATTTGTGCTAATGCCCGTTGTTTCTCTCAATTCAGATTTGTTCATATCTTTTTCAGCTAGTAAATTCCACAATTTTGTATAGCTAACCGACATTTTTTACACCTTCAAGTTTTTCTTTTATATTATTCTCCAATACTGAATCCCGCAAAACAGCCTGTCCTTTTGCGCCTGCAAAAATTGCGGGAATAGAAGAGTGATTTTTCCACTTTTCTATTGGATTTTAGTATTATTATATCTTGCACAAACAATTAAGGCAACGCAATAATTTGAAATTCTCAATATTTCGAATAACCATAAGTATATGCATGGTTCTAGTATAGCATCTAGACTTGCCATTTACGGCGCACTGCACAAATTACAAAAACCATCAGCATTTCTCCCACCGCAGACCTTCACTTCTCTCCACCCGCCCCAGCGTGTCTTTCCCCAAAAAAAATTCAAAAACCCAAGTTATCGCAGCAGACCAACGGGGTCTTCTTTCCCTCGACCTGCATTCTCAATTCTTCATTGTTCTTCCACCACCCGCCCCAGCGTGTCCTTCCCCAAAGGAATACCCCGAAATTCTCTCTGAAAAGAGTCGTTTGGGGGGTGTAGGGAGGGGGTCTAAGGGGGAGGCATAGGGGGAAATCGAAATCCCCCTAGCCGCCCCCATTTTTCTCGCACAAGAGCGCACTTTT
>CAZQBV010000136.1:0-3580 GCA_964592125.1 uncultured Christensenella sp.
TATAGAAATCATTGCTTTTGCAACGATTTCTATTAGAGATTAGTATTATACCAATTCCAAATTTAAAACATCTGTTTTAAGTCGCGTTTAAATCGCGCGTAAAATACGCGACTCGAAAAATATTTTTTCATTTTTCGAATGGGAAGGCCGTTCAATCCAAAATGCGGAACGTTTTGGAACTGCCGTATGGCAGTGATAGAAATATCGTTTTTGCGTTATTTCTATCTGGAATCAGTATTAAATATACTCTGTTACTTCTGCAATAGGCTTTCGTTTGCTGTGCAGGTGAGCTGGTTTCGCTGCATCGGCAGGGTAACCAATGGGCAATAATGCATGGGGAATTAAATATTCCGGAATGTTGTAGGCTTTCCGTATGGCGCATGGATCGAAAAAACCCACCCAAGTGCTTCCCAGCCCCATTTCGTGTATGGCCAGCAGCATGTGTGTAGTGGCAATGCTGGCATCCGTTTCGCCGCTGCTTTGGCCATCGTAGGGGCGCTTCCAGCTTTCATTTTTATCGTAGCAAATCAATATAGCCATGGGTGCAGAAAAAGTGTAATTGGTGCAGTCTTCCAGCTTTTTTAGTGCTTCTTTACTCTGAATTACGTAGTAATGCTGTGGTTGGTAGTTGCAGGCGGTGGGGGAAAGCTGCCCTGCCTCTAAAATGGCTTTTACTTTGGTGTCCTCTACCTTTTGAGAAGAAAACATGCGAACGGAATAACGTTCTTTGGCCAATTCCATAAAATCCATATCAATACTCCTTTGGTAATAATTGAGACACAAACTATTTTAGTACAAATACAGCGTAAGGGCAATAAAAAAAGCCCCGGAGGGCTTTTTTGGTTATCCAGATTACTGTATAAATGGCTTCGGAATAGGGAATACCGATTTACCAAAGGTTTCGTTTACCACAATTGCTGCTGCAAGATAGATGGCAGTGCAGCCAGAAAGTAGCATGAAAACGGCAGGAATCATGGCGTAGGAAGCAGGCATAAGTCCCAAATCCATAAGAGTGATAAAGGGCAATGCAATATCTAAAAATATTACAACTAGCGTCAGAAGTTTAGTGGATTTGAAGAAGGCCGGAGTCCACAAAATAAGAGATAGGGTAAGCACAATCCATACATAACCATCGATACGGAAGTCCACCTCTATGCCTTCTTTTGCAGTCCACCACTTTAAAATAAGTAACAGGCCACTTACAAACATGAAGAAAGCAGAGAAGAAGAGAAAGGTGTTGCCACCGGCAACATTGCCGCTGCGCAGGTCGATCAGCGCCACCACAATTTGCACAATAAAGCCACCCAAAAGCCAGATGCCCGCACTAAGACGTGCAGAAGAGTCTACCGAGCCGGAAAGCATCGCAAAAAATGCAAAGGTAGCAACCCCTAGAGCTACCAGACCAGCTGGGGATGGATTTGCCCATTTTACGGGCGTTGATTCACTAGACATATCATATACCTCCAAATAAACATATGTACTACATTATATGGAAGAATGGAGGCTTCTGTCAATATAAAAATGCGATATATGTGATATATGGAAAAATAACACAGGAAAAGCAAAAAATTGGTTAAATATAGTATTGAACATGGATTTTACACAAACTTTACAAAGCTTGCGTGCGAACTTTACACAGCATGTATATGCTGGGGTATATCATAAAGTTTACATAAAACAAAGGAGAACTACTATGAGAAAAATGATTACAATGTTATTGGTTGGGCTGTGTGCAGTATTCTTATTCACTGCATGTGCGCCCGCAACGCAGGCACCGGCAGCAACAGAAGCACCGGCAGCAACAGAGGCGCCAGCAGCCACAGAAGCTGCAGCAACGACGGCAGCACCTGCAGAGCTTTCGGGAAAAGTACAATTGTCGGGTTCAACCTCTATGGAGACCATTGCAAATGCATTGGCAGAAGGTTTCATGCTAAACAATCAGGGTGTTAGTGTGGATGTGCAGCTAGGCGGTTCTTCTGTAGGCGTGAAGGATGTGCAAGAAGGCAAGTCGGATATAGGCAATGTATCACGTGAGCTAAAAGCAGAAGAAACCGGAATTGTTCCCAATGTGATAGCCATTGATGGTATTGCGGTGATTGTTCACCCAGACAATTTAGTGAAAGATATCACAAAAGAAGACCTAATAAAAGTGTATACCGGCGAAATTAAAAACTGGAGTGATCTGGGCGGAGCCGATGCACCTATTGTGGTAATTGGTAGGGAAGCATCTTCCGGAACACGTGGTGCATTTGAAGAATTGCTGGACGTTGCGGACAAATGCCAGTATGCGCAGGAACTAAACGAAACTGGCGCCGTGAAAACAGCTGTTTCCACAACACCGGCCGCTATAGGGTATGTATCTTTGGAAGCGCTAGATGATACTGTGGTATCGCTAAACCTAGATGGTGCGCCAGCTACTGAGGAAGCAATAAAATCTGGCGAATATGCTCTTTCCCGCCCGTTTGTTATGGCTACAGCAGAAGGTGAGCTTCGCCCAGAAGTACAGGCATTTCTAGACTATGTATTGGGTGCAGAGGGGCAAGCTGTGGTGGCAGATAATAAACTGATCACAGTTGGTTAATTGGCTAAAAAGCTTCACTTAATAAATATAATTTCAAAAGACGAAGCAAGGGAAAGTGTGAAGACGCTTTCCTTGGCTTCATAGAAAGGGGCAGTAGTGGAGATTTCCATATTGGGCAATGCCAAAAAAAAGAATGGCATAGAAACCATTATGAAGGGTGTATTCATAGTGTGTGGCACGGTGGCAGTGGCGGCAGTGCTTATTATTACAGTGTATATGATTTATTCCGGTGCACCGGCCATGTTCCAAATTGGCATAGGTGAATTTTTATTCGGTACACAGTGGGCACCCACAGCAGCAGATCCAAAGTTTGGCATATTACCTATGATATTAACATCCTTGGTGGGTACTGGTTTAACCATTGCCATTGGTGTGCCCATTGCGTTGATGGCGGCAGTATTTGTGGCAGAGATGGCAAACGGAAAGATAGCCAAAATTGTGAAACCGGTGATAGAACTACTGGCGGGCATACCATCAGTTGTTTATGGGCTGCTGGGTATGATTCTTTTGGTGCCGCAGATAGGCAAACTGGAAGCGTTGTTATTTGCAAATGACCCCAACCATATTTTTACCGGTGGAGCAAATATGCTTTCAGGTATTGTGGTATTAACTGTTATGATATTGCCTACTGTGGTAAATATTAGCATTACATCGCTGAAGGCTGTGCCAAGGGACTATAGCGAGGCTTCCCTAGCCATGGGTGCCACGCAGGTGCAAACCATATTCAAGGTGTTAATTCCCTCGGCAAAATCGGGTATATCCACAGGTGTGGTGCTGGGCATAGGTCGTGCATTGGGCGAGGCTATGGCAATTATTTTGGTTTCTGGAAATGTGGTAAATATGCCGGGACTTTTCAACAGCGTTCGTTTTTTAACCACTGGTATTGTATCGGAAATGAGCTATGCCTCCGGGCTGCACAGGGAGGCGCTTTTTTCCATAGGGCTGGTATTGTTTGCGTTTATTATGATTATTAATGTGATTATGGGTGTTGTGCTGAAA
>CAZQBV010000137.1:0-3454 GCA_964592125.1 uncultured Christensenella sp.
GAACAGCCAGCAAGCCGGCTTCAAAAATAAAGCGATAGTTGATACTGGCGCCCAAAGAGAAAATGAAGAATGCAAAAATGAGCCCAAGCGGCTTCTGCGTTTTTTGCTGAATATACTTGCTTTTTTCTTTGTGTACTCTATTGGATAAAACAATGGAAAAACAAATGCCGGCTATCAAATAATTGATGCCTGATTGCTGCATGACCCAGTGGCTAATACTAACCGTAAGTATGCTGGCGACAATTAATATGAAGTAGTAGCTTGCGGCCAGTGGCTTTTCGCTTTTTATGCGGTTTATTATAAAAGTACCAATTGCGCCAAAGGCAAGGCCGCTGCCCACAGAGGCTATGATGGAAAGCAGAATGCTGCTTGCCGAAGCATTTTGGGAAGAGGTGGAACCAAGCGAAACGCCCAATACCAACATGAAAAACACAATGCCTATTAAACTGCTGGTGGACATAACGGGCACAACACTGCTAGAAAGTGTGCCGGCTGCTTTATAGCTTTTCAATATGGCAATGGTGGTGGCAAGGGAAGTAACCATAGCGATAGACCCAAAAACAAATGCAAGGAAAAGCGGCACGTTTTGTGTGGAAAAAACAATGGAGAATGCAGCCGCAACAAGCACAAATGTTCCTATCGATTCAAACAGGGAGACAACAAGCAGTTGTTTTTTAGACAAACTATTCTTGCTTTTATTCGCGCCTATGCCTAAGGTGGCGCCCACGCCAAACTTGATAAAATTTAAAAACAACTTATACCCTTCGGAATTTTCCAAACCGGGGGGCATAAGCCCCAACGCAAAGGGGCTAAGCAAAAGACCGGTGAGCAACCAGCCCAAAACAGTGGGAAGTTTTAATTTTTTGAACACCGTGCCAATTAAAACAGCTATCAAAAAAGATACTAATATACGCAATATATTCACAGGTACAGTCGCTCCTTTTTCAAAGAATTATGTGTAATGCTGATTCCAAATAGAACTAACGAAAAATGCTATTTCTACTACTTTTCAAGTCGCACATATTGCACGCGATTTAAAACAGAGGTTTTAAATCGAACTGAGCATAATGGGGGAATTTGGAAATATTTTGCAATGAAAGTGATGCCACATATCATGCAATCCTTTTATTAATAAGTTCAAACTAGGTGATTCAAACATATAGAGAAGGGCCTTGCCGTAAAAAATGAGCTTCCGCAGTATGCGTTGCTCATTTTGTAAACAGGCAGACTTACCCCATTGTTTTGGTTTTGGCGTGTTGCGTGGGGCGCCGGCACATTCTATTCCTTTTCGCACTGCTCCCTTATGGAATCTATTAGGGCGGTGACTTCGTCCAAACGCTTTAAAATTTCAGGTGTGGGCAGCTTTTTACGAGCATTTTTTGCTATATCATTTTCCATGCGTAATTGCAGCATGCCCAGAACACGCCAACAACGGCGTACTTTTTGCTTTACCGCCTTAAACTCGCATTCTGCAAGGTAATCCTGTTTATTGTATTCCACAACATTGGTCCATTTACCTTTGCGGGGGGTTGGTGCATTGTGGACAGAGTCTTGTTTTTTCACGGTGTTTTGTTAGTCTCCTAATTTTTCATGCGCCTTGTTGTCTATTTTGGTGGCGGCTTCCTTCGTCTTGCCAGTCATTTTTAGTGCGGCCTCGCTTCCCGCCTTCTTTGCGGCCTCTGCAGCCTCAATTGTTTTATCTTTTACCGTCTCGGCAGCTTTTACTGTTTTATCTTTTGCTATTTCAGCGGCTTTTACTGTTTTGTCCTTTACCAGTTCGGCGGTCTCCGCCGTTTTGTCTTTTACTGTTTCGGCAGTCTCTACTGTTTTATCCTTCACCTTTTCAAAAAGCTCCTTGCGCTTTTCGTTTGCAGATTCAAAAAATTCGTCTGTCTTTTTTCCGGCCTTTTCAAATGTATCCATACTGTAGCCTCCCTACATTTAGTTGCATGGTGTTGTACAAAAGTTTGAGAATTAACTTTCCACAGCCACAAAATGGCTTTTGAAAGTTATTTTCCCGCATCGTAATAAATGTGTGTATTGAATATTATTTACTACTGGTTCTTATACTACTATACACTGTATTGTCCTTTGCTAAGCAAAAGAATGGGCAAAGCCGAGAAAAGAGAAAAAACAAGCAAACAAATAAAAACGAGCGGTAAGTTACCACTCGTTTTAACATACAACTCTTGCTTGAAATTGTCAAGCTGGGAAATGTACTATTATTTTACTTCTACGTCTGCGCCAACTTCTTTCAGTTTTTCAGCCATAGCTGTAGCATCGTCTTTCGAAATGCCTTCTTTTACTGTGCTGGGTGCGCCGTCCACCACTTCTTTTGCTTCTTTCAGGCCCAAACCTGTCAGTTCTCTTACCACTTTGATAACTTTGATTTTTTCTGCGCCAGCACCCTTCAAAATTACATCAAACTCTGTTTTCTCTTCTGCAGCAGCTTCGCCACCGCCAGCAGCAGGAGCAGCAGCCATAGCTACAGGAGCAGCAGCGCTAACACCAAATTTGTCTTCCAGTTCTTTTACAAGTTCTGCAAGTTCCAGAACGCTCATTTTTTCAATCGCTTCAATCAATTGTGCTTTATCCATTGTTTTATATCCTCCAATAAATTTTAAATTCTATTTTGTATTTGCACATTATTGTGCTTCTTTTTGCTCTCGTATGGCGTTAAGCGCACATACAAGCCCTCTTGGTACGGCTGCCAGCACTCCCACAAAATTTGTGATAGGTGCGTTCATGCTGCCCAACATTTTTGCAATAAGCTCTTCCTTGGAAGGTAGCTTTGCCAAATTCTGAACTGCGGTAACGTCCATTACCTTGCCGTCCAGTATGCCGCCCTTTAGCTCAGTTTTTTTGGTATCCTTAATAAACTTGGCCAATATTTTTGCGGGCGCAACGGCATCTTCATACCCAAAGGCAACGGCTGTGGGCCCTTTGAAGAAATCTTCTGTGCCCTCTATACCCTGAGATTGTGCAGCACGCAACAAAACGTTGTTTTTAATAACTCGATATTCTATACCTGCTTCACGAAAGCTGTTTCTAAGACCGGTGTCTTCTTCCACGGTAAGGCCGCGGTAGTCTAGCATAATAACGCTTTGGGAACGCGCCATTTTTTCCGCTACCTCGGTTACGTTATCCTTCTTTTTTTGCAGCTTAGATTCTTTCACTGTTTCACCCCATTTCGGCGTTTGTATTAAAAATGCTCTCAAGCCGGCAGACTTGAAAGCATACAAATATACTTTATTAGTGTCCGCCTCGTCAGGATTTTTCAGCATTCTTCCGGCATTTGCATGCCTTTGGAGGTTTGCCCCTGAGTCTGTGGCTGTTGGTTCATTTTTTACGCAAGGCCTATACTATCATAAAAAAGCGGTGTTGTCAACAAAAAACGCCTAGGGCAACACCGCACAAACCGCGCACGTCGTCATCACTAGTCTTTTTGCGTGAC
>CAZQBV010000138.1:0-3449 GCA_964592125.1 uncultured Christensenella sp.
ACTCGCGACATTCGCCTTGGCAAGGCGACACTCTACCACTGAGTCACTCCCGCATTTTTCATGTAGTGTATATTATATATATTTTTGTGCGTTCTGTCAACACTGCCATGCCTATCTTTCACAAGTAATTTTATGGGTGCGGCTTTGGTGTTCTTGTTGCGACACTTTGGCTCTATACTGTTGCTTGCACTATTTTGAATAAAAATATATAATTACATACGGAGGCACGAATATGACCAATGTTTTGTGTATCAGTATTAATTTGGCGTTCCTTTTGATCAATATTGTGCTGTTGCCGGGTGCTGTGGGAATAGACCGCAAACACAAGGGCGTTCCTTTTTTTGTATTGTTTTATATTGGTTTAATTGTATGGCAAACAATGGAGATTTCAACTTTTGTCATTCCAGACCCGTGGTGGATTCGCTACCTATACGACTTGAAACTGATAGCAGTATCTGGTGTAGCTATCGCATTTTCTATGATGATTATGCGCTTTTTTCGCTTGGAGAAAGTGTTCACAAAAGCAAGGCTTTTTTTGCTGTGCATAATACCTATTATTACCACCGTGCTGGCGCTTACCACAATGTACCACCCGCTGTTGCGGCAATCTTTCGAAGTAGTTCAGCTGGAGCCTATTATGACAGTAGAGCGCACAAACGGCATGTGGTTTCTCATACACTCTGTCTATTGCATATCGCTTGTGGTGGCCATGCTTATTGTTTCCATTGTGCAGTACATCAAAATGCCTCGTGTATACCGCACAGGGCCATTTTGGTTGATTATTGTGCTGTCTGTATGTATATCGGGCGCTGTATTGGATTTCCTCAAACCACAATTTAAAGATTTGGATTTTTTCCTGTTCAGTTCCTGCCTTGCAGGTATGTTGTTTTATCTTGCCAATATCATTAATGACCGCTCCAACTATTTATTTTTCGAGCGTCGCCAAATTTTCAATTACCTAGCTGAGGCTATCTTCATTTTGGATGCTTCCGGCAGCGTTATGGATACAAACCTTGCCGCCTCTCAATTGCTGAACTCCTTGGGAGTTACGGAACAAAAACCATGTTTTGAAAAAACACTGACAGATTTGGAGCAAAGCGGAAAAATTAGTATGAAAAATTCCAAAGGCCATTCCGGTAAGGATATTTATATTTCCGAAAGTGAATTTCCGCTGGTTTACCACATGTATAAACAGGATGTGGAGGGTTGGGATAGCAATGGACAAACGATTGTGCTAACCGACGTAACACGCAACCGTCTAACCATAGAGCGGCTGAGCGACATGGCCGGGGTGGATGCTCTTACCGGGCTGAAAAACCAATATTCTTATCAAGAGTTGTTGCGTACACTAAACCAACAAAAGTACCTGCCATTCAGTATTGTTACTATAAATATTTGTAATTTAAAAGAACTGAATGATACAATAGGGCACGAGAGCAGCAACAGGCTGCTAAAGGGAATGGCGCAAATTTTGACAGAGTATTGCCCAGAAAATGGCTATACCGCGCGCGTTGGCAGTCATGACTTTGCAATGTTGCTGCCAAACTGTATGGGCACAGTAGCCGAAGAACTGGTGGAGACACTACATGCGAAAATTTTGGAAAGCAAGCATGCCGGCAGCGCCGCGGTGCTTGTGTTAAGCTGCGCCACTAAAAATGAAATGAGCACCAACCTGAATCTTTTGTTGGATAAAACCTATAAAAAGATGTATATAAACAAAGCGTAGCAAAGATACTACGGGAGAGAAGCTATGGACAACCTGGTTCCAATTATTATATATTGCATCTGCGCAATTCTAACAATTTCTATTGTTGCCTATTCTCTTACCAAGTTGCGCAGCAAAAAGCTTACGCCTAGCATCATTTTCCTTTTTTCCATGGTGTTGATTTGGGAGATATTAAGCATAGTGTATTTGTTCCCCCATGCAGAGCCCGTTGCGCGTCTTTTGTTCGATCTAAAGCTTCCCTTTGTTGCCTTTACTGCAATGGCGCTGTTGCTATTTGTAATGCGTTTTTACAGCATGGATGCATACATTACACCTCCTGTGGTACTGATGCTATGCGTCATTCCTGTTATGACTATTTTTATGAGCGTTACCACCAACAGCCACAACTATCTTCGCGATTATGTAGAAGTTTTCGACCCCACATATCGTTTCGTTCCCGTTCAGGGCATTTGGTATGCGCTGCACACAATTTCCTGCTATTGTATGTTAATTGCCGCATATATCATTGTGGTGGTTCAACATCATAAAATGCCACCGGCCGTGCGCAAGCCTTCGCGTATGCTTCTAATAGGTATATTGGTAAGCATGGTGGCCAATCTGCTCCTGATTACAGATATATTGGTACTGCCTGTCGATCTAACGCTTGTGGGCATGAGCATAAGCACAATGTTTTTGTTTATTGCCATTTTGAACAACCCCGGAACAGATTTTCTGCTCCGGGCACGCAATTCTATTTTCAACAATTTATCCAATGCCATTTTTATTTTGGACAACAATGGATTCATTCTCAGCCAAAACCCCGCTGCCATAGCGTTTGCCGATAAACTGGGCATAGACAAGGACGAGAGGTGTTTTGACACCATCAAAGAAACACTGGCTGGAAAGGCTACGAATAAAGTTGCTTCGGCGGACGAATACGCTGGTGTAGACTATTCGCTGAACCTTTTGGGCATAGATAAGGTATTCAATTTAAAGGAACAATCTATTTTTGACAATCGCACAAATATTGGTACATTAATTGTTGTTGTGGATGTTACTGATAACCGCATATTAATAAAAGCGCTGGAGGCGGAAGCCGGGATGGATGCCCTTACTGGCCTTGCGGGCCGTATGCAGGCGAAAGACGCGTTGTCGCAACTGGAGGAGCCCGACAACTGGCCCTATGCCATTTTAAAGGGCAATGTGGATAGCCTAAAACAGGTGAATGCAAAGTTTGGGCATCAGCAGGGCGATATTTTCCTGCGCGTGGTTGCCAACACCCTAATTGCGCTGTGTCCCCCAAATGCACTGGTTGCAAGGGTGGGTGGGGATGAGTTTTTGATACTGATTCCCCATTGCTCTTCTCAGCGCGCGGCCGAGCTGGTAACCAGCATCAAAAAGCGCCTAAAAAACACAGAGAACTTTCCCTTCCATTTATCTATGGCGCTGGGCTTTGCTGTAAAGAGCGATGCATCCCAAAGCATAGATAGCTTGATGCACACTGTGGACAGGGCAATGCAAGCGGACAAGGCTTTTTCTCAATCCAACAGCTTGGAAGAGTGGTAGAAAAGGCTTTTTTACCCCTGATTTGCGCCATATGTTCCACCTTTCTATTTCTCTCATAAAAAAGTGTAAAAAGGGGGTGTACAAGGCATTGGTGTTATGATATAATAACTGACGTTGCCAATGTGACCCGCTAGCTCAGTTGGTAGAGCATTTGACTTTTAATCAAAGGGTCCGGCGT
>CAZQBV010000139.1:0-3430 GCA_964592125.1 uncultured Christensenella sp.
CGGTACTGCCTATGGAGGTAATTTCCTATGCACCGGAAGAATGCCCATTGTGCAAAACGGGCTTGCCCGCTGTAAAGCCGGGGAGCCGCAAGATTGGCTAACACTTTTGCCTGAAATATATCAATCATTAATGAAAAAAACAGTCCTCATTGAAAAGTGGTTTTTACCACCTTGCCAATGGGGATTCTTTTATAATGTGATGAAGCCGGTTGCACAAAAGAATTGCAAGCAGATAGCGCAGGGCTAATAGTGATATTCATCGGAGGGAGTTAATGGTTCGTCCTCATATTGCTTGGCAATTGCTTCAAAAGCTTCAAATACATTTTTGGACAACTCTATGAGTGTAGGGTCGAAATGTGTGCCAGAATCGTCCAGCATGGTTTTTACTGCCACCTCGTGAGAATAGCGGGGCTTGTATGGCCGATGCGATATTAATGCATCGTACACATCGGCAATGGCCATAATTCGGCCGGAAAGAGGAATTTCTTGCCCCTTTAGCCCCAGAGGATAGCCTGTGCCATCCCATTTTTCGTGATGTGAAATAATAATTTCTCTGGCAACGTTTAAAAAAGAAGAAGTTTCTCCCAATTCACCCTGTGCCTTATCCAAAATCTGTGCACCATAAACCGTATGTTGTTTGATCATCTGAAACTCCAGTGGGTTCAGACGTGCTGGTTTTAGAAGAACACTATCGGGCACGGCCACTTTTCCAATATCGTGTAGCTTTGCGGATTTTAGTATGCTTTTGGAATATTGGTCTGTTAAGATGTAATTCGGGTAGTTTTGTTTTTGTAGATTATCGATTAACAATTCCGAATAAATTGTGGTGCGAATGATATGAGCGCCGGTTTCGTTGTCGCGAAAAGAAGTCATACTGGCAAGTATATTCAGTATAACATCTTGCGTTTGGCGAAGTTGCTTTGTGCGTACATCTACCATATCTTCCAGACTGCGGCGATAGGATTCCAATTCAATTTGGCGGCCTGCCCGGGATTTCACTATGCCGGGGGAGATGGGCTTTAATATATAGTCCACAGCACCCAAATCCAGCGCTTCCTGTTCTTTGTCTCTTCCCTCTTGGCCTGTAAGGAAAATAACAGGAATGGCCTGCCATTTGGGATTCTTTTTTATTTCTCTCATTACCTGATAGCCATTCATAACGGGCATTTCTATATCCAACAAAATAAGAGCGGGCTGTTTGTTTTTCAAAAAGCTAAGAGCCTGTTCACCAGATGGTGCAAGGTACACCTTGTATTCATGTTTTAGAATTTCATCCACATATCTTAGGTTTGTGGGATCATCATCCACCACCAATATTATGGGTTTGCGATTGCCTTTATCCATTTGAACTCCTGTTATTTATACGTACTTGTACTTGCTGTATGATATCTGGTACTTTATCATAATCAAAATATTCAATGGAATCTTGAATATGATTTAACATTTGATCTATTTCACTGCCGTAGGAAACATGGCAAATATCAGCCAAGTTTTGTAGTGCTTTGGTATCTTCTAAAGCATCCACAAGCAATATGATTTCTGATAAAATTTTGCCAAGCTCTTCATAATCCGAATTGATTGCGGCTTTTCTAAATTTGGGAGTTTTTTCCTTGGGCATAGCTTCATCCAAACAATTGTTCAATGCCTTTAAGTGTTCCAAATATGTTTTAAAATGCTCGGCAATATATTCCAAGTCAAAATTTTTGGCTGCAAATTCTAGCTGGCGTGCCATTTCGGATAAATTGTGTGCACCAATATTGAGGAGTGAACTTTTTTGTGAATGCACCTCAATACGAAAAGCATCCCATTCTTCTTCTGATATAAACTGTAGTAAAGAAGAGGTTTTTTCACTAAGCGTGTTGTGGAAAATCTTTAGTATAGTGAAATAAGTATCTTCGGAACCACCTATCTGGCGAAGGGCGCTTTTTACGTCTAAAAAACTGGTGTTGTGCAGTAACTGCAGCAGATTGGAGGAAATATTCTGCGCGGGTGAATTTTTGGGAAGGGGAGTATCTTTCCAAACTTTGTTTTGTGGTAAATGTTTTAAAAGAACACGGTCTAGTTCCTCTATTTCGATGGGCTTGCTGATATAGTCGTCCATATTATTGCTTAAAAAATACTCCCTAGCACCAGAAATTGCATTGGCAGTAAGTGCAATAATGGGGATGGAAGCATACCATGCATCTAGCTTGCGCAACAAAGTGGTGGCCTCTATTCCGTCCATGCCAGGCATCATATGATCCATAAATATTATATCATACTTTTTTTTCTGAGCCAGCTGTAGTGCCTCTGAACCACTGGAAGCAAGATCGGTTTCTATACCATAGTAACGAAAGATTTCCTGCGCCACAAGTAGGTTTACATCATTGTCATCCACAGCAAGAGCGTATACATCCTGCGTTTGTAATGTGCTAAGTGTTTTGCTAGTGCTGGTTACAATTGCACGTATGTTGGAGGTGCTCTCATTCAAAATATCAGCAACATCAAATACCAATAAAGGCTCAAACAGTACATTTTCTTTGCTGCCGCAGTTTTGCATTACAACAGTAGAAAAATTATGTATGGCCATTGTGCACACAGAGCCCAAACGATGGGAATGATTGTCCAATGGTTCATCCAAAAAGTCCTGCCAATAAAAGATGTGTGTATAGGCATGTTTATCTAAATAATCATCCAGTAATGAGGGATCTTTTAAATAATGATAACGTAGAAATAAGCTATCTATAGTGCGCTCGAATGCATTGCTGGAAATGCTGTTTCCCAGTATGAGTATATGTTTTTGATCTGGACTTTCCACTTCGGCCAATCGTCGGCTATCGGAGATTTCTTGCGGTATATGAAAGGTGAAGGTACTTCCCTTGCCATAGTGGCTTACAACCTCTACACCACCATTCATTGCAAAAGCCATTCCTTTGCTGATGGCAAGCCCTAGGCCAGTGCCTTGTATATTCCTGTTTTTATGAAGATCCAGCTGTGAAAAGGCATTGAATACCTGAGGCAAAGCATCTTCCTTGATGCCTATGCCAGAATCTTGCACTTCGAAAACAAGAAGGATGCCATTTTTACTTTTTTTAAAACTAACAGCCAAACGCACAAATCCCTTGTTGGTATATTTGATTGCATTGGCAAGAATGTTGATAAGAACCTGCTTGATACGTAAATCGTCACCAATTAGCTGAGAGGGAAGCGTGGGATCGATATCAGTTACAAAGGTAAGGTTTTTTTCAGAGGCCTTTAGGCCAATGAGATTGGTTACGTCGCTAATTAACTCTGCCAGCTTATACGGTTGAGAAATTATTTCAAACTTTTGAGCATCAATTTTAGAGAAATCCAACACGTCGTTTATGATATTCAACAATGTATCGGAAGCCTTAATAATATTTGTGGTATAGCCTTTTTGCACATCGTCCAAATTGGTTACGCTAAGCAG
>CAZQBV010000140.1:0-3401 GCA_964592125.1 uncultured Christensenella sp.
CTTAGTGCAGACCTTACTGGAAAACTTACCATTAATTTTAGATGCTGCGTTGCAACTAATCACAGGCTTGGCAGAGGGTTTAATTGCCGCAATCCCTGTGTTAATCGAGGCACTGCCTAAAATTATCGGTGCTATCATTGACTTCATCATCGGAGCGATACCACAGATTATTGATGCCGGAATCAAGTTGCTAACCTCACTTGTGCAGGCTTTGCCTAGCATTATCACCGCTATTGTGGCAGCGATACCCAAAATTATCGATAACATAATCACTGCAGTCATCGGTGCAATTCCTTTGATTATTGATGCGGGTGTAAAACTTTTAATCTCTCTTATTCAGAACTTACCGACCATTATTGTGACGGTAGTAAAAGCCATTCCGCAAATTGTAAGTAGTTTGGTAAATGCAATCATTGGGAACATTGACAAAATTATATTGGCGGGTGTACAGCTTTTTATTGCCTTAATTCAAAACCTACCGACCATTATTGTGGAAATAGTCAAGGCTATTCCGCAAATCATTACCGGTATTATATCGTCTATTGGCTCTCTTGCTTGGAAGTTGGTTGAAGCCGGTGGCAACTTAATAAAAGGTCTGTGGCAAGGTATATCCGATGCAGGAGCATGGCTGTGGAGTAAAATCAGCGGTTTCTTTAGTGGGATTGTAGATGGCATTAAGGGTTTCTTTGGCATTCGTTCGCCATCAAAGCTGTTTGCCGGACTTGGAACTAATATGGCAGAAGGTCTTGGTATCGGCTTTTCGGATGAAATGGATAAAGTGGCACGAGATATGCAAAATGCCATCCCTACCGACTTTGATTTTGACCCCGATGTTCCGAGAGGAGGTGGTGTTGGTGGCTCTGGTCGCAGTGGCATTCAAGGCACTACCATACACCAAAACATATCGGTCGTATCACCCAAACCACTATCCGAAAAGGAACTCGCTCGTGAGTTTAAGAATCTATCACGCAAGCTGGCACTTGAAATTTAGGAGGGGAAATTGATGGTCATAACCTACACAAACAGCAATGGTGAAAGTCTGACCCTCCAGTCGAAACGACCGTTTTTCCTAACTAAAGTCGAAGGCACTGGTAAGCTACGGCAGACAATCAATACTTTCAAAGCGCCGGAGCAAGACGGCGCTTTTTATATATCTTCTACTATGGATATGCGCAACATCACCCTTGAGGGCACCGTGGTGGCAACCACAGCCGACCAAGCCTATGAGGAACGTAAAAGACTGCTAAGAGTGTTCACGCCCAAAGCATCAGGCACTTTGATTTACCACAATACACAAATTCCTTGCATTGTAGAAGAAGCCGGATTTGTGGTCGGAATAAGCGAACGTTCACCTGTATTTTTCATCAGTTTGCTCTGCCCATCACCATTCTTTCAAACCTTGGAGGATGTGCGTGTTGAGCTTGCTACATGGCTAAAAAAGTTTAGTTTCCTGCTTGAAATTCCCGAAAGTGGTATGGAATTTGGTGTTCGTGAGCCAAGCCAAATCATCACGGTAGATAACTTTGGTGATGTGTCCTGCGGTTGTAAAATTGTATTTAAGGCGCTAGGGACAGTAGTAAATCCTGAACTCATGAATGTGGATACAGTCGAGGTCGTGAAGCTAAATAAGGCCATGACAGCAGGTGAGGAAATCCATGTATACACCCATTTTGCCGGAAAGAAAGTGCAGGATGTTAAGGGCGATACCATAAGCAATGCCTTTTATCTATTAGACACCGATTCTACTTTTATTCAACTTTCTGCCGGAAGAAATATGCTCCGCTACAATGCAGAGGACAATTTGGACTTATTGGAAGTTAGTATCTTCTTCCGACCACAATTCTTGGGGGTATAGTATGGAGTTATATCTTTTCAGTAAAGACCGCTCCCTTGCCGGGGTGGTCGAGGCTTTCGAGTATCTGCGTTGGTCACGCAGATACTCTTTTTGCGGCAGTTTTGAGTTGAAGGCAGTTGCAACAAAGAGTAACCTTGACCTATTACAAATGGGTAATATCCTCTGGAAAAATGATGATGAAGAAGCCGGAATTATAGAATACATCGAACTCACCATGCAAGAGCAGGAGTATGTAATTGTGAAAGGTCGGTTTGCTACAGGACTATTATCCCGTCGTATTATTTGGGGTACAGAGATTTTACAGGGTGATTTATCGGTGGGAGTAAGACAATTACTTACCAATCATGTCCTTAATCCTAACGATGATGACAGAAGATTAAACGGCATAGGGTATCAATCGGAGAGTCTTAGTGTCCCTATAAACACACAGATTTCTTATAAAAATCTATTAACTGCTGTAGAAAATCTCTGTGGCACCTCTGATGTGGGACTAAAAACAGCTTTTGACCCAAAATCAAGGATGTTTACCGTTTCATTATATAAAGGATTTGAAAGCCAAGCCGTGTTTTCAAAAGAATATGAGAACATTTTGGAGCAGGTATATATGCAGAGTGAATTGGATTATGCCAACACCGCGCTCATTGGCGGCGAGGGTGAGGGTTCAGAGCGCATATTTGTGAATATCCTCTCCAGCAGTGGCGAGAGCCGATATGAAACCTTTGTGGACGCTAAAGACCTACGGAGTGAAGATTTTGGCAGCGATTATGAAAATGCCCTTACTTTTCGTGGTGAGAGCAGACTCAGTGAGCTTGCCAAAGTACACTCGTTTGATGCCACCATTAATCAGCACGGCAATCTCACATATAAGACCGACTTTGATTTAGGGCAGCTTGTAAGGGTTGTATCTAAAAAATGGGGGGTCAATCTTGTCACCCGCATTACGGAAATTGAGGAAAGCTACGACCGTGATGGACAGAGTATAAATATTGTTTTTGGTCGTGGTGTGTTGACCATCTTCCAAAAACTAAAGGGAGGGATTTAACTTGGAGAAAAGCGGATTTTTTAATTCATCGGGTGGTGATAGGATTTACGATGCTTCCGACTTTGCCGCATACTTTGGCAAACTGGTCAGCAACGGTATTTTCGTGCATATTCCATCTAACTTGCAAGTGTTGTCGACTACAGGGATGAACATTTTCATTCGCCCCGGCAGTGCATGGATTAACGGTTATTCCTATGAAAACACATCCGATCTTGAACTGACGTTGACAACCGCAAATGGCATCCATCCACGCATTGACCGTGTGGTCATTCAGTGGAGTGCGGTCGACCGAAAAATAAAAGCGGTTATTAAAACAGGCGTTGCCACTGCTACTCCTGCCGCTCCAGCTTTGACTCGAAATGATGATATTTATGAGTTGGGTATTGCAGATATTGCCGTCGGCAAAGGTGCGGTTTTGCTTACCCAAGACCATATTACTGATACAAGGCTTAACTCCGCTCTTTGCGGTGCGGTGAATTCACTTGTCAGTGCGGTTTACGAATA
>CAZQBV010000141.1:0-3106 GCA_964592125.1 uncultured Christensenella sp.
GCTGTGGTTGCCAAGGTAGCTGGAAAGCTGGTATCGGGGCTTGCCCTGTGTTCGATTTTTGTATTCAATTGCTTGTGTGGGGCAGCCACAAATGCAAGCCATGCAATGGGTGCAATTTTTGTGCCAAACAGGGTGCTTGCCTTCCAGAACAATGTTGCCCAGCGGGCATAGCTGCACACACTTGCCGCAACTGATGCATTTTTCTGTTACATGAAACCCCTTGGCACTGACCATAAACGGATAAAACATATTGTTTACAAAGGAGCTGGCCAGCTTGCCTAAAACACCTTTTTTGGTATAGAGGAAGAAGCTGCTTCCCTGACGGATGCTTTCTGCAATTTGGCGGATGACAATATCGGCAGATGCAAGCTGCTGCGTTGCGACGGCTTTGTTGATAGGCGGGAACATAACGATGTAGTTGTCCGGCATTAGGATTTCCGCAAACCCTTTTAAACGCCAGCCCTTGTGCTGACACAGCTTTTGCACATAGTGAATGGAATTGGCAGTTTCGCCCCCGCAAGTGAGAACAAAATAGACATCCTGCGTTCCCTGAAAGGGGGTGCTTCGGATGTATGCATCTACCACGCGGGGCAACCGCCACGCATAGGTGGGGCACACAAATACAAAAGGATGGGAAGCTGAAACCAGCTGTTCGTGGTTGTTCTGCTGGAGCAGCAAATTCAGCGACAGTGTTTCATCCCCTGTTTTTTGTGCGATTTGCTGTGCGACGTACTGGCTGTTTCCCGTAGCTGAAAAATATAGAATCATTCCCACTTCCTCCAATGCGCTTTTGTTTGCTTTCATCATACGCCTACTGCTACTCTTTTGTAAAGCCAAACGCGCTGAAACAGGGGCAAAGACAGGTTTGACAGCCTGCATATTTGGTGCGGCAGATTGCCCTAATGAATAGAATTTGAAAGGGCAGTGGAAAATTGAAAGTGGAAAGTGGAAAGTGAAGGGCAAAAGTAAAGGTCAAGGGCAAAAGTAAAGGTCAAGGGATAAGGTCAAGGACAGGAAGCTGATGCGCAGAGCAGCCGCCGCTGGCGCGGCGGCGGGAGGAGATAAGGGAAAGAAAAAAAGAATTGGGGTATTCCTCTTGGGCTTTGATGTGCGCGGAGGCGTTTTACTTTTGGCGCTCTCGGAGGGAGAGGCAGGGAATGCAGATAGAGCGAAGGGGACGCCCGGGTGTGCGTCCCCTTCGAGAGGGAGAGGATTTGCTGTAAGCTTTTACAGGGCTATAGCGGCAAAGGCCTGTTCCAGATCTGCAAGGATATCCTTTATGTTTTCCGTACCGATGGAAAGGCGCACGGTGTTTGGCTGGATGCCCTGCTCCCGAAGCTCGCTTTCGCTGAGCTGTGAATGCGTGGTGCTGGCGGGATGGATCACCAAGCTTTTTACATCTGCAACGTTGGCAAGCAAAGAGAAAAGCTGCAAGCTGTCTATAAACTTGCGTGCCTGCTGCTGGCTGCCTTTTACCTCGAAAGTGAAGATGGAGCCCGCGCCATTCGGGAAATATTTCTGATACAAACTGTGGCTGGGGTCTTCGGGTAGGGAGGGATGATTCACCCGCTCCACAAGAGGATGCTGCGCCAAATACTGCACCACCGCAAGCGCGTTTTGCACATGACGCTCTACACGCAGGGAAAGGGTTTCCAGCCCCTGCAATAGCAAGAAGGCGTTGAAGGGAGAAATGGCCGCGCCGGTATCCCGAAGCAAAATGGCACGGATTTTGGTAACGAAGGCTGCCGCGCCCACTGCTTCTGTGAAGGAAATGCCATGATAGCTGGGGTTGGGCTGGGTGATGTGCGGGAACTTGCCGCTTTTTGCCCAATTGAACTTGCCGCCATCCACAATTACGCCACCCAGCGAGGTGCCATGCCCACCAATGAACTTGGTGGCGGAGTGTACCACGATATCTGCACCGTACTCCAGCGGGCGAAGCAGGAAGGGCGTGGTGAAGGTGGAATCTACCACCAATGGAATGCCATGCTTGTGCGCAAGCTCTGCCAGATTTTCTATATCTATGATATTGGAATGGGGGTTGCCCAGCGTTTCTATAAAAATGGCCTTGGTATTGGGCTGAATGGCCGCTTCGAAAGCATTGGAAAGAGTGGGATCTACAAAGGTGGCGGTGATGCCATACTGGGGCAGCGTGTGCGCAAGTAGGTTGTAGGTGCCGCCATAAATTGTTTTTGCGGAAACAATATGATGACCCGCATGGGCAAGGTTTTGGAACGTATAGGTAAGCGCTGCCGCACCCGAAGCCACTGCCAGCGCCGCCACGCCGCCCTCCAGAGAGGCAATGCGCCGCTCTAGCACATCCTGCGTGGAGTTGGTGAGCCTGCCATAGATATTGCCGGCATCCGCAAGGCCAAAACGTGCCGCTGCGTGGTCGCAATCCCGAAACACATAGGATGTGGTTTGATAGATGGGTACGGCACGGGCATCTGTAGCGGGATCGGGATGTTCCTGACCAATGTGAATTTGCTTGGTTTCGAAGCTCCAAGAATCTGTATTTTGAATGGTTGCCATAAGAAATAACCTCTTTCTATTATGTATTCTCCAAATAGTGGAGTGGAGAGGTAGCGCTCGCCCGTATCGGGCAACAGCACCACAATTAATTTATCTTTATTTTCCGGCTGCTGTGCAAGCTGGGTGGCGGCTCTATTGCGCCCTTTATGCCCTTTGCACAATGACAAAGCATGTGCTATTGTCCACAGCTTGACAGTTCCGCTGATGAGTTGTGACATATGTTAATTCTACTTTGTTGTATATGCACGAAAATACGCTTTGTGTGATGGCAGAAAGGAAATACAACAGCACATTCGGCCATTCCTGTAGTTTTCGCGAACCAGTTTTTTGAAGTAATGTTTCATGGCTGCACCTCCTTAACCTATAAAACCTACTAGTTTAATATGTATTGTATGTTTAAAAGGGGGTAGTTGTCAATATACCATTTTTTCAACTACAAAAAACTTTGGATATGCTGCTGGAAATGGAATGATGTGAGCGACATGCCGCAGTATATTTTGTGGATACAAGCCGCCGGAAAGGTTTCATTTCAGTTGGTTGGGTTTATTAAAACTGTAATACAATAGTGAATCTT
>CAZQBV010000142.1:0-3088 GCA_964592125.1 uncultured Christensenella sp.
CCAGAAGGTCGGGAGTTCGAATCTTCTCCGGCACACCAAACTTTGTTGACAAAAACAATGTCGCAGTCATGAAACCCGCTTTTGTAGCGGGTTTTTGGCGTAAAAAGAGTACTTTTTCTCTTGGAATTATACCGCAGATGTCAAAAAAAGATAGAAATCGCTTAGAAACGCTTTAATAGAGGGGTTTTTAGCGAATCACCACATAACTTTAGTGGTTGGGTATTGTCGCCAACACTTTTCCCTCAAACATATAGTGATGCCTTTAGCTGTAACGTAATTGATTACCACGCTGGTCATACCAACCAAAAGGTACAATTACTTACCTTTTTGTGAATTCGCAAAATAGTTCCGAAATAAGATGTCTGTCCGAAGGTTTAGAAAAAACATTGAAACTGTCCAAATAATCCGCCACGTTATGCCACTGGATTGGTGGTGTTGCGCTATTGCGCTGCAGAAGGTATGTGTAGGCGTAACCAAGCAAGAAGGGTTTTGTGGGCATATTTTGGGCATAGGCTGAATATATTGCGCGGGATCAATATTTCCATATATCGTCCTGTTCCCTGTCTGGCCGGTATTTTTTAATGTGGCAATCAGCAAAGCAGCGTATGAAAAAGGAATTAGTAGCATATGAAGTAGCGCATACGAATATATTGCATATAATCTGTATGCTACATTTGGGAAACATATATGCTAATCAGATAAATATAAAATACATCTGAGTAGCATTATAAAAATCGCAAAATTCAATGTACCGCATAGTTCAAAACGTTGACAAACCGTTTCAAGCGCATGATAAGCGATTGCAGAAAAGATAACATTCACCTAATACTCTGCAAATCAGTGAGCAGGTTTGCGCGAAATACGGTGGACTGTGTGTTGCCGGAATTCTTCACAAGCAGATTTTCTATTCAGTGAAAAATATAGATAGGAAAAGACTTGCTTCTGTGTTTGCAGTTTCGTTTGTACGGGTATTCTATGTGAGACAGTATTTTTTAAGAAAGGACTGGCAGCTGATGAATATTGGTTATGCATGTCAAGTGATTGGTGTACCCGAAACCCAATTGAGATCCTGCATCCTGAAAAATGCAACTCCTGAAACTTTGAAAATTCTGATTGAAAGCAACCTGAATGTGCTTGAAAACATAATGAACTATAATATAGAGAATGGAATAAAGCTTTTTCGAATCAGTTCGGATGTGATTCCATTTGGTTCGCATCCGGTGAACGTGGTGAAATGGTGGGATATTTTTTCTGAAAAGCTGCGGCGAATTGGTGAAATAGCGCAGGCAAATCATATTCGCCTTTCCATGCATCCGGGTCAATATACAATACTAAACTCTACAAATGAAAAAGTGGTTCAGCGGGCGGTAGAAGATTTGAGATATCATTGCCGTTTTTTAGATGTGCTGGGGGTAGATACAAAGCATAAACTAATCTTGCATATTGGTGGTGTTTATGGAGATAAAGCGGCTGCAGTAGATCGGTTTGTAAAGCAATATCGCTTGTTGGATCAGGCGATACGCTGTCGCCTAGTAATTGAAAACGACGACCAGCAGTATACCATAGAAGATGTTTTGGAAATTGGTAACAGAGAAGGTATCCCGGTTGTTTTTGACCATTTGCATCATCAATTGAATCCAAGTGATTCTCAATCTATGTACGATTGGATTTCCGACTGCGCAGCAACATGGCGCGCGAAGGACGGCCCTCAAAAGATACATTATTCACAGCAAAAACGAAACAAACGCCCCGGCTCTCATTCCGACACTGTTGATTTGGGTACTTTCTTAGATTTTTGCCGCCATTTGAAAGATCCCATGCCCAACATTATGCTGGAAGTGAAAGATAAGAACTTGTCGGCGATAAAATGCAGCATAGCCACAGGTCGTCCAAAAATGATATATCTGGAGAAAGAATGGAGTCGATACAAATATTTGGTGCTAGAGCGGGCGCCCAATTGTTATAAACAAATAAGGGAATTACTAAAAGACAAATCCACAATTCCTGTGGTTGATTTTTATGTGTTGATTGACAGGGCGTTGGCATCTAGCGTATCACAAGGCAACGCTGTGAATGCTGCCCAACATGTATGGGGATACTTTAGCAAATGGGCGGATAAAAAAGCGCGAATTGCATTTGAAAAGCATTTGAATAAAGTGAAACAAGGACAAAAAACAACTACGTTAAAAAAGCTGCTTTGGAATTTAGCGGTATTGCAGCAACAATCATATTTATTGGATTCTCTCTATTTCTTTTTCTAATTGCAGGAGAAGAGCAGATTACGGATTGTTTTTTTACTGCAACTTTGCTCTGCGGAACATATGGCGCAAGCCGTCAATGGAAGTGATGCTAACAGTGTGGAGATGCGTTATGAAAAGAGAATATATGATTGCCTCAAAAAATGATACCATGATGCATAAAGCAGGCTTAAAAATGAGTTTAAACAATACGCTTGGAGGAATTTGAAATGAAAAAGATAGTAAACGCAGCATTTATTTATGCTTTATTCGCAATGGCGGCAGGTGTCTTCTATAGAGAATTCACAAAATTCTATGGCTTTGAAGGAAAAACAACGCTTGCTTTTGTGCATACGCATTTATTTACATTGGGGATGATTTTGTTTTTCATTGTGCTGCTATTATGCAAAAATTTTGACTTGCAAAGCAATAAAAAATTTAAACTATTTTACGTTATGTATAATATTGGTGTGCCATTAACTGCATCAATGCTTGTCGTCAGAGGGATATTTCAGATAAAAGGAGCAATATTATCTGCAGGTATGGATGGCGCGATATCTGGCATTTCTGGGTTGGCTCATGCTCTTACAGGCCTAGGGCTGGTTTTCTTGATTCTTGCACTCAAACAGGCAGTGGACGAACAAATAAAAACAATTTGAACAAGTATATAAGAAACTTACAGCACGACTACAAAGAAACTAAATAGCACAATCAAAACAATAGGGATTTTGGTGGTTGTGTCACCCCATTGCGCTGCAGAAGGTATGTGTAGGCGTAACCAAGCAAGAAGGGTTTGGTCTCATTTATTCTATTTTTATTCTTGTATCTTGAATAAATTTTTTTCGAGAGGG
>CAZQBV010000143.1:0-2929 GCA_964592125.1 uncultured Christensenella sp.
AAAGCTATTTCGAAATGATTACCAAATGGTATGAATCCATTCGCATTGGCGGCACAGGCGGCAGCGTTTATGACGCAATTCGCCAATACCTGCAACCGCTGGGCGTTCAGCTAAATGCGGGGCATCAAATTCACAACGACGAATGGACAAACAGCCTGTTTTTTGAAGGTTCGAACTACGCCATTGCGTCGGGTATGGCCATTCAATGCGATGTTATTGCGTCCTCGGCGCAGCCGTTTGCATCGGCGCATGTGGAGGACGGCATTGTCATCGCAAATAAGGAGTTGCAGCAGCAAATTCGGCAGATGGCGCCAGGTTGTTTCCGTCGCATGTGCAGGCGGCGCGACTTTATGAAAAACATCCTATCCATCAATATTGCGGATGAAGTACTGCCGCTTTCGGATATTCAAGGAATGCTGTTTGTTTTTATGGCAAACCCCAGCACCATTCTAGTAAACGATTGATGCGCAACTTTGCATAAAAGCCCTGCTGCCATGTTCTGTGGCGGCAGGGCTTTTTTACTAAAAAAGAAATGTTTTACTAAAAAACAGTGGGGTCTATTGTATCGTATTAGTCTTCAAACAATTCGGGCGTGTTTGCAAATACATCCACAATATCCGGGTCAAACCAACTGCCGGATAATCCCTTTATTGTGTCTCTCGCTTCTTTTTTGGTAAGTGGGCGACCCAGCTGTGCATCGGGGCGCTTAATATACGCATCAAAGTTGTCGGCAATGGCTATCATTCTGGCGCCTAGGGGTATTTGTTGCTTTGCCAAACCATCGGGATACCCGGTTCCATCAAAAAGCTCGTGATGAAGGCGAATCATGGGCAGTATGGGTGCGAAACAGGAAATGCTTTCCAGCATTTTTTCGCCCACCAGCGGGTGATCGTCATTGCCGGGTGTTGGGGGCGTGCCGGGGCGCTGACCCATGCGGCCAATGTCGTGCAAAGAAGCCCCTAGCACAATGTTTTCGCGTTCATCTGCATCGGGCACAATTTTATCCACAATTGCCCGTACGGTATGCGTCACATTTTTGCAATGGCTGGCGTATGGCGGGTTCATAATATTCAGTGCGGTGGTCAGCACATCTATCATTTGGTGCAGTTGGTCAGAGGAGCTCAGTTGCAAATCCAAATCTATATTGCTCAGTTGATCCTGCATCTGCAGTTCAAATTCTTCCAAAATCGTTTCGTTATGCAGCAAATTCTGTATTTCACCACTTTTTAATGTGGCAAGTAGTTCATCTGTTAGGTATGGGTCGAAATGTGCCTTGCGGCAACGCTTAAATTCGTCAATAATTTCCTGATCGGTAAATGCCCTTTTGTAGCAGCGTTTCGAATACAATGCGTGGTACACATCCGCAAGTGTAACCAGCCTTGCCTCTATGGGAATTTCTTCTGCCGCAATCCCCGTGGGGTAGCCTGCGCCATTGTATTTCTCGTGATGGTAAAGAACCAAATTCCGAAACCGATGCAGGGAGCTAAATTTTTCTATAAATTCCGCACCAAAGGTGGTGTGTGTTTTTATAATATCAAATTCTTCATCCGTTAGTTTTCCCGGCTTAAACAATATGCTGTCGGATATATTTATTTTGCCAATATCGTGCATATAGCCGCCAATGTTCAAATCTATCAGCGAATCGTTGGAAAAGCCCAGTTTTTTACCCAAATATACGGAAACTGTGCGTACCACTTTGGAATGATCGGCAGTGTAGGGGTCTTTCAAATCCAAAATAAAACTCAACAGTTTGGATATTTCTATAATGTCGTGGGTTGTGCTTTTTATTGTAAGATTTTTCATACATCATCCTTTATATCGTATATATCGTATCTTTATATCTTCTGTTTTCTACTGTATATCAGCTATTTCTTTTACAGATATACCACCAGACTCGCAAATAGAAACAAGCAATGCAAAAAAAGTCTTTGCCTGCATCTACCCGCCAACTGTTTCTTTCAAATTTTAGCACATTTTTTTTTGCCTGTAAAATGAATCATGTATTGGGTTGCAGGAAGGCTGGTATATAAAAAAATGCGAATATATAGATGCTAGCCGGCTTTTGCCAGGGGCACGTAACCGGTTTGCTCCACCAGTTGTTGCCCTTGTGCAGATCGCATCCAGTTTATCAGCTTGCGCGTGTTTTCTGTTTCGCGTCCTGCCACAGTCACCGCATAAAATTCTGCCGACAGTGGGTAGCTGCCGTCTTCTATGGTTTGCTTGTTGGGGTAAATGCCGTTTAGTGCCAGCAGTTTAATGTCGCTGTTCTGCACCATTTCGGTGGAATAAAATCGAAAGGAAAAGCCAATGGCATCTCTAAAATTTTTGTAATCCGCAACCTGCTTTATCATGCCGCCCATTCCGTCCACCCTGTCATCTCGCGGTGGCTGCATCAGGGGTTTTCCGGCCATCAGCTTTTGCAATGCTGTTTGGCTACCGCTGCCTTCATCGCGCTGAAATGCACGTATGGAGTCGCTTCCTGCGCCCAGCTGTGCCCAGTTTGTTGTTTCTCCGCTGTAAATAGATTTTATCTGCTCTATTGTCAGTGTGTCTATTGGGTTAGCGGTATTCACAAAAAACACAAAGGCTTCCTGCCCAATGGGGGTTAGCTTCAGCTCTACCCCGGCTTGGCGCGCTTGGTTCAGTTGTTCCTGCGAAGGTCCCGCCACCAGAAGTATATCCGCATCGCCTTCTAGAATATGCTCGTATGCAAGGGTGGTGCCACTGCATATCAATTTACGTTCCTTTTCGTAAGAGGGGTTGTATTCACCATGGGGGTATGCTGTTTGTACAAATGCCGCCGCAACCTGGTACAGCGCAGTGGCACAGTCAATTTTGGGCAGGTTGCCCTCCATTGCCAAAGTATAGGGATCCTCTAGTATTGACACTTTGGAAGACGCCATAGAGGGTTGATATTCTTCAACCATCA
>CAZQBV010000144.1:0-2916 GCA_964592125.1 uncultured Christensenella sp.
GCTTTAACAAAAAAGCTATTAATTTATCAAGAATAATATTTTTAAATAATATTTTAATAGAAGCGATGTAAACACATTTAAAATTTAAATATGAAAAGAGAAGAGAAAAACGACAGCAGATTGAAAAGATGAATATGGTTTGCATAAAGTATCGCTAAAGTGAAAGAAAGCGAAAGAATAATGAAAAGCAATAAACGTATTGATTATTCAATGATTTGATATTAAAATATAAATATTAGCATAAAATTATAGTCAAATAAAATACAGCTCTTTACAATGTAGGGGAAGTAGAATATACTATTAAATGAGACTGGTAATTTGACTGAATGTTATTGGGCGGGCAGGTATAGGTATTGAAGAGTATCAGGGAGAGACGTCTGTTTTACATGAAAAAGAGCGGGCAGGCCATAGCGGCTATGTTTGTTTTATTTATGCTGGTGCTGTTTATGGCAGGTTGTGGATCTTCTTCAGATACGCTGGATAAACTGGTAACAGGAGAAAGTGAATCTGGCAGCAGCGAATCTGGCGGCAGTAGTGGTGCCGCAGGTACGCGTGATGCAACACCACGTGTGTTGGTTCCGGAAGCTTTGGGAGAGAATGTAATTACTGATAAAAATGGTTTGGCAAGCATAGACGTGTCCAATATAGCCGAAGGCTATTTTATGGTAAATTACTCTGGAGAAATTGAAAGTGTGAAAGTGCAAGTGGCTCATCCCAGTATAGAAATGCCCTATACCTATGATTTGCAGCCAAGTAAATATGGCTCTTATGAAGTGTTTCCGTTGCAGCTAGGCAGTGGCAGCTATACAGTAGGTGTTTGGGAACAGACACCCGATGGACAATATGCGCAACTGGTGGAGGAGGCAATTGAGGTAGAGATAGCGGATGAGCTGAAACCGTTCCTGTACCCCAGTCAAATCATCAACTTTACAGAGGGCAGCAAAGCGGTGGCAAAGGCCTCGCAGCTGGCAGGCTCCGCAAATACAGAGCTTGATGTAGTGGATAGCATTTTTAATTTCATTATTGAAAATGTTACATATGATGAAGAAAAAGCTTTGGCAGTACAAGATGGTACAATACCGCCTGGTTATCTACCCAATGTAGATACTACACTGGAAGAATTGAAAGGTATATGTTATGATTATGCCGCGCTTATGGCCGCGATGCTTCGTTCACAGGGGATACCTGTAAAGCTGGTGAAGGGATATGTACAATTGCCGGATAGTGGCGGTCAGGTTTATCATGCTTGGGTTATGGTATATTCCAAGGAAACGGGTGAGATAAATAGAGTTATCAAGTTTGAAGGAAACAACTGGACGCTTATGGATCCCACGTTTTCGGCTACGGCAGGTGGCGCTGCAGATTTTGTGGGAGATGGAACGAACTATGATGATTTGTTTGTATATTGAGGCTGGAAGGAGAATGATTTAGGTATGGCAAAGAAAAAAATGCTATCCGACAGTGAAATATCGGCTTTTTGCGAGCAACTCGCATTCATGATAAAAGCAGGTATATCTTTGCAGGAAGGGCTAATGCTTCTGAGTGCGGATAATAAAAGTGCAAGGGGCACGGAAATCTCGGAGCGTCTTTTAGAAAGTGTAGAGAGGGGAGCTTCTCTTGCGGATGCGCTTAGGGAAACGGGTGAATTCCCGCACTATATGACCAGCATGATAGAGATTGGAGAAACCTCTGGACGGCTGGAAGCGGTACTGGAGTCTCTGCGTATTTATTACGAGCGAAATGAGGCTGTAACAAAGAGTATTCGCAGTGCGGTGACCTATCCTCTGGTTATGATTGTTATGATGCTGGTGGTGGTTCTGATTATCATTGTGGAGGTTCTGCCGGTATTCCAAGGAGTGTTTGAGCAATTGGGTAGCGAGCTTTCGCCGTTTGTGCAAGGCATTATGGGCTTTGGCCAAGCGGTCAGCCAATACTCTGTGCTTATTGTGATTGTAGTGGCTGTGATTATAGCAGGATTTATTGTGCTGCGAAACACTCAAAAAGGCAACAGATTGTTACGTTCTATTTCTGAACGGCTTTTCAGGAAGGTGAATATGTCACTGGCATCCGGTCGGTTTGCTTCTGCAATGGCACTGATGATGGGGAGCGGTATGGATGTAGATCAGTCGCTGGATATGACAGTGCAATTGATAGACAACAAAAAAACACAAGCTAAGATAGAACAAATTAAAGCAGATATGCTTGCGGGCAAAGGTTTTTCGGAAGCAATTGTAGATTCTGGTTTGTTTTCAGGCCTATATGGGAAAATGATTACCGTAGGATTTAAAACGGGAACGTTGGATGAAGTAATGGAGCGTATTGCGCGTCACTATGAGGAGGAAACCAATCGTAGGATTGGTGCAACCGTAGCAGCGATAGAACCAACTTTGGTGGCGGTTTTGTCACTGGTGGTTGGCTTGATTTTGCTGGCAGTTATGCTGCCGCTGATGGGAGTTATGACTGCAATAGGATAATTGCAGGGGAAAAAGATGAGAAAAGCGTTTACCAGCCGAAACAAAGAAAAGACGAATGTATTTAAGCTGTTGTTACCTATACTTCTGTTTGCTATGATAGCAATAGTAGTTGTGGTTGGGGTGCAAAACGTTTCCTCGTCATCTGGCAGTGAGCAATTGGTGGTTATGGAGCAAGCCGTAAGGCGTTCTGTAGTACAAAGCTATGCAATTGAGGGCAGATACCCCAATAGTTTGGAGTATTTGGAGCGAAACTATGGACTGATTTTAGACAGAGATAGGTTTGTATATCATTACAGAGTGAATGGCACGAATTTATTGCCTGAAATTGCAGTGCTTAAAAAGAATTAGGCGGAGTGAATATGGAACAAGGTAAGCAACATATTACGGATGTTATTTTTGTACTATCGTTGTTCTGCGTGTTTGCAGTGCTGGCACTTTTTGT
>CAZQBV010000145.1:0-2788 GCA_964592125.1 uncultured Christensenella sp.
GCCTATGGCACGGATTAAAAACGTATAACGTTTTTAATCAAGAATTAGTATAACAATTCGGTCAGTGAAAAACACTGTGCGCACTCATCACCATGTGCTGTGTAGTGTGTCGGTTATCCTCACTGACAGCATAACAAAACATGATTGTGCCGGGTATATACAGTTTCATACTGTTTTGTGTCTGAGCACAGCGAAAGGAATGGTCATAGATATGAAAAAGACAATATTGGTAATAGTGGCGGTGCTGATGCTGCTGGCGGGATGTGCCAAAAGCGACACGGGCAATACGGCAAAAAAAAATGAAATTGTGTATGTGCCGCTGACGGAAGATGCACAGCAAATGGTGAACCTGCTGGGTGAATCGCTGGGAAATGCCAGTGTGCTGCAATTTGACTACAACGTGGCGGAAAATGTGGCCAGCCGCAATATATGGCTGGACTTTTATGAATATGGCGAGCTGAAAAATACGGTGCTGGAGCTACCCAGTTGGACAGAGAATCCACAGCCGGAAGAGGGGCGGATTACCCTAGTGGGAACAGGTGGCATGGAACAGCCAGAGTGGAGAATACAGGTGGAACCCAAAGGGGAAGCCATTGTAGCAGCGGGGGGTGATGCACTGAAAACCGAAAGAACCATTACATCTTCTGGAGGTACAGTGGGGCATAACCCAATACCTGTGGAATTGGAAAAGGATATTGTGCTAGCGGCATTTTATTATGGAACAGAAGAAAACAGTACCATGAACTCTTATGATGCGGAATACCTACAGGAGAATATGGAAGCACTGAAGGATCAGGAATATGCGGTGGTGGTGAAGTGTCGGTTTTCTGCAGAGGTGCCCACCAGCATCAACTCTTAGATATATCGGAATCAAATATAATACCAAGCTGGATGAAGCGGTTGGAAATGCACAGAATACGGAATTAAAGATGGAATATGTGAAAGAAACTGCCAAAAGACAAAAAGGTTGTGGGTGAAACTGCACAGTGATGCAATATATAAAAACCGCTTTGCAAATGCAGGGCGGTTTTTTATACCCTATATTTTAATGAAAACCAAAGATAAACAGATAGAAAAGCAAAGGGAGCCTACTCCCCCAGCAGCTCCCTAAGTATCCCCTCTGTGTTGTTCAAAAATTGCTTGGTGATGATGTAGTGCTCGGTTTTTTGGTAGGGTGTTTTACAAATGCCCGTTTCATCCAGCACAAAAATATCTGCACCCGGCAGCGCCAGCAGAATGGGCGAGTGCGTGGCAATGATGAACTGACTGCCCTGCCCCGCCAACTGTGCAATGTGCGCCAGCAGCGTCATTTGGCGTGTGGGCGAAAGCGCTGCCTCTGGCTCGTCCAGAAGATACAGGCCGTTGCCGCGAAACCTGTGCAGCGCCAGCGAAAGAAAGCTTTCCCCGTGGGATTGACGATGCAGTGATTTGCCGCCGTAGCTTTTGTAGAAGGCAGAATCCTGCCCGTCATCAGCGAGGACATCCACCTCTGTAGCCACATTGTAGAAGCTTTCCGCACGCAAAAAAAAGCCATCCTTTGGCTGGCGAACCCCTTTCACCACAGTGATGTAATCTGCAAGGCAAGAATGGGTTTCCGCAGTGGAAAAAAGAAAGTTTTTGCTGCCACCCTCTGCATTGAAGCCGTAATTCACGGCAAGGGCTTCCATAAGGGTGGACTTCCCTGTGCCATTTTCGCCCACAAAAAAAGTGACATTACTGGCGAAAGGTAGGCAGCCCAAGTGCTTTACCACGGGCAACCCAAACACATAGCTATCCGGTGGCGCTGCCCCTTCTTTCCTGCGTATTTCCCGAAGGAATAAATTGCTTATCACAACGGCACATCCCCTTTGTATATGATGCATATAGTATAGCACGCGCCCCTGCCAAAATGGGTAACGCCGCCTATTGCGCAGAAGTGTTCTTCATAAAATACCGCCGCCTGCCTTGCGTTTTGTTTTTGTATTCGATGGCTGTTTGCGGGCAGCCGCTGATGCAAGCCATGCAATGTGTGCAATGGTTGCCCCACTGCGGTTTGCCCTCCACAAGCTGTATGTTGTTGAGCGGGCACAGCTTTGCGCAATTCCCGCAACTGTTGCAGGCCTGTGTGGAATAGAAGCCCTTGCCGCCAATGATGCGTGCATAAAAGATGGAGTTGACCATGCTGACCAAAAAGCTGCCCATAGGCGTAAGCTGGGGCAGCGGCCTGCTTTGCTGGATTAATTTTGCTAAATGCATGATTTTGGGTTCGGCCTGATTGATGCGTTCTTCTGCCTGCTGGGGCGGGGTGGGGTTGTACAGCGCCACATAGTTTGCGGGCATTACCACCGGCGCATAGCCCATGAACTGAAAGCCTGTTTCCTTGCAAAGCTTCACCGCATATTTGGTGAGGCCATTTGTTTTTACACCGCAGGTGGCAATGAAATAGGCAGCTTTGCTTCCCGAAAACTGCGTTTGCTGAATAAACGCTTCCACCACCCGTGGCATTCTGCCGGCATAAATGGGGAATAAGAACACATAGGGCGTTTCGGAATCCAACTGCTGTTTGTTGCTGTCCTTCATCAGTTCGTTTATGGAAACCACTTTGTCCCCAGTGGCTTTGCCTATCATTTGCGCCACATAGCGGCTGTTTCCTGTACCTGAAAAATATAGAATCATTCCTGTTCCCTCCAATGCGCATTGTGATACGATTACAAGTAGTTGCTGTGTAAAGCAAGCGTTTCGGATTGCCTGTTGTTTTATACTAATTCTTGATTAAAAACGTTATACGTTTTTAATCCGTGCCATAGGC
>CAZQBV010000146.1:0-2711 GCA_964592125.1 uncultured Christensenella sp.
TTCTTTTCGGTTATCCAACCAAATAGCCAAAATAAGAATTGCACCACTTAACACAAGTTGTAAATAGGTTGATACACCCAACAAATTCATACAATTGGATAGCAAGGTGACCAAAAGAACACCCAGAACGGTTCGAAGTACACTTCCAGATCCTCCAATTAATGAAGTGCCGCCAACAACCACCGCTAGTATTGCATTTGTTTCATAGCCGGCGCCTATTACCGGCGAAGCAGTTGTAACACGAGAAAACAACATAACTGCACCCAAGGCGGTCATCAATCCAGAAATTGTATAAATTGATACGATGCTACCTTTTACATGCACGCCAGACAACCTTGCCGCTGTTTTGTTGCTACCGGTCAATTTGATGACGCGCCCCATATACGTTTTATCCTGAAAAATAAATAGGATAAAAAGAACAACCAAGAATATAATAAATGATACAGATATGAATCCTAAGCTGCCTTGCCCTATTTGGGTGAAAAGAGAGGTGTCTTTTTCTATCCAACTCATATGCTGTGTGGCACCACCAGCAAGGATCAAAGCAATTGCGCCATACACCGTACTCATTCCGAATGTGATAAACAATGCCTCTGCGCTTGTTAGTGCTCCGCAAGTTAGTATAATAATACTATTGATTAACCCGCATAAGGCGCCTAGGCTTAACCCAACAAGCAATGCTCCGCCTTGACCAAGGGGCTCTATTAATGAAACAGTTACCACTGCAACCAAAGACATAATACCAGCCACCGAAAGATCGATAAATCCGCCTAGGATCACAAAGGTCATGCCCAAAGAAACCATTGCCAAAGGCCCAAACTGGCGCATAATATTTGTCATATTTGATAGGGATAGAAATTTTGGCTCTACTGCAATTGTTAAAACCACTAACACAATTATGAACACAAGAACCAAATTGTTCTGAAATATTTTTTGAAAACTACCTTTTCGTTCTAATTGTTTTGTTGTATTCATTTTCATACTCCCATTATCCAATTGCGTTGTCCATTATTTCGTGAGATTCGGTTGCTTCCGGGTTGAACTCGCCCGTTATTTTCCCGTCACAAATGGTTAACACTCGATTACTCATATTTAGCACCTCCGGCAATTCGGAAGAAATGAGTATAACAGACCCACCCTTTTCTACCACCTCTTTCATTAGCAAATAAATCTCATATTTAGCGCCAACATCAATTCCACGAGTCGGCTCGTCCATAATCAATATACGAGGGTTCATTTCCAACCATCTGCCCACAATACACTTTTGCTGATTGCCTCCTGAAAGACTTTTTGTTTTGGTTTTTACACTTGGCGTTTTTATTTTAAGTGATGCGACCTGTCTTTCGGCCATTGCTTTCTCTGCAGCCTGATTTATAAATCCATATTTTGATAAATTTTTCAAACTGGCCATAGAAATATTTGCCTCTACAGTGAATGAAAGAGCAAGCCCTTCCTGTTTACGATCCTCTGGCACCAATGCAAAACCGGCACGTATTGCATCGCCAGGCTCCTTTATCTTTACTGGTTTCCCATCTATAAAAACTTCGTGGCCTTTTACTTTATCCGCGCCAAAAATTGCCCGTATGATTTCTGTTCTGCCTGCCCCCACAAGGCCAACAAACCCCAAAATTTCGCCTTTTTTCAGCTTGAATGAAATGTCGTGTAGTTTTTTTGTGTTGAGATTTCGAACCTCCATCAATGTATCTGAGGCACAACGCGGACGCTCTGGGTATTCATGCTCAATGTCCCGACCAATCATTTTTGCAATCATATCGCTTCTGGTAAGCGTATCAATGCCCTGTGTTTCAATTACATTGCCATCGCGCATAATGGTAACAACGTCACACAATTCAAATATTTCATCCAGCTTGTGACTGATATAGATAATGGAAATTCCTTTTTGCTTTAAGTCGTGTATGATTTTAAACAAGTTTTTTAATTCATCGGTGGTAAGGCTGCTGCTGGGCTCATCCATAATAATGAGCTTTGAATGGAAGGAAAGAGCTTTTGCAATTTCAACCATCTGCATTTCCGATACGCTAAGTTCGCTAACCAAGGAGTGTGTATGAATGTTGCAGCCAATACTGTCTAGCAGCTCTCTGGCTTTTTCATGAGTACCACGCATGCCATTCATTTCTTTGAACCGACCTAGAAAAATATTTTCGCCCACCGTCATTGAATTTACAAGATTAAATTCCTGATAGATGATGCTAAGGCCGCGCTTTAAGGATTCCATTGGCGTTGTCTCTTCAATTACTTCTCCGTCGAAAGTAACAGTTCCCGAATCCTTTTTATAAACACCCGAAAGAATTTTCATCAAGGTAGATTTGCCTGCTCCATTTTCCCCTACAATAGCGTGCACATTGCCTTTATTAACAGTAATAGAAACATTGTTCAAAGCTTTTACGCCCGGAAAAGCTTTATTTATATTTTCAACGATAAGGATATTTTCCGCATTTTTATCCATGCCTTTTGCTCCTCTCATGTTACTTATACGATTTGCCAATTAAAACACAAGGTATTTTAATGCTGCGCATATGCGCGGGGTTCATACTGCTTTTTGGCATTATGAACTGGTAAAGCCGTTCAATATGTATATTTCAAAAATGACATGTCATTTTTGTGCCGCATGCCGTGCGGCGATAGAAAAAACGTTTTAGGGCGATACCGCACAGAAATCGAGTCGTTGGCATCGCGAAGGATTTTTGTGT
>CAZQBV010000147.1:0-2635 GCA_964592125.1 uncultured Christensenella sp.
ACCATATTGTTCACGAAAATAATCAGCAAGCACCGCGGCATTTTGCACTGTGTTGAGGATCACAAGCCGCGGGCCTGGAAAACAAGTTATCCAATTTGCAAGCTCATTTATGCTTTTGGGTATTAAATCATGCCGGTATTTAATTCGCTGCTTCTCATAACCAGAGAGACGAGCCCGTAAATTATCACATACAAGTTCAGAAATTTTTATGTTGGAATAGGCCCCCGCAATTTCTTTAATCGTCCAAAACCGGGACAATGAGCCGGAAGCAAGCAGCCAATAGCAGTTCCATTCACTTGCATAAACATTCATCCACCTCCATGTAATCGAGAGAAGATGTGCGGGCAGTGCCGCGTGAGATTCGTCAATGAAAATGGCACTTCCCGGCAATTCATGCAGGCGGCGCAAGGTTGCTGTTCCCGCGGATGCCAGTGTTTCAAAGAATGCTACAGCTGTTGTGACAATGATCGGCGCTCTCCACAATGCGGTTAGATAGCGCGCATCCTCACTCTCAAAATCTGCACGGTGATGCAGTTCCGCAACCACATCCTCCGGGTTTTCGCCGGGTAGCACACGGGCGTTACGATAGGTCTTAACTGACTGCGTAATAATATTAGTAAACGGAAGAACAACAAAAATTCGCCGCAAATTACGGTTTTTAGCTTGTGCTAGCAAATGCGCCATCACTGCCGTTGTTTTGCCAGATCCTACCGGACTGTCGCACGAGCTTATATTTGCTGTGATGTCCGTGTTGCGGCACGCTGTATACATCTCTTCCCGAAGTGATGTTCGTTGGCTATCATCCTTTTTTAACCCAGCAACATATACGTCAAGCATACGTAACCGCTCTTCAGGTTTTAGTAGCATCTTACCCGTTGTTTGGGGATATTGACCATAGTGGATTGCGGTATCTGTGTGATCCGCATCGACTAAGCAGGACAGCGCTATACGCAGAAATACAGACATGTCTCCTCTGGGGACATCTGCCTGATCTGGCAACAGCTTATGCTCAACAAGGTTTTTATGCAACGCCTCAAGCGTCGAAAGTTTACTGTCGGTCTCCGCCATAATCTTCGTATCCCTAAAAGCTGCCGACCTGTCTTGTTCTTCAATAAAATCAGGAAGCCCAACATGATGTGACTCCACCAAAACAGCAGCACAAGGCGACAACTGCTGTTCGCTTAGAAAATATGCGGTACCGGCATCAACGTGGTTTTTAGGAAGCGCCCGTGCAGATTTCTGGCCGGACAGCACAACTTGGTTGTCCTTCTCCAGCTTCCCGAGATCATGAAAAATGGACGCATTATTTACGACCGTACGCAACAAATCACCATCCACGCTTGCATACGGGTAGATTTCCTCTACGGATTCTTTTGCTAGTGCCAACACCCCCTGCACATGAGCTGAATAGCTCTGTGCAGGGGTATTCTCTTTTGGACTGTGCGCATAATACTTCATATCGTCATTAAGTCCACTACTGAATGAACCTTTCCGAGTAAGGTATCCGGAAGCCCCTGCTTGTCCTCATAATCGCTCCAAGTGGTGGATGCAACGGTAGCATCACCAATACGTGATGGGGTGAGTGCTTCCAAAAGCAAATAGTCAGGGCAACTGCCAAGGCTGTTCTTGTGCTCTATGTACCAAGCATGACGGATACGCACATCGGGGCGAATGGCAGATCGGTTCAGGTCATAGGCCTTTGGGATCAACAGTTTGAGAAGCTCTATATCATCTGCTGTACAGCCAGTTTTAGCGGCATAATTTGGATTAACAAAAAACGGCATACAGTACACGCCATGTTCCACAATTCGGAAGGCAAGCGGAGCCATACCAGCGTTCTTACCCTCTTGAACGCCTGATTTGTTCGTGTTTGTATGCCGGATGATGCTCACCTGTGATATTGATGTGCCAACTCCAAATTGAACAACACCCGTTTTGATAAACCCCTTATCTCCGCCTTCTTCCAAAAATGTATTTCCAAAGACACGTGCATCCCAATACTTCTTCACAAATGGGCTACTTAAAAAGTCTGCTTGATTAAACTTTCCACCATTACCCGACATTTCTTTTGTAATCGCAGTTCTGTCACGTCCACGTGATTCAAGGATACGATAATTGTCGGGATGGCTTACATACGGTTCCGGCAGGCTGACAAAAAACGGTGTATCCGAATCCTCCAACAGATCACGTAGCTTGCGCTTGAACGATACAGGTGAGATCTCTCCTAGGCCATTTGGCCGTTGGCGCGGATCACTTTCTCGATCTGGGTCGCCGTTGGGATTGGAGTTAACTACCTCAATGACCAATAAGCCGGTTGTGCGTTTCACTTGATTATCCATTGTCGCTTTCTCCTTCTATTGTATTTTTGTGTTCACTTTGATCTTGTTCACTGGTTTCACGCTTTGGAAAGGCTGCAAGATACCCAAGAAAAACCTGCGCTTTCTCAATATCTCCTAACCTTACCGCCTCGGTCAGTTGCGGTTGAAGCTTCATGGCGAAGGATTCATAAAGCCGAAGATACCAGCCTGCCCGCCAGCTTTCCTTGCCCTTTGCTGCCACATTCCTTGTTTGGTAGCGCTTAGCCCATGCAATGTAAGGGTTCATTCGGGTGCTAAGCTGCGCGAGCGCCCTCGCC
>CAZQBV010000148.1:0-2577 GCA_964592125.1 uncultured Christensenella sp.
AAATACGGAGGGAAGCGATAATGCAAATATACATTCGTTTAGAAAATCCTAGCGACTACCGCCCAGTGGAAGAACTCACGCGTGAAGCCTTTTGGGGGTTTACACATCCCACCTGCGACGAGCACTATTTAGTGCATATACTGCGCACCGTCCCCGCATTTATCCCCGCGCTTGATTTTGTTGCCGAGATAAATGGCAAGCTTGTGGGAAACGTCATGTATTCAAAAGCGGAAGTAGTAGATGAAAACGATAATGCGCATGAGGTAATAACCTTCGGCCCTCTCAGTGTTCTGCCGGAGCATTGGCGAAGCGGTGTAGGGACAGCATTGATGAAGCACTCCATATTAAGGGTGCGCGAGCTTGGATATAGAGGTATCGTGTTTCACGGACACCCCGACTACTACCCAAGTTTCGGCTTTCAAAATGCGCAGGTATTCGGTATCACCAATCACAATGGAAAAAATTACGACGCATTGATGGCAATGGAGCTTTATGACGGTGCATTGAATGGGATTCGCGGTAAATTTTATGAACACCCTGTATTTGACGTGAAAGCGGAGGAAGCAGAAAAATACAACAAATTATTCTCCAAAAAAGAGCCTGCAAGCATGTTGCCAATTAGCGTATTACCCGAAAGTCTGCCGGAAAAGGTAAAAGTTGCGTTTTTAGAGCGTGGTATTACAACACTTGCGTGGCTTAATCGTTTAAGCGGTCGTGAAATGCTTGCGTGGGACGGAATGGATACCGATGTTCTTATGGCTATCAACGCAGTGCTAAAGAGCTACAATTATGCCCCAAAGCTCTTACCGGGGTGCGAGATACTTGAAAGGGCTAAGCTTGGAATAAAGGTTGTGGAGGAGTTAGCATGAATATTATTAACTTTACCCACGCGCATATCTCTGAAGCCGCCGCACTTGCTCTATCAAATTACGAGGAGGAACGCCGATTTGTATCGTCACTCCCTCTCGTTACAGCAGTGCCGGATTTAGCACCCTTTGCTGACAATGGGTTTGGTGTTGCGGCATTTGAGGGCGAAAAGATGGTGGGATTTTTGGGTTTTTACTCACCGTGGGACAATGTTTTTACGACCTATGCCAAAGGTACATTTTCACCTATTCATGGGCATGGCTCGGTAGCAGAAAATAGGGAAAACATCTATAAGCGGTTATATCAAGCGGCGGCTGACAAATTGGTAACTGCTGGTGTGAGCAGCCATGCCATTGTATTATATGCACATGAAGCCATGGCACAAAATGCCTTTTTCACTTATGGTTTTGGTCTACGCTGTATAGATGCGGTGCGAGAGATGGAGTTAATAAAATGTAATATTTGTGATGTTGATTACAATTTCTGCGAGTTAAATAAAGAAGATTTTGCATTAATTTATCCTTTACACCTGCAGAGCTATGAACATTTTAGAGCAAGCCCGATATTTATGCATCGCACGCCTTTTGACTTACATGAATTTCTCGAATATTGTGAAAATGGACGTTATTTTGGTGCGTTTAGCAATAGCCAACTTTGTGGATATATGTTTATTACTAATGAAGCGGAAACTTTTATCACAAAACAAAAAGATTATACAAATATTACAGGTGCTTACTGTCTGCCCGAACATCGTGGCAAGGGTGTCTACCAAAACTTACTTAACTTCACCATATCCACCCTCAAAGCCGAGGGCTACACCCGCCTTGGTGTGGATTTTGAAAGCTTTAACCCCACCGCTTATGGCTTTTGGCTGAAGTATTTCACCGCATACACCCACAGTGTGGTACGGCGCATTGATGAAAAGATTTTGGAAAATTCTTAGTTATACCGCCAAACAAGGTGTTATAATAAAACTAACCGAAAGGAATGAGTGACATGAAAAACACAGTATTTGTAACCCTAACACAAAACAGGAGGGTGACTATACTTTAGCCCTCCTGAATAACGGAGGATTTGTATGTTAATCACGCACGAAAACTTAACGATTCGCAACGCTACACCCGAAGATGCGCCGCTTCTCGGCAATTGGTGGCGTGACGGAAAGGTCATGGCGCACGCTGGATTTCCGCTTGGACTTTCCACGACTGATGAGGAGATTGCAACCTCTTTGCAAACCGATACCGAGGATACTCACCGCCGATTGATTATCGAGGTTGACGGTATACCTGTCGGCGAGATGAATTACCGCAACAAGGGAAACAAGACGGCAGAAATCGGTATCAAAATCTGCGACTTTACTATGCAGGAAAAAGGATACGGTTCTAAATTTATCTGTATGCTAATGGGAGCCTTGTTCGGAGAACTGGGGTATGAAAAAATAATTCTTGACACCAATTTAACCAACAAGCGCGCCCAGCATGTGTATGAAAAGCTCGGTTTCCGCAGGGTTGGTGAGCGGATAGGCGCATGGATAGACCAATTGGGTGTACCTCAATCAGCGGTGGATTATGAAATGACCAAAGTGGATTACATGGCACAGGCTATAAAACCATAGCAAAAGCAAAGGCAGAGGGCGATATTCATTGCCCTCTGCCTTTGTTTTTTACTCACAACATAAAGTTTTCATCAGCATAACTTGCTCTGTTTTCA
>CAZQBV010000149.1:0-2363 GCA_964592125.1 uncultured Christensenella sp.
CACGCAAAAAGACTAGTGATGACGACGTGCGCGGTTTGTGCGGTGTTGCCTTAGTAAAAGAGCAGTTTTTAATAGAAGATAAGTTGTTTGAAGATAAGTTTTAATTGAAGAAAGATAGCAACAAAAAAGAGGGCGATGCCCTCTTTTTTGTGTTGTATATCTTGGGATCAGGTGTGTTTTTCTTTTAGGTGTCCTTTTTCGGCACGAATTTCTTTCATGCGTTTTGTGTATGGCAGGTTGTAGGTAGAGCAACCTACATTTTCCTGACGTATGAGGAATTCTATGCAATTGTCGCAAGCTGTGCACCATTTGATTTCATCTTCGCGGCCTTCCAGCATTTTTTTAGCCACATAGGGATCCGCAAGGGACTGACGGCCAAGGCAAACCATATCCACCACGCCTTCCGAAATATTTTTGTTGCCCCAGAAGCGCACGCTGTTTTTTTCGGGAGCAACGGCCTGAAAGGCCGTGCCCTTGCCATTGCGGAAGATGGAATAGGCAGAGCCTATTACCACGGTTTCCGGCTTCAGGCTGTCGCGGCATACCTTTTGGAAATACTGGTGCAGGTAGCCATAGTCCGGCAGCTTTTTATCTGGCTGAGAAAGAGCCAGTGTGTGAGAAGGCGAACCGGCAGATTGAATGAAATAGTGCGCGCCGCGTTCTTCCAGCCCCTTTATCAGGTCTATAGATTCGGTTAAGTCCATAATGGCGGTATCGGGGCCGGCGGTGCCCTGACCACCCGGGAAGCCTTCGTAAATAGATACTTTGGAACCCACCAAGAAATTTGGGTCGTTCACCTCTTTGATAATGCGTTCTGTTAGGTCGAAAGCGTATTGCCTGCGGCGCTGCCAGCTGCCACCATACTTCCAGTTGTGCTTGTTGAAGGGGCGCAGTATTTGAGAGCCCAAATAACCGTGACAGAATTTCAAATCCATACCATCTGCGCCTGCATCGTGCGCAATTTTAGCCGCCAATACAAACTCGTCCATAATTTTTTGCAGCTCATCTTCGCCAATTTGGCGGGCATCTTCGTAGCCGTAAAGTGGTTGCTCTGTTACGCGGATGCGCTTGGAGGATGTGGGGTGGCTAATCTCGCCAGAATGGGTTAACTGGAATGTGAATATTACATCCTTGTTGATGGTGCGCAGATGGGAGATGAATTTCTTCAAAGCCTCTGCATTGTGGGGCAGTATGCTTAATTGATTTATGCGGGCAATGTTATCATATTGGCAGGTAATTGCCTCTAAATCAATATAGCCCGAGCCACCCTCAAACAATTTTTCGTAACGCTCGTACGTCCGTTTGGAGGGGTTGCCCTTCTCGTCTGCATCGCAACATTCCATAGAGTTGATTGCAATACGGTTGGGCGCAGTTTTGTTGCCAATTTTAATGGGCGTAAATAAAGCTTCTTGACTCATAAAAAACCATCCTTTCATTGATTGCGTATTGTTGGCGCAAGTGTATAGAGCTACTGTGTATTGCACTTATTGTAGTATGAATGAATCCATGCAACAATCCCTTGAAAACACTGGGTTAATACTAGCTATAAACTAGTATACTGATTACTAGTATGTAAGCTGGTATTGAAGGGCATAAAGCAATAGAATTTCTAGTTTCATTGGATTGACAGCCATGCTGGTATTCACTATACTAAATACCAGTGTAGTTTGCTTTATGAATAGAGGAACAAGTAGATGGAAAACCGAAAACAAAATGGCTTTGGCTGGTTGTTTACCCCCGAGATACACAATGAATTTTCTGCGGAGACAGAGCAGGCGTTTTTTGGGAACCCCAGCCTGTTTAAAACCATTATAGAAAGCATTCAGGATGGCGTTAGCATACTGGACTGCAATCTCAATATAAAATATATGAATGCTACGATGCGGCATATCTATACAGATGAAGCAAACCCGTTGGGCAAAAAGTGCTACAGTGTGTACCACGGTCGTGAAACCCATTGCGAGGAATGCCCCACGCTGCTGGCCATGCAAACAAAGAAGCCGCGAACCAGTGTGGTAAGCTATGTACACGATGGGAAGGAGCGCAATTGGCATCAAATATTTTCCATTCCTGTGCTCACTTCGGAAGAGGAAGTGATACTGGTGGTGGAATACATGCGGGATATTACCTTTCAGAACAACATGATAGACAACCTAAACGAGCTGGCACAGCGGTTTGAAACGCTGGAAAAGCAAAATGAATTGCTGGCGGGGGTTTTGGCGCAGCGGGAGCACAACAGGGATGAGCTGGAGCAAACCATTCATACAAATGTGGAAAAATTTATAAAGCCTTCTCTGGAGTACCTGAAAAAGACGGTGCACGCGGCAGATGTGGAGCTGGTGAATGGCCTGATAGACGAGATT
>CAZQBV010000150.1:0-2270 GCA_964592125.1 uncultured Christensenella sp.
TTCGTCATTCATCGAAGTGTCCTCCTAATATAAGACAATATATTGACTTATTAAAAGTATAACAGGGCAATACATAAAAGTCAATATGTTGTCATAATATTTCTTTTGGAAATTACAGTATAATAAAAAAGCCGATAGCCGTGATAAGTTCACTGGTTATCGACTCTGCGCCAAAATCTATATAGTAATTGATTTCTTCTCTTTTTCAGTATTCTTTGAATTGCAAACTTACCCATAGCGGCAGCGGTAGGCAATCCACCCGGAGACATTAACCACTGACTTGCGATCAAGACATTGGAAAGCCCCTTGATTTCCCCTTTTACAGTGTGAGGTTTGACATTTTTCTTTGTTATAAACGCCATATATGAACCATGATATGCATTGCAATAACGCTCATAGGTGAGGGGTGTCCAGCTATCTAGCAGCTCAATGCTATCTTTTACATCGGGGAACGCTTCTACAATTCGCTCCATAACAGCTTGGGAAATTGCTTGCTTTTGCTGCTTATAAGCTTGCTTATCCAAAGACTTCCAATAAGCGAAGTCATCTTCATGCTGAAAAATGTTGGTTTGCAGAACCGTTTTGCCCTCTGGTGCAAAATAGGAATCATAGCAGTAACTCTTAGCAGAGATTCTGCTGACACTTTTACCTGCAGCCTGAAAGGGTTTGCAATCGAAGTGGATGGTTTCCTCTTTCAGTGCTTTTCTATCAATTGAAAATGCCATTTGAAAACCGCTAAATACGGGATAATCCTTACTATTGTCATAGCATTTTTTTAGGTGTGCATCCATATAAGACGCATCCAAAAGCTTTTCAAAAAGGTGTGCCGTGTCCGTTGCACAAATTACATAATCCGCAGCAATTTTTGTGCCGTCAGCAAGCAGAATACCATCTGCTTTGTTGCCATTCATGTTTACTTTTTTCACCGAACTATTGGTGTGAAGAATACCGCCAAGGGTTCTATACCGCTCGATCATACGATTGACCATAGCCAGTGAGCCTTGTAAGGGAATACCACCATTCCCACTATTAATAGTGGCATAGGAAGCGAACAGAGCGGTAGCATAAAACTCTTTGGGCAGGGCGTCTGTAATCAATTTGCGCAGTAGGGGGTTTTTAAACCGATTGCTTAGATCCTCCACATCCATTCCGCCATATGCTTTCATCACCTTGCCCATACCGGACATTTTCTTTCCAAGCTTGATATAGTCACCAATATTCATCATATCCATGGGCTTATTCACAGGCATTTCACAGCATTCTGCAAGTCTGATATATTTGAAGAATTTGCGTATTTCATCGGTATCTTCAGGTGCGATTTTTAACAATTCCTGCTCTGTCCTATTCAGGTCTTTCCATAGTGTAGCGGATTTTCCATCCAGTGTGGAAGTGCAAAAGCTGTTTTTGTCTGCCATTGGAATATCATCGCCCAGTGCACCTACAGTTTCCCAGAGCTTGTATAGTTCGGTTCCTTTTTTGGTACCAGTCAACCAATGAATGCAGTTGTCAATGTGATGACCTTTTCTGTCCCATCCCATACATTGGCCACCTGCTACAGAGTTTTTTTCGTAAATTTCACTTGCAAATCCACACAGTTGTGCGTAGATACCGGCTGATAAACCGGCAATTCCACCGCCTATAATAACAATTTTTTTCATCTTAGTTACTCCTTACAATATCAATCAGCCAATTGGCTTCGGGTATCGGGTAATCGGGATTTAATGCGAGTGTTTCCATAATGCCCTGTATCGCACTCCAAAAGCACACAGACAGCGCCATAGGGTCACCCTTTTTGATTGTTCCATCTGCTTGCCCTTGTTCTATAATCGGGATACATAGCTCCATATTGTTTATTTTGTCCACCTTTTCTTTTATGCTATCAGGAACAGCGGTATTATTTCTTGCCTGCCCCATAAAAACAAACATTTTAACGGAAAATGTGTGGGTTTTTGGAAGCTGCAATATAAACTGTGCTGTTTTTGCGAAAAAGTCTAAACTACTTTCAAACTCAATATCCATTACCGCTTTGGGTCCACCAAGTCCAATATCAATCAAGGTTTCATATAAGGCTTCTTTTGATTCAAAGTAATGGAATAAAAGCCCTACGCTCATACCTACTGCTTCTGCAATATCACTGATTTTAGTAGATGCATAACCCTTGGTTATAAATAAATCAAGGCTTTTCTCGATGATTTCTTGCCTTCTAGCTTGTTTTTGCTTTTCTCTGGTCAACCACTGAACTTCCTTTCATTGAATATATATTCAGTATA
>CAZQBV010000151.1:0-2123 GCA_964592125.1 uncultured Christensenella sp.
TGCCGTACATAGAATAAGGAGAGATGCGTATTGATGAAGATGGAGCTGACAAACGGAAAATTATCGCAAGAACTGCTGGCAAAGATACGAAAACACAACCAAGGTACTGACCAGCTGAAAAAGAGGAAGATACGGTGCCACTTTTGCGGGCACAATACGATATTTGTTTATGAGGACTGCCGTGGTCATGTGCAGGCAAAATGCAGTGCCTGCGGCAGAGAAGCCGTGTATAACCTGGTTCTTTGCCGCAATGGCAGTGTACGTTATAGATTAATTGCGTAGAATCTAAGCAAAAATAATAGCACGAAATAGAACAACAATTTAATATGCATATTGTGCCCTGGAGCCGATGAAAGTCGCTGTCTTCCTATGTGCCGTATGAAAGTCTGAATACGAACCTAACAAAGGTGTTTCAGATTATTCACGGTACCCAAGACAGCATGTGACTTTCATACGGCTCCTTTTTTACTTTCCTTTTGGCCCCCAAGGGCTGAAAGGATTTTTTTATGCCCTTAAACAGATGGCAATGCCAAATAGCCCGTTATCCGTAGTCTCCGGTTTTTGATTTTAAGCCACCAATCAAAAACTAAGGAGATTAAAAATGACCAATAAAAAAGAAAATACAGAAATACTTGCCATCGTTGATTTGACGCAGGAGTACCAAGGCTGGACCGGCGAAGAACAGTGGGCCGTGATTACTGATTGTTCAGGAATCACTATTTACAACCATCCAGAAGTGCAAAAGCATCAACCCTGCCTTTTTATGACAAGTGAACAATGGGAAGCCATTGTGGTATCGCTGAAAAACGATGAAAAATTTAGAACTCGAGATAGAAGAAAGCATGAGTTATTTGGATATGAGGCTTGCGATATTGAGCGTGATTCGTCATTAACCAATCCAGTGCTTGATGAAATAGTTTTAAGAGAAATAAAAGAATGCCTTGTTTCCGCAAGCAACATAATATCCGACAAACAAAGACAACGTTTGAAAATGTATCTCCTTGACAGCTATTCCTTAGCGGAAATTGCTTCATTCGAAAAGGTTTCAACAATGAGTATCCATGAGTCTGTTAAAGCTGGAATCAAAAAAATAAAAAATTATTTTTCTTAGCACCCTTAAAAACACCCTCTCCCAGCCCATACAAGTGAGGGGATAAATTTCCAAGGTACCAAATACCAGGTTATCCGCTCTTGCACCTTGACAAAAGAATATTCAATCCAATCGGTACATGAACTGTGCTGTGCATAAGCACAAGCTACCTCAGACGGTACGCAGTGACCCGTAACTGGAAAGCGATAAATACTGTCTGTAAGCAGTGGATAGCCTCCACTGTGGCGAAAACAAGCACAGGGATAATGCTACTCCTGTCCGGTCATAAAGTCGAGCGGTAAAACCGTCGCAACAAGTGAGGACAGCTCGGAGAGAACCTCGGAGGGGTGAGATACCCGTGAGACTGGTAAGCTGCCAGCCGCCGGATGGATTCCCCAGCCTTGGGTCGTCGAGGACAAATTGAGGCAAATACAAAATTCGAACTCCCCCAGGGGTAGTGCGTCCATTTTTAACAAAGACCAACACTGGGCCGCATTGCCTCTGGGCTACTTACATTAAAAACAAAAAAGAGGAGATTACATTATGAATAACACCACTATGAATCACATTAAACGCGGAGAAATCTATATGGCTCAACTGGCACCCACATCTGGCAGTGAACAACAAGGCAAGCGCCCTGTTTTGATTGTTCAGAACAACACCGGCAATGCACACAGTGCCACCGTAATTGTTGCTGCTGTTAGCAGCAATGTACAGCGTAAAGGGAATATGCCGGTTCACGTAAAACTCAACAAGACCTTTGGCCTTGGGAAAGAGTCTGTCGTAAAGCTGGAGCAATTGCGTACCTTGGATAAAAGTGTCCTCGGTTCTTTCGTGGGTGCGCTGGACGGTGAAGCCATGGGACGAGTGAATAAAGCATTGGGTATCAGCGTTGGGCTTCAAAGGAATAAGCCGGACTGGAACAAAGCTCTCGAGTTGTGTCTTTGCTCTCAGTGCGCTGGTCAATTCTACAACTCGCCCGACCACCGCATCAAACGCAGTGACAAGAATCAGCAGGTTACCGACAGCTGTG
>CAZQBV010000152.1:0-2083 GCA_964592125.1 uncultured Christensenella sp.
TAGCACAAAACACAAAAGTGTTTGGTGCTTCGTGCCTATGGCACGGATTAAAAACTTGTAACGTTTTTAATCAAGAATTAGTATAAAAACCCTTTGTGTTGCTTGCACTCAGCCACCAACACCTAGGGCTTTGTTTTTTTTGTGTTTTGCATTATACTAGTGGGTATCAATACTGTTTATTTACAAGGAGCATCCTGTGAAAAAGAACTTTTCTGTTATTTGTATCATACTGTTGCTGGCAATGTTATTGGTTGGTTGCAGTGGCAAAAAAAACACTGCTTCTATGGGGGCTGTGCCAAACGAACTTCAGGAAGCGGAAGCAACCGCAACCCCAGTGCCGGTTAGCACAGATTCCGTGATGGACGATACCATTGTGGTAAAATCCACTGCCGGCATAAAAATTGGCTTTTCCCTCAGCTACCAGCAGTCAGATCATGCTACATTAAGTGCCGCCGGTTTTCAAGAGTATTGCGATGCTGCAGGCGTTGCTTACGAAATTCGGGATGCAAATGGCGATGCAAAAAAGCAGGCCGAAGACATTCAATATTTTACACAGCAGGGCTTTAGCGCCATTGCCGTAGCTCCAGCAGGCGAAACCGTGGCAGAGGCTTGCAAACAGGCGCAAGCGGCGGGCATTCCCCTTATTACCGTAACTGCCATCAAGGGTGTGAATGCCGATATTTTGGTAGATCCCGGAGACTACAACATGGCCTACCGTGCATCTGGCAGAATGGTGAATTTAGTTGGCAACCGCTCGGGCATTGCCATTCTATCCCCCGAAAAGCCCGACTGGCGGGTAGCGCAGCGTATTGAAGCTTTTGACCTGATGATAACTGAAACAGCAATACCGGTACTGGCAAGGGAAAAAAGCAGCTCTGTAACCACTGCCGAATCTTTGGCAGCCAAGCTGATTGCTGACTTCCCAGATCTTGGTGGCATTTGGTGCGCAGATTCCGCTTCATTGGAAGGTGCTGCCAAGGCAGTGAAGGCTGCCAATGCAACCATACCTGTGGGCGGTGCAGAAATTACCCCCGAAATATTGACGTTTATGCAGGAGGGATGGGTACAGGTTGCTGCTACACAGCTGCCCAAGGGTCAAGGCGCTTTGGTAGCAGAGGCCGCCGCAGGACTAGCGCTTGGCGAATACTATCCCCCCATAATAGAATCTCCTTTTAGGGTATATAATCAAGAATCCTACGAAATTGCAAGGCTGGAAATACAAGGGCTGGAAGTGCCGGAAGAATTGGAATAGTGTAACCACATTCCCACTTAAAAAACAAAAAAACATTTGGGAAGTCGCACCTACTGCGCACAATTTATTACGAAGTATATCGCCTCATTTGTTTATTTTTTGGGGTGGTAAAACAGAGTTTTTAAATCGGAATTGTATAAAGGATTACTTACAACTAGATATGTTAAAAATTAGATTGCTAAATGATAGCGATATACCGCAATTGGAAAGCTGGTTATATAAAGAGCATATAAAAAAATGGTTTGAAATACCCGGTCTTTGTTCTATTGATGACTGGCTGCTTGAAATCAAAGGGCGTCATGATGAGTTTACATGGATTACTTACTTTATTGCGCTATGGGAGGACATCCCCATCGGATTTTGCCAATTCTATAAATGTGCAGACAGCAAGGAAGATTGGTATGGAAACACACCTCTTTTGGGAACATATAGCATTGATTATCTCATAGGTGAGGAATCTTATCTGGGTAAAGGTATCGGTAAATCGATGATTGCCTTGCTGATTAAACAAATTTTTTATTTGATAGATTCTAAAAGAATCATTGTTCAGCCAAGCAAAGATAATAAAGCTTCCTGTATGGCTTTGTTATCCAATGGTTTTACATTTGATGCAAAAAATAATATCTATACTATTTCCAAAGATACTATTTCTTCCAAAGATACTATTTCCGAAGCAAAATAGGTTCCAGAATCAAAACAACCCAAAAAGGGGCTGCTCCGCGAAAAACTGAGCCAACCCCTTTTTAATACCAATTTCAATTTAAAACATCTGTTTTAAATCACGCGCAATATGCGCGACTCGAAAAATATTTTTTTATTTTTCGAGCGGGA
>CAZQBV010000153.1:0-2072 GCA_964592125.1 uncultured Christensenella sp.
GTGCCTATGGCACGGATTAAAAACGTATAACGTTTTTAATCAAGAATTAGTATCACATCCCGCTGTGCCAATAAGTTCGTGACCAGTAAACGTTGGCAAGAAACACACAACTTCCAACCATATAAAAAACGGATGCAGACTGTTTTCCACATCCGTTCATCTCAGCCAGCCATTCTTTAGAACACACGTTTTGCGCATATAAACGAGTTTACCCAGTACCCAGAAGACTGTATGTCTGTAGATACCCTCACCTGAGCCTGTGAAGAGGATGCGTCTATCATTCGCCCATCCCCAATATAAATGCCCACATGCCCTTGGAAGCACACAATGTCTCCCCGTTGCAGCTCGCTCATAGAGGAAATGGTAGTGTATGGGGCATTAGCCCACTCTCCAGATGTCATATAGCCAATCTGGTAACCACTTTGGTTTAAACAGTAGTATACCAGCCCAGAACAATCAAAGGCATCGGCACCCTTCGCACCTAGCACATAGGGCTTTCCAAGCTGCGCTTCGGCAACGGCAATCATTTGTTCCACACCTGGGTTCGCCGTGCTGGAAACCATGCCATGTAGCGCCGCTTCCACTGCAATGGCCTTTTTCACGGCCATATCCACTATTCCAGTGGCTTCCATTGCCTTCATTTGTTTAAAAGCAATCACTGCCGTTTCTGTTTCAGCGTCAAAATTGCCCGTTACAGCAACCGCATGCCCTAAACTGGCAAGGTTGTTTTGCAACTGCCGCACATCCTCCCCTTCAGAGCCCAAGCTTATCATATAGGGCTGCGCCTCGCCCGACATCACCAAATCTGTTGTTGCATCATCGGCAATACCAGTTACCTCCAGCCCATGATTTCTCTGGAAATACATCACGCCCAGTTGTGTGAGTGCATCATACACTTGCGGTACGGGGGCTTCTTCCATATATCCCAGCTGCATTAGCTTTTCCTGTAGCAGTCCCACTCGGGTTTCCACCGGCTGATACATCAGCGATTCAATATCCTCGGTCATTTCTTCTCCCTGAATATTGTCTGTTACCTGCAGGGAGTCGTCGCTGGGCAGGGGTTCTGTCACTTTGGTCTCTTCCTGTAAAGAAACCCCTTCTGCAGCTTGGTCGTCTTCTTCTGTAATTGTTTCTTCTTCCAGCGCACCATCGCTGCTTGCAGTAACTTCCTCTTCCACACTGGTGCTTTCTTCCAGATCAGAATCACTTGCCTGTTCTGTTGCCTCGTCCGCCGCTTCTTCTGCTACCATTTCATCCTGCGTCGCACTTGGCGTAGCAGTAGGCACTGCAGTTGCCACCGGCGCAAAGCTTGCCGTGCTCGGCGGTGTTAGCGTGTCTTGAATTTGCAAGGCACCGCCCGTCACATCTCCATTCACTTCCCGTGCCGATTGAACCGCCTTGTCATCATTTGTCCATTGCGAAAGTTCATTTGGCGCGGGCTTTTTCACACTTGCTTCTTCTGTTAACGGTGTAGCACTTTGTGCAGGCGCTTCCCGCGTTTGCACATAAGTAGGTGCAGCATCTATTTGTGGTTCTGTAGGTGGGGCTGCCATAGCAGGCACCAAAACCATCGCTGTTGCTGCCAGTCCCGCAAGCAATGCTGCCATTTTTGTTTTAATATGCTTTATCTCTTTAGAAGGTTCTTTAGATTCCTTTGACATATATCTATCCGATCATAAGTTTTATTTCTTCTTATTCTTCAGCTTACTGTCAGAACCATTTTCAATTGTATTTTTCTGTATAACTACTGTATTAAACAGTCTGACTCTACTTTAAACTCGAAAAACTTGAATGGAGTTATTATATCGTAAAATGCTACTTTTGTCTATGCAGGTATAGCAATCTTTACAACTTGATTATATGCAACGAACTGCCCAGCACTCACTTTTCTGTTTTTCAAAAAGTGTATTGATTCAATTTATCCCTTTTTATACCAATTCCGATTTGAAGCATTTGTTTCAAATCACGCGCAATATGCGCGACTCGAAAAATAGTTTTTTATTTTTCGAGCGGGAAGGTCGTTCAATAGTGATTCCATCCAAAATGCAGAGCGTTTTGGAACTGCCGTATGG
>CAZQBV010000154.1:0-2067 GCA_964592125.1 uncultured Christensenella sp.
ATATCATAGCCAAGATATGTGGTATATGCTTCTAAAATAGCATCCATATAATGACCAGCGGTTACGCTTACATGATGCCGGAACCCATTTTTGGAAATGGTGTACAGCTTCTGTTGCATATTTTGTATTTCTACCACGCCACCCGTGCCAAAGTATCCCTGCTCTATGGCATCGTCGGTAAAGCGGGCGTTGTCCACATATGTTACAATTTTGCCATCTTCCGTTTTCGCGCTGGAATAGGTCATGGGCATGGCCTTTATGTGCCCTTGGTTCACGCCCCAGCTCACATTGTCACCCATGGTTTTTTGGAACATTTTATGCTCAATTATTTCTCCCTTGCCAGCCATCAGGCCGTTTGGCACTGGGCCACAATGGAACAGGATGCACTTGTTTGGGTCGTCGCCATAGTTGTTGTTGAAATCCAAACAGCTGGAAGCTTCGCCAGAGGCGCTGCTAAGTGCCTTCATAGAAAGTGCATTTGCAAGATCCAGCTCGCAGGCGGTTACAATGCCCCTGTCGTTCAGCTCGCTAATTAGGTTGCATACCGAAATATTCATCTCGCGCTGGAATTCGTCCCAGCAGCGAATGGTCATGCAATTTGTTTCGTATTGCTCGGCCACTTGGTCGGCAGCCAGGCTGGCACGCACCATTTTTTCCAGTGCGGTGGCAGGCACTTTGCTGAAATTTGCATACTCGTTGTAAAAGTTTAGCCTGTCTTTATAGGCGGATGAAGCGGTATCTATAGCCTTCATACGCAGGAAAAAATCTGCAAGGTCTATGGTTTCTACAGTAATACCATGCTTTTGAGCAGTCAGCTCGTCAAAGCGCATGGTTTTGAATGCGGAAACACGTGCGCCAATTGCAGCTATGGTTAAGTTGCGCATATTGCCCACCACGCGGCACACAGCAGCAAATTTTTTCAACTCGCGTTGGAACTCGTCACTTTCCAGCGCCACCACATGCGATTGGGTAAGAGAGAAGGGCACACCGTATTGGTAAAACAAATCGGTAATGGCCATTTTTCCGCAAAAGGCATCTCTGCGCCGTGCAAAATCCATTTTTCCAATTTCATCGGGAGAGGCTTGTATTAAAATGGGTACGCCACAATCCTTTAGCGCTGTTATGGTGGCGGCCTCGTCACTAAAGTTTGCAAGGCAGGCAATTACGCCATCAAATTTCCCCTTGTTCTTCGCAAGAAAATCGGCATAAATTTTGGCTTCCGCCACTGTTTCGGCAGCGCCGTGGCTGGTAAGTGATACATCCATACTAATAAAATTGCAGCCGGCATTTCGTACGGCCTGCTCCAGCAATGGGCGGGCTTCATCCACCACTTCATCCGGCATAAAAGCACGATTTCCATAAAACAAAGCAAATGTTGTCATAGTAAACTCCTCCTATAGGTTTTTCTACAAATATCGAATATCGAACGAGTAAAGTACTTTCAATTGAGATATAGCACTCTGTGCTATCCTCTTACAAACTGCAAAAAGGCTTCGTATCAGTCGTAAACAACGGGTGTTTCCCGACGTATTTTGTGCAGTTCCACATAGTTTTCCGGTTTTACATCCGAATGCACACTGTTGGAGGAGGCAATGATAAACCGGCCATTTTTGCCCACTGTTTCCAACACACGCTTGGTTTCGTTGGTAAGTTCCTCTAGGCTGTACTCGCACAGGGGCTCGTAGCAGTTTATGCCGCCCATTACCACAAGGTTGGGGTGCCGTCTTTTTACATCCAGTATATCCATATTTGCGGAAGGATCCAGTGGGTGAAGCACATCAATGCCTGTGGCTACCATATCGTCCACAATTTCGTTGATATCGCCGCAGCAATGCTTAAAGCAATAGGCGCCCTCTGCCTTAATGGCTTGCACCACCTGTTTAAACCCGGGCAGGAAGAATTCGCGGAATTTGTCTGGCGATACCAAAAGCTGGTTGCCGCCGCCGTAATCGTCTCCCAACAGAATATAATCTGCACCTAGCGAGATGGCTTTTCGCGCCAGCGCAATGTTGTGCTGCACAGAAATATCCACCAGTTTGTGTACCGCTTCGGGATTTTCATACATTG
>CAZQBV010000155.1:0-1868 GCA_964592125.1 uncultured Christensenella sp.
AGTTGTGAAGTTGACAAATTCAGGTGTCGGTAATGCCGACACCCGAAAACTGAACAATACAAATGGGAAATTCTTGACTGGATAGTATATGAAGGTGGGAGTATGGGATATAACACTAACTTAACAGATAAACAATGGGGGCATGACTGAATCCGTTTTGGTAAGCAAAACAACATATGTTTATTATTACAATCTCTATGACCCGCAGCTTCACACCTCAGTAACCGCAAAACGTGAGCGGAATTTTATAATTCTGTGGCGGTTTTTTGATAGACCCCCAGGGACAGTTTTTCTTTTTGCGGCACAAAAACCGGTTTGGTGTGTTTTGATGTGCATGGCTATTTCCCCTTCATAACCTCAAACAAAAACTCACACCGTTTTTTGCCGCCGGAGCTGGATGATGAGGATACAATCTCTATAAGCCGCAGCTTTACACCAAGGGATTTTTGATAGTTATTCCGTATGTGACCGCCACAGCACCCGCAAAACGTGCGCGGGATTTCATAATTCTGCGGCAGCCTTTTGACAAACCCGCAGGGACAGCTTCCCTTTTTCAACTCTTCAGACCCCCAAAAAACCGAAAGTGTGCCGTCCTCGTTCAATCGGCAAGGTGCCCTGTGCGGCATTTGCGTGTCGTTTAGGAGCGCAACCTTTTCTTGCAAGGTTTTGCCACTGTTTGCTTCCCCAAACGCACGATGAGCCGCCGGGCCAATGCCGGTTTTGCAGCAACCCTGCTCCTGCATGACAGCAAGGCACTGCTCTTTGGTCAGAAGCTTGTCCATTTGCATGATGAGTGCCATGACATCCTCTGCACCACCTGTGGCTGGTATGTACATTCGGGCAATGGTTTCTTCCGGAATGCCCTGCTTCCGCATGGTTTGGGGGATTTGTTTTAATAGGTTTGGCATGTGGGGGTTTCCGCCCTTCCTTTTCATTTTTACAGTTAAGAGCAATTTTACATCCACAAGCATTTCATCAAATAAAACCCTATAATGTACCCAGCCACCATCGCCACAAGGGTATTTGCTTTCCCATGCCAATCGTCCGTAGAGAGATAGACTATTGAAAACTTTTTTCGCTTGTGCGTTGGTCAGTAGCAGCAGTACTGTAAAAGCATTCTTGTCTGTAAATACGTCGCATATGTACCTGGTTTTGCACGAATACTTGATACCCCAACCATATTTATTGCCATAAGGGAAGCGTATTTCCGATTTCATGTCGGGGGTGGCTTTCATAAACATATCAAGCCCAAGAAATAATGGTCCTTGTTCCCCACAATAATCGACCAGCGTATCAAAAGTCGGTTTTGAAGTTTTATCAAGCATTCTTTCATACATAAAAGCTCCCCTTTACCTCCGGAAATCATCAGCCAGTGTGCAGCTTCGCCGTGCTACAATCCCATTCCACCGCAAATCTCACCATTGTGCGCTGCATCGGACTTATCTATAATTTTCAGCCATTGGACGGTGATTCTCACAACGTCGCCGCCCAAAATGCGCAAACACCATCAGTCAAGTGAATGGATATTTACTTAAACTCTCCCCAATTCTCACTTATCTTCACTGACTTGTTTGTAAAATCAATTTGATAACGTGCGGCTCCGTGGTCCTTAATAAGCATACCATTTGTAAGACGGATTTTGAGAATACAGCAGTTTTTGTCTTGCTCGTTGTTGGCATGGTCATACCATTCAGCAAATGCTTCACGCAATTTAAGCCTGATTTCGGCGTTCTGCGGCTCCAGCACCCAACCCATGTTCACGCCAACCCCTTGTCCGCTAAACCAATCCACAGCACAAACGGCAACCTCGGGATTCTTTTCAATCTGCCTCATCTTGTTCGACAGCTTGTAGGTGACGACATAGAACG
>CAZQBV010000156.1:0-1732 GCA_964592125.1 uncultured Christensenella sp.
CACAAAAATCCTTCGCGATGCCAACGACTCGATTTCTGTGCGGTATCGCCTTAGGTATTATTATAATAGAATTTGTATTGCTGTGTACAGATGAATTCACGGTTCGTTCATTGACAAGAAAAAAATAGCGTGCTATTATAAGCTGAATTAAATATTCATCCGTTTGAATACGGTGCGGATTTCACCCGCCGGGGTGCAATTTGGCAGAGGCAAAGTGAAGCACGGTAGGCCAGAGCAGTGCGCTCCAGTGGCCTTTTTTATTTGCCTGTGGGTGCGGCGCAAGGTTGCCCCGGGCAAACAAAGAAAGAGAGTTTACATGAATTACGAAAAAATGAAAACATCTACATTGTTTGGAAAGTATGTGATCCCCCAGATGATTGGGCTGATTTTCAATTCCATTTATTTTATTGTGGATGGCATTTTCATAGGGCAAAGGCTGGGTACCGGTGCGTTGGCAGCGGTAGGGGTTGCGGTGCCCGTAGTGGAAATAATGATTGCACTTTCCATGCTGGTGGCAGTGGGAACGGGCGTAGTAATCTCCACAAAAATGGGGCAGGGCGATGTAAGAAATGCTCGGGATGTGTTCAATATTTCCATTCTATTCACGGTATTCTTTTCTGTTGCCATTATGGCGTTGGGGCTGGTATTTTCTGCGCCATTGGCAAAAGCTTTGGGTGCAGGGGAAGCAATATTGGAAGATACCACTACCTACATACGGTATTTTCTGTTGTTCTGCCCTTTCCTTATCTTTAGTTTTGCGCTTTCCACCTATGTACGCAACGATGGCAAACCCGGCCTTGCCATGTGGTCGCTGGCCATTGGCTCTGTTTCCAACATTGTGTTGGACTGGGTGTTTATGTACCCGCTGAACATGGGAATTGCGGGTGCAGCGCTGGCAACTGGGCTGGGGCCTGTGTTTAGCGTAATCATTCTAATGCCCCACTTTTTGCGCAAGCAGGGGAATTTGTATTTTCAAAAACCGAAAACTTCCGCAAAAATATTGGGCAAAATTGGTCTGTTTGGCCTGCCTGCCTTCATAGCGGAATTCTCTATGGGGTTTGTGGCGTTGTTGTACAATTTGGCAATCGTGAAAAATGGGCTGGGGGATGCCGGCCTTGCCTCGTATTTGGTAATTGGGTATGCGGCGCTAATTGGCATAACGGCCTTTTTAGGTGCGGCGCAGGGCATTCAGCCTGCGGTAAGCTACTTTAAGGGCGCCAATATGCCGGAAAGAATACATTCGCTGTTCAGGGCGACGGTATGGTTTGGCATTCTGCTGGCCATTGCCATGTATGTTGCTCTGTTTTTTGGGGGAACTCATTTCTACAGCATATTTATATTAGACAATCCTGCATTGCTGGCCTTCACTGTAGATGCTTCCAGGCTGTATTTTTTGCATCTGCCATTTGCCGCCTTCAATATTTTGCTGGTTTCCTTCCTGCAATCTATGAAGCATGTGGGCGGTGCAATGGCTGTATCCCTGTCTCGCAGCACCGTTCCGCTGCTGGTGGCATTGTTGGTACTGCCTATGCTGCTGGGGCAAAACGGATTGTGGCTATCGATTGTTTTTGCGGAAATACTGACAGTGTTGTTGGGTGTGGTGCTGTGGAAACGCGCATGGCAAGAAAGTAAAGTAAATCAACCCGGCGTTACAGAGAGTGCAAATGTGGCGACAGACAACGAATGATACCAATTCCGATTTAAAACCTCTGTTTCATCGCTCTAACAAGAA
>CAZQBV010000157.1:0-1564 GCA_964592125.1 uncultured Christensenella sp.
TATGATTATTCATGTGATTATGGGTGTTGTGCTGAAAAAAGGTGGTGCAGAACATGCCAAATAATAAAGCAGATCAGGCTACTAAAAGCATCATGCAAAAAAGGCGCAGACCAACAGATGCAATATTGAAAGGAGTTATTTTCCTTTGTGCAGGAGTGGTAGTGCTGTTGCTCCTTTATATGATAGCCTATATACTGTATAGAGGGTTGCCGCAAATCAACTGGGAATTTCTTTCCACAGCGCCAAGCTCGCTAAACAAAACAGTGGGGATTTTGCCCAGTATCATAAATACGCTGTACATGATTGGTATTACACTGTTAATTGTAACGCCAATAGGGGTGGGCGCTGCAATATACCTAAATGAATATGCTCGCAAAGGGAAGATTGCCCGTGTTATAGAATTTACAACAGAAACGTTGGCGGGCATACCCTCGGTTTTGTATGGATTGTTTGGTGCCATGTTTTTCGGGGTAACGCTTCAACTGGGCTATTCTATTTTGGCAGGTGCGCTTACGCTGGTTATTATGATACTGCCCATTATAGTGCGCACCACGCAGGAAGCACTGAAAACTGTGCCTGAACCATACCGGGAGGGGGCTTTGGGCATTGGCACGACTAAGTGGTATATGATACGCACCATTATATTGCCGTCCGCATTGCCGGGCATTATAACGGCAGTGATACTGAGCATAGGCAGAATTGTGGGAGAGTCCGCAGCGCTGATTTTTACGTCGGGAATTGGCACCAATTTGCCAAAAGGTTTCTTTTCACACGCGATGGAGTCGGGAGCCACACTTACTGTACAGCTGTATACCTATGCAGCAAAAGGACAAAACGACATTGCATTTGGTATTGCGGCGGTTCTGGTTATGATTGTTCTGTTGATCAATCTGCTAACAAACTATATGGGTAAAAAATACAATATTACCAAGAGGTAAAACGTGGAAGCAAAAATTATAACAAAAAATTTGAATTTGTACTATGGTGCGAATCATGCACTAAAAGAGATCAATCTGGAAATAGAAAGCGATTCGATTACCGCATTGATAGGGCCTTCCGGTTGTGGAAAATCCACCTATTTGAAAACGCTGAATCGCATGAATGATTTGGTGGAAGGTGTGAAAATAACTGGCGAGGTAATGCTGGATGGAGAAAATATTTACGACCCGCGCGTGGATGTAACTCTGCTACGTAAAAAAGTGGGGATGGTGTTTCAAAAGCCAAATCCCTTTCCCATGAGCATATACGACAACATTGCCTACGGACCGCGCGTACATGGTATGAAAAACAAGGCAACGCTGGATGGCATTGTAGAGCAGAGCCTAAAGGGAGCCGCACTTTGGGAGGAAACCAAGGACAGGCTGGGCAAGAGCGCATTGATGTTGTCGGGCGGGCAGCAGCAACGCATGTGCATAGCCAGAGCAATTGCTGTGGAGCCAGAAGTGATATTGATGGACGAGCCTACCTCTGCATTGGATCCTATTTCCACAACAAAAATAGAGGATTTGATGGGGGAGCTGAAACAAAAATACACTTTGTTAATTGTAACGCACAATATGCAGCA
>CAZQBV010000158.1:0-1511 GCA_964592125.1 uncultured Christensenella sp.
CGATATACTTCGTAATAAATCGCGCGCAGTATGCGCGACTCGAAAAATGTTTTTTTCATTTTTCGAGTGAGAATGTCGTTCAGTATAAAAAAATAGACCTTATCCCCCGTGATTAATTGCTTCGCAAAATACTTCCATATCAGAATCAACATACAACCTTGCGGTAATTTCTATGTTGGAGTGCCTCATTTACTTACCAACGGTTGCGATGTCTTTTGTACGGTTGTATCGTATGCTCTTAAGGCTGAAACGGCACTTGTGCGGATGGGCAATTTGGAAGACTAAACGGCATGCACATCAAAAACCTTTCAGAACGCCCTGTATCGCTGCGACCATTTGCTTGGCTAATTAGCCACCATACTGGCTTGACACCACGTAAACGTGCCTGAATATTTTCTGAATATACAGACCGGAATGATTGCTGCAAGCCGCTGTTGCCACGTAGCAATTTTATGTTACACCGCTTCTCTTCTTCTTTTTCTACCATAGCAATCCATCCAAATAATGGCCACGATAACAATTCCCTTAATTACTTGTTGGATATAAGAGTCAATGCCCAGCATATTTAGTGCATTTTCCAATACTGCAAACACAAGCAAGCCCAAGGCACTTTGAAAGATACCGCCAACACCGCCAGCAAATGATGTTCCGCCAACTACAACGCCGCAGTTTACCATCAGTGCGGTTGTTTCGCCATAGGTAGATGATCCTGAATTTAATTGTGCAGACAAAAGTACACCAGCCAATGCTGCAGTCATCCCGCAAATTACATAAGTCAACCATTTTGTGCGGATGGCGTTTATACCAGAATACACAGCAACTTCATAATCTCCACCAATGGCATAACAATTCCGACCAAACGAAGTGTAGCGTAGCAACCAGTAAAGCAGCAGCATTACCACCACCATGAAAATAACAAGATATGGTATCTCTCCAATTTTCCCATTGCCTAAAATCATAAAAGCCGGATTCTTTGCTGAGATTGGATGCGCATTTGTAATCTGTTGTGCAACTCCTTTTAGCAACATTCCCATACCAAGGGTAATGATAAAGGGCTCGGTTTTCTGTTTCACAATAAAAAATCCATTTACAAAGCCAATTCCCGCACCAAAGGCGATTGCGCAAATGATGGCAGCGGGCATGGGCATCACATTCATCAACATGATGGTTACAATACCCGACACACTAAGGATGCCCCCAATGGACAGGTCACATCCACCACAAATAATGGTTAACGTAACGCCAAAAGCCAGTATTTCCATAATGGATGCTGACCGAAGCAAATCCATAAGATTATATGGCGTAAAGAAATTTGTGCCTGAAAATGCCATAATAACAAGCATTGCCAATATTGCAATAAGTGCTTTTTGCTTCGTGAGTAGTTTGACCACTTTATTTTGACCTAAACTGTTGCCGGCTGTGGCTGCTATATGATTCATTTATCTTCCTCCTACTGTTCTTTTCGGTTATCCAACCAAATAGCCAAAATAAGAATTGCACCACTTAACACA